>NZ_JBHSFK010000021.1:0-195808 GCF_042653945.1 Streptomyces vulcanius | reverse complement strand
CGTTCACGGTCGCCCGACAAGAAGTTCCGCCCCACCAGCCAAGAGTCCGGCGTCTCCCTGATCCCTGGAACCGAACAACGAATCGCTCTTGACCTTCCCCGGGCAGAAGCCGTGCGACAGCCTCTGCCCTGTCCCGCCCAAGCACCGAAACCCCACCGACCCGGCCCTGGACGGCCACCCGGCGCGAGAAACAGGCAACGGGCACCCCGCTACGACGTGGGCAAAACCGTCCGCCGAGAGAAGACACTCATTGCCCTACAACGGTTGAGGGGTAAAAGAACAAGCTCAGAGGTCGGGGTACCTGATGTTCAGCCCGAGGGAGAGCATCTCGTCCATCGACTGTCCCGAGCGGTACGAAGACCGCGCGGCGGTTCCTTCAGAGGTGTGGGGCCGCGGTCGCGGCGCCTGCCCCGCTCGCGACGGAGACCGCCGCCGTGTCGCCGCTGTGGTGCTTGGCGCGCTGGATCTGTTCGTAGACGTGCGCGCGCAGTTCGCCGAAGCGGGCGCTGGAGCGGGTGTGCAACTGGTCGCGCTCGTCGGGCAGGTCGATGGTCAGGTCCTCCTGCACCACGGTCGGCGACTTGGACAGGATGATCGTGCGCTGGCCGAGATAGACGGCCTCGTCGATGTCGTGCGTGACGAACAGGACGGTGACGCCGAGTTCGCGCCACAGACGGCGGATGAGATCCTCCAGATCGGCGCGGGTCTGCGCGTCGACCGCCGCGAAGGGCTCGTCCATGAGCAGCACCTTCGGCTCGTAGGCGACGGCACGGGCGATGGCGACGCGCTGCTGCATGCCGCCGGAGAGCTGCCAGGGGTAGGCGTGGTGGGCGTCGGCCAGGCCGACCACCTCCAGGGCATGGTCGACGAGTTCCCGCTCGCGGGCCTTGCCGAGTTTCTTGCGGCGCAGTGGAAGGGCGACGTTGTCGCGCACGTTCTTCCAGGCGAACAGGGAGCGGCCGTACTCCTGGAAGACCACCGCCATGCCCGGCGGGGGCCCGCTGACCGGGCGGCCGTCCAGGCTCACCTCGCCGCCGGTGGGGGTGAGCAGTCCGGCCATGCACTTGAGCAGGGTCGTCTTGCCGCAGCCGGACGGGCCGACGAGGCACACCAGTTCACCGGCGCCGATGTGGAAGCTGAGACTGCGCAGTGCCTCGACGGTGCGGTTCCGGCCGGTGTAGGTCTTCTGCAGGTTGCGTACGTCGAGCATCGGCGTCTCCTTCATGGGGCGGACCGGGTGGCCGGTCAGGTGTTGCGCTGGGCGCGGCGCAGGCCGTGGTACCAGGCCAGGACCCGGTTCTCGGCGAGGCGGAAGAGCAGGGACAGGACGAAACCGAGCAGGCCGAGCAGCAGGACGCCGCTCCACATCTCGGGGATGGCGAAGGTGCGCTGGAACTGCACGATGGTGAAGCCCAGTCCGTTGCTGGCGGCGAACATCTCGCTGATGACCATGAGGATGATCCCGATGGACAGCGACTGCCGGATGCCCGTGACGATCTGCGGGCTGGCCGAGCGCAGCACGAGGTGCCACAGGCGGGCGGGGCCGGTGATGCCGTAGGAGCGGCAGGTGTCGCTCAGTACCTCGTCCACGGCGCGCACGCCCTCGACCGTGTTGAGCAGGATCGGCCAGATGCAGCCGCTGACGATGACCAGCACCTTCATGGTGTCGCCGATGCCCGCGAACAGCATGATCACGGGGATCAGCACCGGTGGCGGGATGGCGCGGAACAGCTCGAGGACCGGCTCCAGGACGTCCCGTACGACGCGGTGCGTGCCGACCACGAGACCGAGTCCGACGCCGATGACGACGGCGAGGAGGTAGCCCACGGTCAGCCGGAGCAGGCTGGGCAGGACGTCGGACGTCAGCCGGTCGCCCACCCAGACCTCCCCGAACTTCCGCAGGATGGCGGAGAGCGGCGGGAAGTAGAAGTCGGTGCTGCCGGCGGTGGCGAACCACCACACGGCGAACAGCACCGCGGGCAGACCCAGTACGAGCAGGGCACGACGGCCCACTGCGATGACGGTCATCGGATCATCCCTCCCTGCGCAAGGACTGGTGCCAGTGCAGCGCCCGCCGTTCCACGGCCCGCGCCACCAGGTTGATCGCCACTCCGAGCAACCCGGTGACCAGCACCAGGGCGTACACCCGTGGTACGGCGCCGGAGTTCTGCGCGACGGCGATCTCATGGCCCAGGCCCGGCGAGCCGATGACCAGCTCCGCGGTGATCGCGAGGACCAGCGCCACGGCGGACGCCAGCCGTACACCCGTCATCACATACGGCAGCGCGGTGGGCCACAGCACGTATCTCACCCGCCCCCACCTGCCGAGCAGATAGCTGCGGGCGGTGTCGTCCGCGACCGGGTCGACGTCCTGCGTGCCGGCCAGCACCTGGACGAGCACCTGCCAGAAGGAGGCGTACACCACCAGCAGCAGCGTCGACTGCAGTTCGGTGCCGTAGAGCAGCACGGCCACCGGGATCAGCGCCACGGACGGGATGGGGCGCAGGAACTCGATGGTGGAGGCGGTCACCGCGCGCAGCACGGGGACGGAGCCGATCACGACACCGGCCGCCACTCCGGCGACGACCGCGATGGCCAGGCCCAGACCCCACCCGGTCAGGGTGTCGGTGAGTGCCGTCCAGAACGCGCCCTCGGCGAGCACTTGCCACAGCGTGCGGCCGATCCGCGAGGCGGGCGGAAGGTAGTCGGCCGACACCACACCGGTGTGGGGGAGTACCTCCAGTACCGCCACCAGGCCGGCCAGCCCGGCGAGCCCGCGCAGCGCGGTGACGGTGCCGGGCCCGATCCGGGCGGGGGCCCCGCCGGGACCGGGACCGGTCCCGGTCCCGGCGGGCTTCGTCTTCACGGACGCGATGGCCGACGGTGTCACTGGAACAGCGCCTTCAGGTCGGGCTTCTTGTCGTCGAAGAGTCCGTCCTGCTCACCGAGCGAGGCCAGCTTCTCCAGAGAGGCCATGTCGTACGCGGCGGGCCAGGACGGCAGCGTCAGGTTCTTCAGCACGTTGCCGTCGATCTTCGTGTAGGTGGTGAGGATTTGGCGCGCCTCGTCCGGGTGTGCGGAGGCGTAGGTGAGCGACTCGGTCATCGCCTCGGAGAACTTCTTCACCAGGTCTGGGTTCTTCTGCGCCACCTGGGTCGAGGTGAAGAAGGTGGCCAGCGTGAGCTTGGGGTCGGTCTCCGCGAACGGCGACGTCACGACCCGGGCGCCCTGGGACTTGGCGATCGTCAGCGCCGGCTCGCCCATCCAGGCCGCGTCCACCCGGCCACCGTCGAGGGCGGCGGGCATCTGATCGAAGGCCAGCTCGACGAACTTCACCTTGGAGGCGTCGCCGCCGTCCTTGCGGACCGTCTCGCGCACGGTGGTGTCACCGATGTTCTGCAGGGTGTTCACCGCCACGGTCTTCCCGGCGAGGTCCTTGGCCGACTTGATCGCGCTGTCCTTCTTGACCGCCACACCGCTGACGTCGGCCGTCGTGTTGCCGGTGGTGGCCGAGCCGTTGGCCACCGACGTCACCGGAACTCCCTTGGTCTGGGCGATCATCAGCGAGGTGGTGTTGCTGAACCCGAACTGGAACTGTCCGCTCACCACGCCGGGGATGATCGCGGCGCCGCCCTGGGCGCTCTCCATCTTCAGGTCGATGCCGCGGCTGCTGAAGAAGCCCTTCTTCTGGCCCAGATAGAGCGGTGCCACGTCGATGATCGGGATGATGCCGACCTTGACCTGGGTGGTCTTGCCGCTGCCCGAGGCGGATGAACCGCCGGCGTCGGCGGACGACGACCCGCATCCGGCCGCACCGGCGGCGGTGACCACTGCTGTCGCAAGCCCGAGAATGCGCCGTCGCATAGGGCTCCTCCTGACCGAGAGGTGAATGAGAATGATTCACTTGGTTTGTGCGGTTTTATGAACTTTTGGCTGAATGGGCGGGTCGGGCGGACGCCGTGTCGTTGCCGGCGAGCCATCAATGAGCCGTCAATGAGCGCATGATGTTGTGCACGTTCTTGACGGCCGCAATCTACATGCCTACCTTCGCGGTGTCATGCCCCCGGACGAAAGAGACCGCGAAGGCTCGGCCCCGCTCTCCGGCCGGACCCTCCACGGGGCGTGGCGGTGTCCCCGTCGCTCCCGCACAGCACCGCTCCCGCCGCCTTCACCACGACCAAGGAGTCCGCTTCGTGAAGTCCCGCATCCGCCAGAAGCACGAGCGTCGCCCCGGCGGCCCTCCTGTTCGCCTCGTCTCCCGCCCGGCGTGGATCTTGCCGTGCTGAACCGAACTCCCCGGATCGCCTCCGACGCCAAGGCCGCCGCCACGGGCCGTCGGCAGGGCGCCGACCCCGCCGCGCGGGCCGGTTCCTCTTGCCGCGCGCTACGTCACCTGTCGCTCCGCACCGATCCCGCGCCCCTATGACCTGGCACACCCCGCCGACCGGCACCGGCCCTGAGCCCGCGCCGCCCGCCCGGCCCACGGCGGGCGGTCGTACCCTTGCCGACGTGACGCTCTCGCAGGTGAACCTCTCCGACGTGGACGAGGAGCTCTCCGGTGCCGCCGGCCCGGACTCCCCGGACTCCCCGGATTCCCCGGACTCCCCGGCCGGCCCCCAGCTGCGCCCCCAGTCGCTGCTGCTCGCCTTCTTCGGCGACCACGTCCTGGAAGAGGGCCCGCTGTGCGTGTACTCGGGCAGCATCATCGACGTCCTCGGACGCGTGGGAGTCGGAGAGCAGGCCGTCCGCTCCACCCTCACCCGCATGGTGAACCGCGGCCTGCTCCAGCGCCGGCGGCGCGGGCGCCGCATGTACTTCGGCCTGACCCCGCACGCGGCGCAGATCCTGCACAACGGCCGCATCCGCATCTGGCACACCAGCGCGGTCAACGACGACTGGGACGGAACCTGGACCCTGCTCGGCTTCTCGCTGCCCGAAGCCTGGCAGCGCCAGCGCCACGACCTGCGCTCCCGGCTCACCTGGACCGGTTTCGGCCCCCTCTACAACGGCCTGTGGATCGCCCCGGGCGACGTCGACATCTCCGAGACCGTCGCCGAACTCGGCATCGCCGCCCAGGTCAAGATCTTCCACGCGCGCGCCGACGCCGCCACCGACATCGATGTGATGATCCGCGACACCTGGGACCTGTCGAAGATCGCCGCCCGCTACACGGCCTTCGAGAAACGCTGGATCACCCACGCCGGCGATCACTCCGCCGACCCGCTCGCCACCCACCTGCGCCTGGTCGCGGAGTGGATGGGCACCATCCGCACGGATCCCCGGCTGCCCGCCCGGCACCTGCCACCCGACTGGCCGGCCCGATCGGCGGAAGAGACCTTCCGGCGCATCGCGGAGCGGACGATGGAGCCCGCCCGCCGGGTGGCCGCCGACCTGCTGGAGACAACGCCTCTGGAACTCGCCTGAGGCCGGAGGGAAGGCGGTAGGGGAAGCGCCTCCACTGATCGAGGGCCAGGGTGTGGACGGCGAAGGCGTCGCCGGGTTCGAGGCCCCCCGGCTCCCTGACGGAGGCAGGCACGGGGACCACGAGCGCAGGTACTCGCATGTACTCGCATGTACTCGCAGGTACTTGTCGTACGAGGCGGCAAGTTTTTCGAGGTTCCAGGCGCGACGGACCAGCGCGGTGGTGTCGCCGAGACCCCCACATTTTCTTTGCGGCAGACATCGAGGATTTCGTCCGCCAGCGGCAGACCGCCCTGGGAAAGGGCCCCATCAGCAAGAGCTCCGTCGCGGCCCGGCGCTGCACGGCCAGATCGCGACGCTGGAACGACTCTGCATGGACCGTCAGCTCGAAGAGGCACTCGTCCACGGTCCCGACCCGCTCCACCTCGCCGAGGTCTTCGGACTCGGCGAGAGGACCGCGATTCGCTACGCGAACTCTGCCGCCGACTCCTGGAGCGACCCGTCGAGAGCGGTTCTCACTGTCGTGCCGCGTCGAAGATAGGCGTCGCGTTCACGGGCCAGGGGAATCGGCAGCCCAAAAGCCATCGCAGTACCCCATGGAGGGCTGGTAGCTATTGATGATGTCGACTGAAGCCCTTGACCCGATGGAACGTCTCTTCGCCGAGCGAGCCTGCGAGCGTCTGATCGTCGAGTTCGTGCGCCGCCTTGACCTGGGAGATCCGAGCAGTGTCGCGGACCTCTTCACACCTGACGGGGTGTGGGAGTGGCCTTACGGCGACCGCAGAGTGGAGGGGCGTGAGGCGCTCCGCAGCTACTTCGGTTCGCGACCCAAGGACCGGCTGTCACGCCGTATGTCTACGAACATCTTGGTCACGGTGAATTCTGCGTCGGCGGCCACCGCCACCTCTTACTTCGCCACTTACCGGGTCGACGGCCATACCGATGGCATGGTGCCCCCGAGGCTCCCCGCGAACGTGGGCCACTACGAGGACACGTTCCGGAAGGTCGAGGACACCTGGCTTCTCGCCAGCCGAGTCACGCATCTGCCATTCGGCGGAGAGACGGTGCGTCTCAGCCACCCCGACCAGTCGTGACTGTGGGGCCCAGCCTGGCTGTGTCCACCTGCCGCCGTGGCGCCGGCCCGGCGGCTTGACCACGAACCCACGGATCCGACGTCGCGAGGCACGGCGACAGACCCTCGGGCACCCATGCGTCGCGCGCGTCAGGGGCGCGGCGAGGCCGTTCTCGGCAGGTTCGGGCTCGGGCGTCGTCGTGCGTCTACCAATGGGGTGGAGCGGACGGCCCGCAGCTCGCGGAGGTTCGGGGACGTGGTTCGGCCGTGGGACCGGTGAGCTCGCATGTTCAGGTGTCCCGTATTCCCGGACGGGTATGGGGCCTTGTCGCTCTGCGTTGACAACCCATGCCGGGGCGGGGCCCGTGCTGAACGCGACAGTGGCATGATCCGGGCCATGGATCAGCTCTCGTACTCGGCTGCATGGCTGTCACGGTGGCGTGAGGAGATCACGGATGCGGTGAGCTCCATGATCTCGACGTTCGAGGAGACGTACGGCTACGAGCCGGGCACGAATGAAGTCAGGGTCGCCGACGAAGAGGACCTTCGGGCTGCCCGTGACTACGGTCGGGAGCTTCTGGGATTCGAGGATCTGCTGACGTTCTACGAATCGATCGGGGAAGTGGTGTTGCCAGAGGTGGGCAACGGCTACTTCGTCCACTCGGCTCGCGATGTCCTGCACAGACTCGCGGAGGAAGGGTCCGTCTTCGTTCCGGAAGCCGATGACCCTCACGGGATGGTGATCGCTTCGAACGGTGGGGGCATCCTCTACGTCGCCGACTGGGGCGGCGCGATCCACCGTTCTCGCACCGCTTCCCTGGACGATGCGGAGTTCGACAAGGTCGCCGACAACCTGCCGGACTTCCTTGATTACATCCGTCGCTGCGTTGTCCGCTTCGCAGAGACGGGCGCAACGGGAGACCTGTAGCGGTCACCGGCTGTGGTCGCCGGGAGCGTATCGGCTCCAGGTTCCGCCGGCCTCGGGGTGAGTGGCCTTGCCGTGCTGGCCGAGTGCCCGGGCGACAACGGGTGCGGGGGCCTGGAGGACCAGTTGACGGATTGCTGAGGACCGGCCGCGCTGGGAGGGAACCCCGGCTGCTCGGAGCCGGTCGAGCAGGCTGGCCGGGTCCATCGACCTTCCGGGCCGTCGGCCGGGGAGTTCGCGTTCCGGCGCGGTGTTCGCTACGGGAACCATCCTGGTCGACGTCGGAGTTCGGCGGCCGGTCGACGTCCTGCCGGACCGCACCTCCGAGACGCTGGCCGCGTGGCTGCACGATCACCCCGGAGCCGAGGTGGTGTGCCGGGACAGGGCCAGCGCCTATACCCGCGCGGTCAAAGAAGCCGCTCCGAACGCAACCGAGGTGGCAGATCGCTGGCACCCGCTGCGCAACCTCTCCCTCGCGGTGGAGAAGACCTGCAATGAGCATCGCGTCTGCCTGCAGAAATACGCCGAGCGTACCCAACGGGCCGAGCTGAGGATGCCAGCACTTGAGGCCCTGCCGACGACCTTGATCGTGGACCGGGTCCTGCGGCGCCACGAGGAGATCAACCGCTTGGTCGACGTCGGCTACCCGCTCAGCGAGCTCGCCCGCCGCCTCGGACTGGACCGCAAGACCATGCACCGCTACCGCGACACCAGCTTCGACGTCCTACTCGCATCCGCCCGCGACCGCAGGAACGTACCCCTCGACGTGGGGACCCTGCGTGACGGCACAGCCGTCCCGGCTCCCGCGCCGATTCCGGCTCCCCGCAAGATCACCGGGTGGATCATGCGGCCGCGAGAGGTCCTCCCACGGGGCGACGCCGACGCCCTGGAGCAAGTCCGCCTGGCCTGCCCGGACATCACCAACGCCTGCGACCTGGCCCGCGCCTTCACTGACCTGGTCCGTCACCGCCGAGGCCACCTGCTGGGTGAGTGGATCCGGCAGGCCGAACGCTGCGATCTGAGGCCGATCCGCTCCTTCGCCAGCTTCCTGCGCCAGGAAATCGACGCAGTCACCGCGGGCCTCACCCTGTCCTACAGGTCCGGCGTCGTCGAGTCTGCAGAGTCAATCTCCTCAAGAGGAGCATGTACGGCCGCGCGTCTTTCGCCCTGCCGCGGGCACGGATTCTCACCAGCCCGTGAGCCAGACAGTGCGCTACGCGGAGCGGACCGCCTGGCCGGATCTGCGGATCGGTAGACCAAGAACCTTGTCGACCTCAGCGGATACGTAGTCGAGGAGTTCCTGCCCGAACAGGCAGAGGGACTCTTCCCAAGGGTGCCCAAAGCTGCCCAGACGGAAGTCTTCGGACAGATAGATGTAGTAGTCACCATCGGGATACGGGCTCAGGGGCCAAGGCTGCTGCCCACGACCGCCGACCTCTTGCGGGGCGAACTGATACGACGTGTGCTGCCAATCAAGCGCGAACAGCGTGCCGTGTGGGCCGACACAGGAGGTCAGCCCCTGCTCGACTATCCCGACCAGACGGTCGAGGCGCTCGTAAGGAGGGTCGTCCGGAAGCGTCGCCAGGCTCCAGGTGACCGACGCGACAGGCTCCGTGATAGCCGGCCACTTGAACGGATTCATGCTGGGCCGGAAGCTGAACTCCGTGTTGAAGCGCCCCCAGACGCGGCGGTACTCAACTTCTGGCAGCTCGGCCACAGGTTCCCTCATCACCCACCGAGACTATCGACTCGCCCCACCTCAAAATCCCTGGGTCGACTTCACGAAACTGCTTGGCTCCCGCGTCGATTGCGTCGGCCAGCCAGGCGTACAGAGCGGCGCGGGGGGACGGTGGCTGCTGGCCGTGCATGACTGCCAGCAGTCGGCGGTAGTGCTCCAGGCGCTCGTCGATACCTGCGTCCAGGTGGGCCCTGAGGCGGTCACGGACGGCCGTTCGGCGCTCGGGGCCGGGATCGCCGAGCAGACGATCGACGACCTCGGCTGCTCGGGGTGAGTCCGGCTCGACGCCCTCGCGCATCGCCGCGCCGATGGTGCGGTCGAGATTCTGGGCGAACAGGCGGTGCCTGTCCGGCTCCGAGTTCTGCCCGGTGCCGCTGGTCTCCGGGTGACCGCCGGTGCTCTGCTCCATGGCTCGGCGCGTCATCTGCTGGAATTCCGGATCCTGCATCATCTCGGACAGCTTCAGCCAGGCGTCCAGCTGTTCCTGGGTCGGGGCGTCCGGCAGCCGGTGGCCGCCGCCGCGCAACCGGTCCCGCAACTGGGGTTCGGCGTCCAGGCCCTCGCAGACGCGGGCTGCGAAGTCGTCGATGATCCGCTGCCGTTCCTGTGCCGACAACCGTGCCATACGGTTCAGACGATCCATGTGCCCTGGCTCCTCTCGATCTCCTGCGGCGATGGCGGACAGCACTGCGCGGCGCAGCCGTAGCGTGGTGATCTGGGCATCAAGTGCCGCGACATGGATCGCAGCCACCTCGGCCACCGTGCTCTCGCGGTTCAGTACGCTCCGGACCTCGGCACGGCTGAGACCGAGCTCGCGCAGGGTGGCCGCCAACTCCAGCCGGGCCAGTCCTGCCGGGTCACAGAGTCGGTGCCCGCCCGCGCTGCGCGTGGCCTCGGGAACCACCCCGGTCTCCGACCAGTACCGGATGGTCCGCACTGGCAGTCCGGTCCGACGGGCGCGGTCACCGATGGTTAGCAGTGGGGCAGCTACTTGCGTGCCGTCCATGACTCTGATGTCCTGCGACAACATGCTCTGGTGAGACATCACACTCTGCCTGACACTGGCGTCCTGCGGTATCACGGCGTCGGCCCGCGCCGGCTGGGGGAGGTAATGCGGGTGCGCACCCTCTCCCGGCTGGGTATCGACGTACGTGTCGGGATCGGGCCGTCGAGATTCTGACGGGTTCGCATATTCTCGCCCGGCCCAGGCCACGAACTCACCGGCTGGCGCGTTGCCCAGGGGTGCCGTGCGGTGCGGCCTTTGCGGCTATCGGTTGTCGGGGTCGGGACCGCCGCGTACCCCGGTGTCCAGCGCGTCGATGGCGGCCACGTCGTCGGGTGTGAGCGCGAAGTCGAAGAGGTCGATGTTCTCTGCGATGCGGTGTGCCTTGACGGACTTCGGGATGGCGGAGAGGCCGTGTTCGAGGTGCCAGCGCAGGAGGACCTGGGCCGGGGTCTTGCCGTACCTGGTGGCGAGTTCGGTGACGCCCGGGTCCCGGAGAGGGTTCTTGACCGCGTTGGGGTCGGCGGCCATGTAGACGTTCACTCCGCCGATGGGCGACCAGGACTGGGTGACGATGCCGTGCCGGGCGTTTGCCTCGCGTACCTCGGACTGGATGAAGTACGGGTGCAACTCGACCTGGTTGACCGCGGGCACGACGTCGGTGCGGTCGAGGAGGTTCTGCAGGTGGTCGGGGTTGTGGTTACAGACACCGATCGCCCGCACCCGGCCGTCTGCCAGCAGCTTCTCGGCCGCCTTGTACGAGGCCACCGTGGCGTCGAACGCCGACGGCTTCGGCCAGTGCAACAGATACAGGTCGAGGTAGTCGAGACCCAGCTTGGTGAGGCTGGTGTCAAAGGCTCGGAGGGTCGAGTCGTAGCCGTAGTCGGCCGTCCACAGCTTGGTCGTGACGAAGAGTTCACCGCGGTCGGCGCCGGAGCGGACGATGCCGTCGCCGACCTCCTTCTCGTTCTGGTAGCCGGCCGCGGTGTCGATCAGCCGGTAGCCGTCCCCGATCGCGGTCGAGACGGCGGCGGCGGTCTCCTGCGGGGAACTCTGGTAGACGCCGAGGCCCAGGGCGGGCATCTCGACGCCGTTGTTCAGCTTGAGGAGCGGGGAGCGTGCAGTCATGGGATTTCCTTGCGTAGCCGTGCCGCCGCGGCGGGGACGCACGCGGCGGCAGGTTTGTGCGGGATGCCGTCGCCCCGGGCCGGCAGCCAGGCCACCTGCGCTTGTGGGGTAGGGCTAAGCATGTTTCGACGCGAGTGGCCCGGCCATGGTCAGTGCGCGAACAGGGCGCCGAGGTTGATGGTCCCGCTCTGCAGTTTCGGGTCGTGGGGCTCGTTGAGTCCGCCGTTGGTGATGTAGAGCTGCTTCCCGCGCACGGCGGTGGAGGTGGGCGAGGCGAGGCCGTCCGCGGCGGTCAGTACGGTCTCGGTGGTGCCGTTCGGGTAGACCACCGAGACCTGGTTCGGGCCGTTCTGTGCGGCGAACACCACATTGGACCGGTCGCTCAGGAAGCTGAAGTCGTCGACGCCGGTGAGGCTGCTGGTGACGGTGTGGATCCGGCCCGCGGCTCCGGTGGCGGTGACGGGGATCCGCAGCAGGGTGGCCTTGCTGAGGTTGGAGACCCACACCGCGCCGTTGTGGAAGCGGAGCCCGTTCGCGCCGAACGGCACGGGGGCGGACGCTTCGATCGCGAGGGCGGGATCGGTCAGCCAGGCGGTGGCCGGCCCGCCCGAGACCGGAACGGCCCAGATGGTGCTCTTCTGGCTGTCGGCCACGTACAGGGTCTGCCCTGACGGGTCGATGGCCAGGCCGTTGGGGAGCCCGTCGGCAGGCAGCGCGGCGAGGCGCTGGGGGCTGCCGCCCGGAGGCAGCTTCCACACTCCGGCCCGGGAGGCGTCGGCGGACCACACGTTGTAGTAGACGGTGCCGTCGCTGCCGCGGGTGTTGCCGGTGATCCCGTCGCCCTGCCGGCCGACGGCCAGCACCGTGCGGTGCCCGGACGGGGCGATCCGCACCAGTTCGGGGCGCTTGCCCGCCGCGGTGCCCACCATCGAGATGGTCACGGAGCGGTCCGGGTTGATGGTGATGTTCTCGGCTACGTCGCCGGCGGCGAAGTCGAACTTGGCCACCGTTTTCACGTGGGTGACGACCGGCCGCGCATGCACGGTCGTGGCGGACGCGGACGGTGCCGAGACGATGACGGCTGCCGTCGCGGCGATCGCCGCGACGGGCTTGAACAGCTTCTTCATGGAGGCTTCTCTTCTGGTCATTGCTCTTCTTTGTATGGGTGCCGCACGAGAGCCGACGGCTGGACTGTTTGCAGTCAAGGACCGTCCTGTGGCGGCAGGTTCATCAGGGAAGGACCACGGGCTTGATGACGTCCGGGTCGCGGGAGCCCATGAGCGCAAGGCCCTCCGCCCAACTGCTCCCAGCCGGTCAGGAAGCGTTCACCATGCGCAGAGCAGTGGTGAACATGTCGCTGGCGCTCCCGCCGCTTGCGATCAGCACGCTGTCGACCGCTGTGCCGCCGGTGAGCTGAAGAACCTGGTCCGCGATGATCCGTCTGGCGCCGCGCAGCGTGGCGCCGGCGATGCCCATGAGGCCGACCGGGCCGCTGCCGATGACGGCGACCGTGTCGCCGTACTCGAAGAGGGGTTGTTGCCCTGGTAGTGCTTCGCCTCGCCGCGCTGGGCCTCGGGGGTGCGCCAGTCGGAGGCGCCGCCCGGCACGCCCCGGCCGCCGGGGCGGAAGTCCTTCACCTGGTGGCCGACCTCCTCGACGACACCGACGCCATCATGTCCGATGGGCTTGCCGACCGCGGCCGGCAGGGCGGCGGTCGCGATCAGGTGGGCGTCAGTGGTGCAGGTGGTGACCGCGGTCGGACAGATCATCGCGTCGTACGGGCCGAGCGGCGGGACGGGTACCTCGGTCCAGGCCGCGTCGCTCTTGCTGTGGAGGACGTAACCCTTCATGGCCTTCCTTTCCAGTCCTTGAAGCGGCGGTCGGGTCGCGGAAGGCCGGAGGGGCCGCCCTGCGACCGCCTCTCGCCACGCACGGGTCAGGAGAAGGAGTCGAGCCGGACCTCGTCCGGGTTCGGGCCGCCGCGCACGCCCGTGTCGAGGGCGTCGATGGCCGCGACCTCAGTGGAGCTCAGGGAGAAGTCGAAGATGTCGATGTTCTCGGCGATGCGGTGCGGCGTGACCGACTTCGGGATCGCGCACAGGCCGTGCCCGATGTGCCAGCGCAGGATGACCTGGGCCGGCGTCTTGCCGTACTTGGCGGCCAGTTCGGTGACGACCTGGTCCTGGAGGGGGTCCTTGACGCTGCTCGGCGCGGCGGCGAAGTAGCGGTTCACGCCGCCGATAGGCGACCAGGACTGGGTGATGACGCCGTGCCGCGTGTCGAAGTCCCGCACGTCGCTCTGTGTGAAGTGCGGGTGCAGCTCGACCTGGTTGACCGCCGGGACGACCTCGGTGCGCTCCATCAGGCCGGTCAGATGGTCGGGGCTGCTGTTGCAGACCCCTATGGCGCGGACCCGGCCATCGGCGAGCAGCTTCTCCGCGGCTTTGTAGGAGGCCGCGGTGGCGTCCAGGTCGGAGGGGACCGGCCAGTGCAGAAGGTACAGATCGAGGTGGTCCAGGCCGAGGTTGCTCAGGCTGGTGTCGAAGGCCCGCAGAGTGGAGTTGTAGCCGTAGTCCGTCAGCCACAGCTTGGTGATGACGAACAGGTCGGAGCGGTCGACGCCGGAGCGGCGGATGCCTTCGCCGACCTCCTTCTCGTTGCCGTAGGCGGCGGCGGTGTCGATCAGGCGGTATCCGCTCTTGATGGCGCTCTCGACGGCCGGGACAGTCTCCTCGGGGGTGCTCTGGTAGACGCCGAGGCCCAGGGCGGGCATCTCGATGCCGTTGTTCAGCTTCAGCAGGGGGGTGTTCACGGACGTTCCTTGGGGGTGAAGAGGATGTTCAGGACTTGACGAGGACCCTCAGCGCGGCCGGGTGGCGTCAGCTCTCGATGACCTTCAGGTAGTCCTCGGCCAGTCGCGCGCCCGCCGGCGGGGTGAGCCGATCCAGCTCGGCGAGCTGCTCGGCGCTCAGCTCGACCGCGTCGGCGCCCGCGTTCTCCTCCAGGTAGGCGACCTTCTCGATACCCGGGATCGGGACGACGCTGTCGCCCTGGGCGACCAGCCAGGCCAGGGAGATCTGCGCCGGGGTGGCGCCGGCCTCTGCGGCGATGGCCTCCACCTCGTCGACGATGCGCAGGTTGGCCTGGAAGTTCTCCGGGGTGAAGCGCGGGTTGGTGGTGCGGAAGTCCGCCTCGCTGAAGCCCTCCGTGGAGCGGATCTTGCCGGTGAGCATGCCGTGCCCCAGTGGCGCCCACGGCACGAAGCCGATGCCCAGCTCCTTCGTCAGCGGCAGCAACTCGGCCTCCGCGTGGCGCCACAGCGAGTACTCGGTCTGCAGCGCCGCCACCGGGTGGACGGCGTGGGCGCGGCGGACCGTGTTGGCTCCTACCTCGGACAGGCCGTAGGCGCGGATCTTGCCCTCGTCGATCAGCTCGACCAGGGCGCCTACCGTTTCCTCGACGGGGGTGGCCGGGTCCAGGCGGTGCTGGTAGTAGAGGTCGATGTGGTCGGTGCCGAGCCGCTTGAGAGACCCCTCCACCGCCACGCGGATGCTCTCCGGGCTGGAATCGAGAACGCCCTCGCCGCGCCCCGAGTAGGAGAGGAAACCGAACTTCGTGGCCACCACCGCCTGATTCCTGCGGCCCTTGAGCCCCTTGCCGACGACCTCCTCGTTGGTGTACCTGCCGTACACCTCGGCGGTGTCGACGAAGGTGACCCCCATCTCCAGCGCCCGGTGGATGGTGCGGATCGACTCGGCCTCGTCCCTCCCCGCGCCGGTGTAGAGAGCATCGCTCATCGGCATGGCGCCCAGGCCGATGCGGGAGACCTTCAGGCCGCCCAGATTGACGTACTTCACGGAATCACTCCAGGTACCGTGTATCGATTCGTCCCGATGCCGTCCATCGCGGCTCAGCCGACGCTGGGGCGCGGGCTCCGCAGTGCCGAACCCGGAACTTCATCACCGTCCAGCCTGCCCACCACCGGCGCGGGTCGGCAGGGCGAGCTGTGCCGGGGAGCGCCGTTCCGGGGTATGACAGGGCCCCCCACACGGCATGCGACATCCGTCCAGGGTGTGTACCCCTGGCCTGTTCAGGGCGGCTACATCGAGTGCTCCGCCGTGCAGCCGTGCCGTTCCGGCGGGAGGCGGCGATGAAAGGAAACCGCAGCTCGCCAACTGGCGATCCAATCCGCCATGTAGCGATCAACGTCGATGCCGATCACCGACAGGTCGGGGCGGAGGCCGGCGGGGTGTGCGGCGCGCAGGTACCGCATCGCGGTGATCGGGCTGATGCCGAACAGGCGCACGAGGTGGAGCGGGTTCGCGGTGTGCTGGGCCTCGTCGAGGATGCGGTCCACGCGCAAGCGGGTGACCTTGCCAGCCTTGGCGCCGCAGCGACTTCGTGATGGCGTTCGGGCAGACCCTGGGACGGGCGTCGTCGACGACGGACCTGGAGATGTCCGATGCTGCGGTTCAAGTCCTCGATCAACAGGCCGCGCTGGTCCTGAACGCTCAGAGGGTGGACGGCGGCGAACACGAAGCTGAGCTGGTTGCGAACTCCGCGATGCCGCCCCGGTCGGTGAGGATCAGGCCGGGCTCGATGACGACGACGTCGATCCCGAAGCGTCGCAGCTCCAGGCGCAGGGCGTCGCTGAGTCCCTCGACGGCGAACTTGCCGGCGTGGTACCAGGCGCCCAAAGGCGTGGCGAACCGGCCGCCCATGGAACTGATGTTGACGATGGTGCCGCTGCGCTGGGCCCGCATGGCCGGCAGCGCGGCCCGGGTGAGGTGTGCGAGGCCGAAGAGGTTGACCTCGATCTGGGAGCGGGCCTCGGACATCGGGGCGTCTTCGAGCGCGCCGTACGAGCCGTACTCCGGCGTTGTTCACCAGGACGTCGATCCGACCGTGCGCCGCGAGGATGTCCGCGACCGCCTTCTCGACCGAGGACTCGTCGGTGACGTCGAGGGCGACGGTGCGCAGACCTGCGGCGGCCAGCGCCGCCAGCGCGGCCATCCGGTCGACGCGGCGGGCGGCGCCCTAGACGACGAAGCCGGCGTCGTGGAGGCGGCGGGCGGTGCTCTCGCCGATGCCCGAGGAGGCTCCCGTGACCAGGGCGATCTTGTTCCTCATGGGAAGTCCCTTCTTGGCCGACGGCGGGGATGTCAGGAACCGGCGCGACGGAAACCCGCGCGCGTCGCGGCGAAGGCGAGGGCGAACAGCCGCGGCCACGTGGGGCGGATGGCGTACCGGGCGAAGCGCGCCGACAGGTCGAGCCAGCCCCGCTTGCTCGTCATGATCAAGTGGCCCGGCGAGGTGAAGCCGCTGACCACGATCGACTTCTCGGCGTTCTCGTACCCCAGGAGGTTGCCGAAGTTGCCGCGCCCGGAGACGAACTCTCGGCCCTCCTCGTTCCCACCCCAGATGAGGTAGGGGTTCGTCCACACCATCGGCGGCATCGTGTTGACGCCGATGGCGCCGTAGCGGAGTTCTGTGACCGCGCGATCCACGGTGGCCGCGTGGGCCTTCCTGGTGTCCTCGTCGATGAGGATCGTCGCGGCCAGGGTGCCGAGGAGCTTCTCGTTGGCGAACTCCGCCGCGGCGGGAAGGAACGTCCCGGCGTCGGGCGCGACGTCGAGCGCGACCTCGCTCATGACCTGGCAGAACGCCTCGTGGTCGAGGGCGAAGCCCTCGGTGCCGACGTCCTCGATCACCATGACCTGCGAAGCGGGGCGGCCGTCCGCGGGCTGGATGATCCGCCCGCCCGGATAGGCGTCGCGGAAGGCCGTGAAGGTCTTGTCGACCCCGGGGTAGCTGGTGCTGGAGCCGGGCGTGAGGTCCCGCAGGGCGAAGGTGATCGCGTCCAGGAGCTGCCGCCGCTGCGGCCAGTGCCGGCTCGTCATCAGGGTCTGGGTCCGGCCGCAGATCGAGCCGCCGCTGATCGTGACGATGGTGGCGATCTGGAGCGCCTGATGGCGGATCTCCCGCTCGGTCCACGGGCGGTCGCCGGGAACGACGATGCACGGGTTGTTGCCGCCGCACTCGGAGACCAGCTCGGTGTCGGTGGCCTCCATGATCGCCTTGGCGGAGCCTGTCCCGCCGGTGAAGTAGATCTTCGAGAGACGGGGGTCGCGGGTCAGGGCGCGCCCCTCGCTGGCAGGGCAGAAGGCGGCAGCGTGGACGTCGACGAGCGGTTGCAGGACCTTCTCCCACACCCGATCGGCGTCCTCGTTGAGGTGGTGGGGCTTGTGGACGACCACGTAGCCGTCGACGAAGAGGGCCCGGATCATCTCGAACGACGACGCGACGTTCCCCGCCCCGAGCACGGCTACGATGCCGCCGGGCTTCGCGTAGGGGTCCACCCTGCGAGGCTCGCCGACGACGCGCAGCACGTCGGTCCGGTCGCCGTTGAGCAGGCGGTCCTTCCCGCGCGGGGAGACCCGGACGTCGAAGCGGCCGTCCCCGGCAGGGGTGACCGCGAGAGGCTGGAGCGGGCGGTTGCGGACCAGGCCCTCGTACAGGTCGATGGCGGCCGCGACGTTCGCGGGCAGCGGCACCAGGACGCGCTGCACGCTCGTGCCCACCTGGTGGGCGTCGGCCGGATTCGCGGGGTCGATGCCCTTCGCGTGGCAGTCCGCCGCCACCAGCTCGTCGAAGTGCCGGTCGATATTTGCCTGGACCAGACGAAGCAGCCTCAGCCGCTCTGTCGGCGGCGTGGCCCGCCACCGGTCCGGGTCGACCCAGTCGACAGCCTCCGTGGCCTCCATGGCGTGTCCCTTCCTTCAGTCGGCGACGGCACGACCCGCTCGTCCGCCGGAAGATAGTGAACCGGCGGTACATTGAAGTTAATGTACCGCCGGTCCGCAGTCAATGGACCGGCGGTCGACTATCCTTGCGGGGTGGCAACTTTCCATCGCGCACGCAGCGAGGAGCAGCGCGCGGTACGGCGGCAGAGCATCCTGCACACCGCGGCGGGCATGCTGGACGAGATGCCGGTCGCAGCGGTGAGCCTCAACGAACTCAGCCGCCGGGTCGGGCTGTCGAAGTCCGCCATGACGCTCTACTTCGAGTCACGCGAGGCGGTGCTGCTCGACCTGCTCTCCGAGGCGGCCGCCCGCTACCGGGCCGAGACCGCCGAGACGTTCCCCGAGTGGGTCGACCCGTCCGCACCGGCTCCGGTGAGAGCGCGCCAAGTCGCGGCACGGCTGGCCGCTACGTTCGCCGCCCACCCAATGCTGTGCGAACTGCTGAGCGTGCAACACGCGATCCTGGAGCACAACATCTCCGTCGACGTCGCGACCAGGTACAAGAGGTCCTCACGTGACGCCATCCGCTGGCTCGCCGAGCGGCTCCGCGACCTGCTCCCCGAGCTCGACGACGAGCGGGCGCTCCGTGCCGCGCACATGGTCATCATCCTGGTCGGCGCCCTGTGGACCCGCAGTCGTCCCGCCCCCTCACTGCTCGCCGCCTTCCAGGCCGACTCGAGCCTGGCGTTCATGCACCCAGCCTTTGCCGAGGCTTTCGAGGCCGCGATCGCCACCTTCCTCCGGGGGCTCATGGTGGAGGCCGCCGACGCGACCTGACGGATACTCAGCAGCTGCTGCGCGTGGCCGGCTTCCCAAAAGGAGCGCCGGCGACGCGCCCGCTCGCTGGACGAAGCCGGGAACGTGGCTTCGGCATCCCGCGCCCGCTTGATCAACAAGTGATGCGTGGAGCGCCATCAAGCGTTTCCGGGGCTCTTCAGCGTGCGTTGCTGCTTCGTGCCGAGACGGTCAACTGCTCAGCAAGCCTGTCGCCGTGCTCGCGGAGCGCGCTCTGCAGGTGGCGGGTGAGCGGGCCCGGTTCCCTGCTCGGGAAGACAGGCGGGGTGAGTTCGTAGGCGCCGAATGTTGAGTGGTGGCGGGCCAGGTGCCGCAGATCAGCAGCATGGCTGGGCGGAGGTCGGCGAACTGCTCGGAGGCGCTCATGGCTTGGTGCGGGCCGGCCGGAGCCGTGGCGAGGTCCAGTAACTCCTGTTGCAGACGCAGGACGTCGGGGGAGGGCAGGGTGGCAGGGCCGATGTGGTGGTCGAACCGTTGGCCGCGGGCCGGTGGCGGCTGGTCCCGTGAACACGGCCGGCGCCGACGACGGACGGCGAGCGGCCCCCGCGTCGTCGGGCGTTACGCGCCCCAGCGCGACCACCCCGCCCGCACCAGGCCCGCCCCGGCCAGCCCGATCGCGCCCCCGGCGGCCACGTCGGAGGGGTAGTGCGCCCCACTGTGCAGCCGCTGCGCCGCCACCAGCATCGCGGCGGTGCCACAGGCGGCACCGGCGGCCGGCCATGCCGGCGCGACGGCCCCGGAGAAGGCGACGGCGGCAGCGGTGTGCCCGGAGGGGAAGGAGGAGCTGTCCGGGCAGTCACGCAGCTCTTCCTGCGGCACCCACTCCCGCGGCGGGCGGCGCCGCTCATACAACTGCTTGGCGACCCTGTTGGACAGCAACTCGGCCACGGTCATCGCGGCCACCCCGGCGGCAGCGGCGCTCCGGCCGCGCCGGTTGCCGACAGCAGCCATCGTCCCGGCCGCCGCCCACCACAGCTTGGTGTGCTCGGCCGCCTCATCCAGCACGGGCCCGACCCGCCGCAACCAGGGCGGCCCCCATACGATCGCCCGCCTGGCCATTCTGCGATCCTCCTCGCGCAGGGCACTCGTCACGCGCACGTGCTCCACCACCTCAAGATCCGAGGCGCCGTCGGTCCTCTTCGTCCCACTTGCGGGTGTCGCGCGGCTGGACGTACGGCTCCTCGTCGGCCGGGTGGCCTCCGGCGACGGCACGCCGGCGTGTCAGCTCCGCGTCGAACTCCAGGCCGAGCAGGATCGCCAGGTTGGTGATCCACAGCCACACCAGGAAAATGATCACGCCGGCGAGGGTGCCGTAGGTCTTGTTGTACGAGCCGAAGTTCGCCACGTACAGCGCGAATCCGGCCGAGGCGATCATCCAGATCAGCAGCGCCAGGAAACTGCCCGGCGTGACCCAGCGGAAGCCGCGGACGCGCGCGTTCGGGGTGGCCCAGTACAGGACCGCGATCATCACCGTGACCAGGACCACCAGCACCGGCCACTTCGCGATCGACCACACGGTCAGCGCCGTGTCACCGACCCCGAGCGCGGTGCCGACCTGGCGGGCCAGGGCGCCGGTGAACACGACGATCAGCGCGCTGATCACGGCCATCACCATCAGCATCACGGTGACGCCGACCCGCACCGGCAGTACCTTCCAGACCGGACGGCCCTCGGGGATGTCGTAGACCGCGTTGGCGCTGCGGATGAACGCGGCGACGTAGCCCGAAGCCGACCACACCGCCAGTACCAGGCCCACGATCGCCACGATCGAGCCGAGCCCGCCCTTGCCCTCCATCTGCTGCACCGCGTTGCGCAGGATGTCCTGCGCCGCGCCCGGGGCGAGCTTCTGGATGTTGTCCAGAACCGCCTGCGTGGCCGACTGCCCGACGACCCCCAGCAGCGACACCAGCGCCAACAGCGCGGGGAACAGCGCCAGGATCGAGTAGTAGGTCAGAGCGGCGGCGCGGTCGGCCAGCTCGTCCTTCTTGAACTCCTTCAGGGTGCCTTTCAGTACCAATCCCCACGAGCCTCTGGGCAGGTCCGTGGGCTTGTCCGGGGCCTGCCGCTCCACCTGCTCGTCCGGCCCGGCGGCGGCCGGGGCCCGCCCGGACTCGCCCTCGCCCTCGCGGTCGGCCGTGACGTGGTCGCTGTGCCGTCTGTGCGGCTTCACTGTCCGTACCATTCCGCCCGGGTTTCCGGCTCGGCTGCGTCCATGCGTAGATGCGTGACAAATCGGACTTTCTTCTCGGGTGGTCACACCGCACACCCTCCGGAGGGAGACGGTCTGCGGTGTGGCGGTCAAACGCGCTGATCCGGCGACGAGGCGCGGGCGCGTCTTTTCAGCACAGCCGTGGTCGTGGCGGCGGCGGGGTCGCGGGCCAGGGTGGCCTCGAAGGACCGGCTGTGCGACGCGCTGTCGAAGACGCCGTGGGCGCCGTGGTCGGAACCCTGCGGCTGGTCGACCGGCTCGAAGAGGTTGCTCTCACCGTTCGGCGGCTGCCGGTCGGCCTGCTGGGCGTCGAAACCGGTGCGGGCGAGGCAGCGGTCGAGCAGGGCGGGGGCCAGGCGGTTGGCCCAGATGGTTGCCACCCATCCGGGCCTGATCGACCAGTTCTGCCGGGCTGTGTTCCTCGCACGACAGGAAGTATCCGAACTCGGGCATCGTCCCTCCCAGGCGGAGCGTGTGGCGGCGGTTCCGGGAACGCGCTGCCGAGTACCCGGTGGCCCCAGGGCCTAACAGGGGCGTGAGTGGTGTCGGGCGGGTGGGTTCGGATCTTCCGGGGCCTTTCATGGTACCGCCGTACCATGATCGTGGTACGGTCGTATTACGAAGAGTCGATCTCCCCCGGAGGCGCCCGTGTCCGCGCACACGACCCGAAGCAGCCCACGCCGCGACATCGGTCGCTACGTCGACGACACCTTGCGCGACCGGTACTTCGCCACCTGCGACGCCCTCTACGCCATGGGCGCGCCCGCACGCTCCGAGACGGACGTGGAGACGAGCTTCGGCACCACGCATGTCTACCGGTACGGCCCCGCCGACCCGGCCGACGAGTCCCGTACGCCGGTCGTCCTCATCCACGGTTCCGGAGGCTGCTCCGCCCAGTGGTACCCCAACACCCCCGGGCTCAGCGCCGAACGCCCCGTGTACGCGCTCGACACCCCCGGCGACCCGGGCCGCAGCGTCCAGCGGGAACCGATGTGGCAGCCGGAGCGCGCGGCCCAGTGGCTCGACGAGGCGCTCGACGCGCTCGGCCTCGACCGGGTCCACCTCGTCGGTTCCTCCTACGGCGGCTGGCTGGTGCTCAACCAGGCACACCGCAGGCCCGGACGCCTCGCCTCGGTCACCCTGCTCGACCCGGGCGGCCTGGAAAAGGTGGGGCTGCGATTCTTCGTCTGGATCTTCGTGAGCCTCTTCGCGACCTTCGCCCCCAAGGCACTTCGCCCGCGTCTCGCCTCCTGGCTGGAGCAGCCGGTGATCGTGGTGCCTGAACTACGCGCCTGGATCCAGGCTGGCGTCCGGGCCTTCCGGATACGCCGCCCGGCGCCGCTGCCGCTGACCGAGGACGAGTTGCGTACCATCCGCACCCCGCTCTACCTCGTCCTCGGTAAGCGAAGCCTGCTCGTACACCCGAAGCGGCAGGTGGAGCGCGTGCCGCGGCTGGTCCCCGGCTCGCGCGCCGAGATCATCGCCGGCACCGGCCACGGTCCGGCGATCGACCACCCGGACCTGGTCAACACCCGGATGCTGAGCTTCATGGAGGACGTGGACTCCGTCGGCCCGGCCACAGAGCGGTTTCTGAGTGACCGTCCCCTGGGGTGAAACCGCGCTCCTCACCCATCAGTTCGGAAAGTCGGGGTAGCCGGGCAGGGAAGCCGAAAGGAGCAACCATCATGCCGCTCACCTTCCGCAAGAGCTTCCGGATCCTGCCCGGAGTGCGCCTGAACATCAACCGGCGCTCGTGGTCCATCACCACCGGGGGCGAACACGGCCCCCGGAAGACGCACAGCAGCACGGGACGCCGTACGACGTCGATGGACCTGCCCGGGCCCTTCGGGTGGCGGCGCACCACCAAGGCGCGTCGACGGTGACGCCGCCGGGCGGGCCGGAGACGAGAAGACGGCCCGCCCGACAGCGTCACCCGGGGTTCATGAAGACGCGTTGCCGAACGTGGTGTGCATCCAGCGTGCCGATGCGACGGCACTCTCGTAGCAGTCGGCGATGTCCGGGCGGTCGACCTCGACCATCAGCCAGCCGTCGAAGTCGCCGGGCAGGTTGCCGATGATGCCGGCGAGGTCGAGCTCGCCGCGGCCGGGCTCGACCCAGAGGCCGTCCAGGACGGTCTGCTGGTACCCCCAGCCCTGTTCGCGGCCCCGCGTCGCCACGCTGAGCCGGCAGTCCTTCACGTGCACGAAGGGGATCCGCTCCGCGTAGTCCGCGACGAACTTGCCGACGTCCGAGCCCGCCCAGGCCAGATGACCGGTGTCGGGCAGGAAACCGAGCCGGGAGTCCGGAAGGGCGTCGAGCACCGCCCGGCCTTCGTCCTCGGACTCGATCCAGGTACCGACGTGCGGGTGGAGGTTGGGCCGGACGCCCTCGGCGAGCATGGTGTCGGCGATCCTGCCGATCAACGCCGTCACCGCCTCGACGCGCGTGGGATCCACGTCGTACGCCCGCGCCGGGTGCGCCACACGAGGCATGTCCTTGCCCATCGCCAGGCCGAGACCGATCTGCGTCAAACCGAGTTCGGCATGCTGGCGCGCGACGGCGCCGGCGCTCGCGACGACCGCGTCCTCGTTCCCGTCCCGGCCGTCCGACCGGCACACGAAATAGCCGGGCGCCAGGGTCAGACCGACCCCGTCGACGACCGAGCGGTAGCGCTCGACGGTCCAGTCCGCGGGCACCTCGGCCATGACCGAGTCGAAACCGGCCTGCTTGATCAGCGAAAGCAACTGCTCCCGTTCCGGCGCCCTCGACGGGTCGAGCCAGCCGTCGTCACTGGCCATCCACTGAATCGGGTTGAGTGCGATACGCATACGAGTTCCTTCCGGAGGACGTTTCAGGAGTGGTGCGCGAGTTCGCCGGCGAAGTGGCAGGCGGCACGCTGCCCGGTGGGCGTGAGGGTGAGTTGCGGGTCGGCTTCCGCGCAGATCGTCCGGTCCTCCCGCACCAGTGGGCCGATCGGGCAACGGGTGCGGAAGCGACAGCCGGAGGGCGGGTTCGCCGGGCTCGGCAGATCGCCCCGCAGGACGACGGCCTCCCGCGCACGCGCCCCGACACTCGCGGTCGGCGACGACGACAACAGGGCGGCGGTGTAGGGGTGCTGCGGGTTGCCGTACACATCGGCGACATCGCCGTACTCGACGATCCTGCCGAGGTACATGACGGCGACCGTGTCACTGAGGTGCCGTACGACCGAGAGGTCGTGGGCGATGAACAGGTAGCCCAGGCCGAGTTCGTCCTGGATCCTCTCCAGCAGGTTGATGATCTGTGCCTGGACCGACATGTCCAGCGCGGAGACCGGCTCGTCGAGGATCAGTGCGCGCGGCCGGCGGGCCAGTGCCCGCGCGATGCCGATCCGTTGGCGCTGCCCGCCGGAGAACGCGTGCGGGTAGCGGTCGAGGTGCTCGGGACGCAGCCCCACCTGGTCCATCAGCGAGCGGGCTTCCGCTTCGAGCGCCGCTCCGCCGATGTCCCGGAACGCGAGCGCCTCGCCCAGGGACTGCCGGATCGTGCGCCGTGGGTTGAGTGACGCGTAGGGGTCCTGGAACACGTACTGCACCGAGGACCGGACCCGTTTCAGGTCCTCCTCGCGCATCGCGCTCACATCGGTGCCGTCGACCCGGATCGACCCCTCGGTGATCGGGCTGACGCCGACGATGCCGCGCGACAGCGTCGACTTGCCGCAGCCGCTCTCGCCGACGAGCCCGAGGGTGCGGCCCGCCTCCACCGTCAGGCTCACCGAGTCGACGGCGTGGACCGGGGGTTCACGGTGGAAGAGACCTCGCCGCCGCGATCCGACATCGACCCTGAGGTCCCGGATCTCCAGCACGGGTTCGGCCGTAGGGGGAGTCGGCGTCCGTGGTGCGGGCGCCGCGTCTTCGGCCTGTGCCTCTTCGCGTACGACGCCCGCGGCCACGTCCACGCCGCGTTGCGCCACGAAGCACGCTGCGGTCTGCCCCGTCTCCCCGATCTCCAGGAGCACCGGCGGCTCCTTCGTGCACGCGTCCTCGGCGAAGCGGCAGCGGGGCGCGAAGGCGCAGCCCGGCGGGAGCGCGGCGGGGTCGGGCGGGGCCCCGGGAATCGCCGGCAGCGGACCGTCGGTCCGGTCGTCGTCGAGGCTGGGCATGGCCTCGAGGAGCGCCGCCGTGTAGGGGTGGCGGGGATGGCCGAAGACCTGCTCGACGGTTCCCTTCTCGACCGTGCGCCCGCTGTACATCACCACCACGTCAGTGCAGAGCTCGGCCACCACGCCCATGTCGTGCGTGATGATGGCGACGGCGATGCCGAGTTCGGTGCGCAGCCCGGCCAGCAGCCGCAGGATCTGGGCCTGGATCGTGACGTCGAGAGCCGTCGTCGGTTCGTCGGCGATGAGCAGCGCCGGGTCGTTCGCCAGGGCGATCGCTATGACGACCCGCTGGCGCATCCCGCCGGAGAACTGGTGCGGATACTGATCGATCTTCGTCTGTACGTCGGGAATGCCGACCTGTTCCAGGAGTTCGACCGCTCGCTTGCGCGCCGCCCTTCTGCCGACGCCGTGGATCGTCATGGCCTCGACGATCTGGTCGCCGACCTTCATGACGGGGTTGAGCGCGGCCTGGGGGTCCTGGAAGACCATCGCCACCTTGCTGCCGCGCCGGCGCCGCATCTCGCTCTCCGGCAGGGCGAGCAGGTCCTCGCCGTCGAACCGCACCGAGCCGGCCACGATCTCGCCCGGCGCGCGCAGCATGCGCATGATCGAGCGGGCGGTGACCGACTTGCCCGAGCCGGACTCGCCCACGATGCCGAGGACGTCCCCGGCGTGGATGTCGAAGCTGACATCGGTGACGGCCCTGACGGCCCCGCTCCTGAGCCGGAACTCCGTACCCAGTCCTTCGACCCGCAGCAGCGGCGCACCCCTGCCCTCGACCGCAGGCGGTGGTTCGGTCATGGGGGATTCGGTCGTCGGGTTCATCGGCGATTCACCGCCTCGTTGAGCGCGTCCGACATCAGGCCGACGCCCACCGCGAGCAGCAGAAGCAGCGCCGCGGGGCCGATGATGTACGTGGGGGACTGGGACACGAACCGAAGTCCGTTGTTGAGCAGCACGCCCAGCGACGGCGTCGGCGGCTGCACGCCGAGGCCGACGATGGACAGGCCGGCCTCGATGTAGACGCCGATGACCATCCAGACGGCGCCGTTCACGACGATGGCGTCCAGCGCGTTGGGCAGGACGTGCCGGACGAGCAGATGCCGGCGCGAGACGCCGAGCACCCGGGCGGCGAGGACGTACTCCCTGCCCTGCTGGGTGAGCCAGGCGCCGCGGGCCAGGCGCCCCGCGCTGGGCAGACCGCCGATCAGGATGGTGAGGAACAGCGCGAACCAGCCGGGGCCGAGGATGGCCACCAGGCAGACACCGAGGATCAGCCCGGGAAAGCCGATGATCACATCGAGCAGGCGCTGCACCCCCGCGCCGAGCCATTCGGCCATCGCGCCGCACAGACCGAGCAGGGTGCCGATCGCCATGCTGAGCGGTACCGCGGTGAGGATGAGACTCAGGTCGACGCGCAGTCCGTAGACGCTGCGGACGAAGATGTCACGGCCGAACTCGTCCGTTCCGAAGAGATGCTGACCCGACGGTCCGGCGAAGGTGTTCGATCCCTGCTGGTCGTAGCCGCCCGGGAACAGGACGGGCGCGAGCAGGGCGGCGAGCATCATCAGCGTGAGAATCGACAGCCCGATGACGCCCTTCGGCGTGCGGAAGGCCGACAGATAGCGGGCGGCCGTCGGGTTCAGCCTCCGGCGCTTCGCCACGGGCGTCGCACCGGACGCCGACAGGGGGATGTCTGTCATCGCTGGTCTCCCAACCGGATCTTGGGGTCGAGCGCCGCGAGGATGATCTCGGTGACGATCTGGCAGATCACCGCGACGCAGACCACACCGAGGATCAGCACCTGAAGGACGGTGAAGTCGCGCGACTGCACGCTGGACACGGCGAGTTGACCGAGCCCGTTGCGGTTGAAGACCGCCTCGATGACCACGGCGCCGGCGAGCAGGGTGCCGATCTCCAGCCCGATCGCCACGACCGCGGTGCCGAAGCTGTTGCGCAGCACATGGCGCAGGGTGATCCGCCCGGGCGACGCCCCCTTGGCCAGGGCCAGATCGACGAAGTCCTCGTTGCGGACCCTGGCCATCTCCGTCTGGAGCAGACGGGCCACGCCCCCCGCGGGCGACAGCGCCAGCGCGACCGCGGGAAGGACCAGGTACTGGATCCCGATCGCGGGATCGTGCAGGACGCTCACCTCACCGCTGACGGGCAGCCAGCGGTGGTAGACGCCGAAGACGAGGATCAGCGCGAGCGCGGTGAGGAACGACGGTACGGCGACCAGGACGCTGTTGCCCACATCGAAGGCCGCCCGTGCCCACCAGCGCCTGGTCGAGCCGGCGAGCACCCCGAGCGTGGTCCCGATGACGACGACGAGCAGTGTGGCGAACACGGCCAGCTCGACGGTGCTCTCCAGCCGGTCGCCGATCAGGCTCGCGACACTGCGGTGGAGGAGGTAGGACTGGCCCAGGTCACCGTGGAACAGCCCGGACATCCACTCCCAGTACTGCACGACGAGTGGCCGGTCCAGTCCCAGCTGCCGCCGGATGGCGGCGATGTTGGCGGCCGTCGGGTCCGTACCGGCGAGGGTGACCGCGACGTTCCCGGGGGCCAGCCGGGGCAGGGCGAAGGCGACGACCGAGCTGGTCAGGAGCACGAACGCCACCGACGGCAGCTTGCGGATGAGGAAGCGGATCATTTCGACAGCCACGCCTGTCCGAGGTCGAGGAAGCCCGACCGGGTGGCCTTGATACCGCCGACGGACTGCGACCGGACCGTCATCGTCGGGCGCGTGATCAGCGGAAGCGCGAACGCCTGGTCGAGGAAGTACTCGTTGTAGTCGTGCACCGCCGCCTTCTGGGCGTCGGTCGTGGTCGCACCCGTCACCTTCGCGACCAGCTGCGTGTACTGCGGGCTCCGGAACTTCAGGAGGTTGTCGCTCGCGACGAACTCCGGCCGGCTCACGACCTGGCTCGCGGCCGACAGCGCGTTGCTGTTCATCATCAGGACCGCGGGGGTCCCCATGTCCCGCTTGGCGATCCGCTCGTCGTACTCGGTCGCGCTGAGCAGGACGGCCTTGGCGTTCAGCCCGACCGCGGCGAGGTTGTTCTTGACGATCTGGAAGATGCCGGTGGCCTCGGGGGTGTTGAGCGTGACGACCTCGAACGAGGCGTTCTTCACGCCTGCCCGGGCGAGCATCTCCTTGGCCTTGGCCGGCTGATAGGTGTACTGCTTGGCCTGGGTCTCGTCGTAGCCGACGGTGGACGTCCGCCACGGCAGGTCCGTGGCCTGCGCCTGGCCGCCCTCCACCTGCGACACGATGCGGTCGCGGTCGATCGCGTACTGGATCGCCTGGCGCACGGTCTTGTCGTCGAACGGCGCCTTCGTCACGTCGAGGGCGAGGGGGATCGCCGATCCGCCCGAGGTCACCAGGGCGTAGCCCGGCTGCTTGCTCAGGCTGCGGGCGTCGAGGGCGGGCATGCCGACGCCGTACTGGATACGACCGCTGCGGATCGCCGACACGATGGCGGTGGGGTCGTTGATGACGTTGATCTCGATCTTGTCGAGATGGGTGTCCTTGGCGTCGCGGTACTTCGCGTACTTCGTCAGCTCGACCTTGCCGCCGGGCGTCCACGACTTCCATGCGAAACGGCCGGTGCCGTCGACGACCTTGCCCGCCGCGTAGTCGGTGTAGGTCGCGGGGTTGACGATCGGCATGGTGTCGAACAGGTCGAAGACGTTCGGCGTCGGCTTCGAGAAGGAGAGGGTGAGCTGGTGGTCGCCGTCGGCCGTCATGGAACGTATCTGGGCGGCGATCGGCTGGTTCGCCGCGCCCGTCGCCGGGTCCTGCACCTTCCGCAGCGTGAAGATGACGTCGTCCGCCGTGAGTCTGCGGCCGCTGTGGAACGTGACGTCGTCGCGGAGGGTGATGTCGATGCTCTTGGCGTCGGGCGCGAGTTTCCACGACTTCGCGAGGACGCCGGTGGGCAGGCCGGTCTTGGCACTGGTCATCGTCAGTGTTTCGAAGACCTGGTACTCGGACAGCAGGTTGCCGAACGAGGTCTTGAGGAACGAGCCGGGGTCGGCGTCGCTGGTCTGCGCGACGACGAGGGTGCCTCCGTCGCGGACCGGGCCGGCTGCCGCGGAGTTCGCGCCGGTGGGCTGGGTGGCGGCGCTGCACGCGGCGGACGTGAGCAGTGCCGCGCCCGCGGCGGCGCCCGCTACCAGCCGACGCTGCCAGGTCGGCTTTGTCAGTGACATCGATGCTCCTAGAGGTGTTCGGGGGAACCCGGGGGTGAACGAGGGATGGTGGGCCGGCACAGTCGCCCCGATGTGCGGCTGGACGAGGAGCGTGACGCGTGACGCGGAGTGGAAAGCCGTCGATCACGCCCGAGGCGGAGGGCGTCCCGAGGAGGGACGTGACAGGTCAGTGGCCGGAAGGCGAGTGCATGTCCAGCACCACCTTGCCCCACGGGTGACCGGACTCGACCTCGCGCAGGGCGGCTTCGGCCCGGGCGAAGGGGAAAACGCTGCGGACCTGCGGGTCCAGCCGGCCGTCCGCGACCCGCCGGGCCAGCTCGGTGAGCGTGGCGGTCGAACTCCTGCGTGACAGCGGCCCGGCACCGAACCTGGCCGCCGTTTCGGGATCGGCGGCCGAGATCACCCGGCAGCCGGGGGAGAGCACCGCCGAGACACTGTCCAGCGCGGTGCCGCCCACGAGGTCGAGGACCATGTCGGCGCCGTTCGGCAGGGCCTTCCCGAGCCGTTCGCCGAAGTCGGCGCCGTCGTACGCGATCGCCGTCGCGCCGAGCGACTCGACGAACTTCCCCTTGGCCGCGGAGGCGGTGCCGACGACCGACACGCCGGCGTCCCGTGCCAGCTGCGCCGCTGCGACGCCGACGCCGCCTCCGACGCCCAGGACGAGCAGCGTCTCGCCCACGGCCGGAGCGAGTCGGGCCACTCCGTCGTACGCGGTGACGGCCGCCACCGGCAGTACCGCCGCGTCGGCGAAGGAGACCGTGGCGGGCCTGAGCGCCGCCTGACTCGCGGTCAGGAGCGCGTGGCGTGCGTAGCAGCCGCAACCCCGGGCACTGGTGCCGAACACGGCGTCGCCCACCGCGAACCCCTCGACCCCCTCGCCGAGTCGCTCGACCACACCGGCGGCCTCGCGGCCGAGCACCGCAGGCAGGCCGAGAGGGAGGAAGCCCTGGTGCAACCCGGATCGGACCCCCCAGTCCACCGGGTTGACGCCTGCCGCGTACACCTTGACGAGCAACTCGTCCGGCCCGGGAGCGGGCTTGGGCAGATCGAGGAACCGCTGCACCTCGGGTCCGCCGTATCCGGTGAATCCATAGGCTTCGGGCACTGCGAGCCTCCTGTTCATGTGCTGTCCGGGCGTCGGGTCGAACCGTCCCGCGCCCGGGGTCGGTCAGTCGCTCGGTCGGTCAGTCGGAGACACGGGGCTGCGGGCGCTCGCAGGTGCTGTCCAGCTCCACGACCCGTCCCTCCTCGGAGGCCTTGTCCACGGCGCACAGCGCTTCGAGGACGTGGAAGGCGTACGCGGCGTTCGCGCGGTGCGGGCCGCCCTCGACCGCGTCGGCGAGATCGCGCACGCCGAGGCCGCGCCGGGCCTGCTCCCGGGTGCCGACGGCACCGAAGAGGGCGAAAGCCGGCTTCAGCACCGTCCATTCGGCGTCGCCGTGCCGCCTGACCCGTACGTCGCCGTCGAAGTGGTTCGGGTTCGCCAGGGACAGGGTGCCCTCGGTGCCGTAGATCTCCATGAAGGGAAGGTCGCTGTCCCACACGTCGAAGCTCATCTGCGCCGTGGCGATGACACCGGAGGCGAAGGTCAGCACCGCACCGGCGTGGGTGGGGACCGTGACCTCGACGGAGTCGACGGCGCGCTCCGGTGCGGTCACCGGCCTCGTCGGGGCGCCGATCCGGCTGGCGGCGGTGACGGAGCGGACCGGGCCCAGGAGGTTCACCAGGATCGCGAAGTAGTAGGGACCCATGTCCATCACGGGGCCGCCGCCCGGCTGGAACAGGAAGCGCGGGTCCGGGTGCCAGGTCTCGGCCTTGCTGTGGCCGATGAACGCCGAGGCGCCGACGGGGGTGCCGATGAGGCCCTCGTCGAGTGCCCTGCGGGCCGTCTGGCTCGCGCTCCCCAGGAAGGTGTCCGGAGCCGAGCCGAGGACGCGTCCGCTCCGCGCGGCGGCCGAGAGGACGGCCCGGCCCTCCTCGACGGTCGTGGCCAGGGGCTTTTCGACGTAGACGTGTTTGCCTGCGTCCAGCCCGGTGATGATCGTGCGGGCGTGGTGCACCGGCGGCGTGAGGTTGACGATGATGTCCACCGACTCGTCGCCGTACAGCTCCGCGTCGTCGCCCCAGGCCGGGACGGCGTGGTCGGCGGCGGCCTGTTTGGCCCGCGCCACGTCGATGTCGCCCACGCGTACGATCCGCAACTCCGGGAAGTGGGCGGCGAGCCCGGTGACGTACCGGCCGAATATGTTGCCGCTGCCGAGGATGCCGATCCGATGCGTCTGCTTGGCCATGGCCAGGGATTCCTCTCCAATGGGCGGTGCGGGGTGTGTGGAGGACAGAAAGGTGACGCCGCTCCGAGGCGGGGTGCCGGGCCTGGGATACCTGTTCGGCGTGCGGGAGACCGGTCCCTCAATCCGGGAGCCGTGCCTCTGTCGGGCTCGAGTGGTGAGTATTTAAGGGCGGCGCGGAGAGGACGGACGAGGTACTCGGTCCGCTGAGCAGAACGCCGGTCGCCCGGATGCCGAATCGTGATAATCGAAGGCGACGGGTGTCAGGGGTCGCCGGCCCGACCGGCCGTGCCTGTGGCGGCCGAGGGGAAGGGCGGTAGGAGAAGGACGTCTGACCAGGTGTCGGAGCGGTCACGAGCACACGGGCCGCGCACCGGAACCAGTGCGTGGACAGGGTCGTGGGCTGCACCGAAGGGGCCTCGGCGGCGGGAGCGTGCCTCAAGAGGAGCCCGCATGCCATTGACTTCAGTCCCACGCCATGGAGATAATCCCGCCCTTTTCAGCGGCGGTTGACTGTCACGGTGCCCGATGTGCACCTGAACGCCGCGTATCGCATCACCATCGTTAGTTCGCGACTGCGGGGCAAGATGCCATTTTTAATTTTCTTCGCGGACTAAAGGCGGCCGAAGCGAACCGTTGACGGGTGTGACGCACCAAAAATAGGGTCTCGAAAGTGCGTAAAGGCGATGGATATCCGGCCGACCCGGTTCCGCTCCCCGCGGTGCCCGCCGGGCTGCCCAGAGTGCTCGATCTCGTGGTGTCGGGCAGGGCGACCAGCCGTGCCGAGATCGCGCGGCGTAGCGGCCTCGCCCGCTCGACGGTCGGTCAGCAGGTCGACCATCTCGTCGCGCGCGGCATCCTCCAGGAGATCGAGTCCGGCGAGTCGGTGAGAGGCCGGCCGCCGCGCGTGCTGACGCTCAGCCCGCGGGCGGGGACCATCGCCGTGGTGGACATCGATCTGCTGGCTTCGCAGGTCGCGATCGCCGATCTCGCCGGGCGGGTGCTCGCGTCCGAAACAGTGGACGTCCGGACCGACGCCGGGCCGGAAACCGTGCTGGCGACGGTGGCCGAGCGTCTGGTGGGCCTGCTGACGCGGTGCGGGCGCGAGCCCGACCGGGTCCGCGAAGTGGTGCTGAGCCTGCCCGGGCCCGTGGATGTCCAGCGGGGCTGCGCGGTGCGGCCGACCGGAGGAATGCCCGGCTGGGACGGCTATCCGGCGGCCGAACGACTCGGCAGCCGCTTCCGTGCTCCCGCCGTGGTGGACAACGACGCGAACCTCATGGCGCTCGGCGAGGCCCACCGGCAACAGGTCGACACCCCGCTGCTGTTCATCAAGATCGGTACTGGTGTCGGGGCGGGACTCGTCACCGGGGAAGGCGAGGTGTTCCGCGGAGCCGACGGCGCCGCCGGGGACGTCGGCCACATCCGTGCCGTCGGCGGGGGCGACGCACTGTGCGGCTGCGGCAACGTCGGCTGCGTCAGCGCGGTCGCCTCCCACCGGGCTGTCGTACGCGGCCTCGGCATCCCCGAGTCGACCGACGAGGATCCGCTGTACGGGACCCATGCGCTGGCGGAACGCGTCGCGAACAACGACCCGCCCGCCGTGCGTGCCCTGCGTCAGGCGGCCACCGAGATCGGTGAAGTGGCGGCCCTGCTGGTCTACATGTTCAACCCGCGCACGCTGGTCCTCGGCGGCCCGCTGAGCGATCTGCGCGACGACCTCCTGTCCGGGGTCCGCGCCGTGGTCTACCAGAGGGCCCTGCCCCTGGCCACCCGCAAACTCACCATCACCTCCACCCAACTGGGCGCGAGCGCAGGGATCCACGGCGGCATCGCCCTCGCGCTACGGGACGTCTTCAGCCCCCAGGGCATAGCGCGGATGCTGGTCGACGACGCGGGAGAGGCCTGACCTCGAAAGGACGGGGCGAACCTCACCCCAGGACGACCACGGCACGGCCCCGGCAGCACACCACGTCGTCGGGGCCGCAGTGCTCGACCAGGTCCAGGGTGACCTCACCGCTGGTCGTGTCCACCGACCGGACGGTGCCGGTCACCACCAGTCGCTCACCGACGCACGCCGGCGCCCGGTTCTGCCACCCCACCTGCCGTACCTGCCCGCCCGGGCCCGCGAACTCCGCGGCGGCACGGTGGAACAGACAGCCGTGAAGCTGCGCCATGACGACCGGCCCGGCCAGCCCCTCCGCACGGGCGGACTCGGTGTCGTAGTGGATGCGATGGGCGTTGCGGGTGACCGCCCCGAACCGCAGCAGGGTGATCGCGTCGGGCGTCAGTTCCACCGGGAACGTCGCCCGGCCCACGACGACCTGCCCCACATGCCCCGTCATCGGACGATGAACCTCTCCGTGACCTCGATCAGCGTCCCCCGTCCGGCGGCGTACGTCTTCAGTACCGTGAGCAGAAGGAAACCCGCACCACCGCCCTTGCGCTCCACGGCCGTGAGCGTGCGCCGCATCTCGATCCGGTCGCCCGGTCGCACCGTGTCGATCCAGCGCACGTCCTGGCCGCCTGCCATGAGCCGGACGTCCAGTTCGTCGGTGCCGGGCACCTCGTCGCGGTACATGCCGTCCGGCCGGAACTCCTCCGGACGGGCCCCGGGCGCCCCGCGCAACAGACTCACCACGTACATCGGATGGACGGCGAAGTCGGCGCGGGCGGGATCGACCAGCCGCGGTGCGCTCTCTCCGCACGCCCGCGAGAACTCCGCCGCGTCCTCGGCCCGTACGACCCCCAACGACCGTTGTTCCCCCTTCCCGATCGACGCCCGGGCCCGTTCCTCGGCCAGCTCCAACACGGCGCTCCTGGACATGCGTTGCCTCCCAGTTCCCAGCGGTGACCCGGTGGCCGGACGCTAAGGACCGCCCGCCGTCGGCCGCCACGGAACCGATCCGCTGAGCGGACCCTCCCCTTGGGCGCGGCCTCCAGGATCGTGTGCCTGCCCCACGCCACCCTCAGCGAAAGTAGCTGCCAGTCACAGCGGACTGCGCTGTGCGGCGTTGCCGCGCTACGGATGGATCAACCGGGCCGTGCCCGACGCCGAACTGGAGGAGTTCGTCACCGGCCTGGCCGCGCGCATGGGGAACTTCCCCCCGTGATGCGCTGATCGCGGCCAAGACCGCCGTCAACTCCGTCAGCCTGCCGACTCCGGCCGACGTCCGCGCGGATGCCGCGCTGTCCCAGCGCTCGTTCGGGGCGAGGCGATGCGGCAACGCACGGCCCAGCTGTTCGAGCAGGGTTTCCAGACCCGTGGCCGTACCGAGTTCGACCTCGGTGACGCGCTGGGCCGCCCGGCGGCCGTCGGCTGACGCGGATCCGGCCCGTGGCCTGCGCGCCCTTCGCCCCGGGACGTCAGTTCTGGCAGGCGCACCCGGCGGCGCTCTTGGCCGCGCCGGCTGTGACCGAAGGGTCGGTCGCCTGTTCGGCCGGGGTGCAGCAGGCGGTGACACCGCAGCGGGAGTCGTCCGTCGCGGACGTCGCGGTGGTGGGCTTGGCGGCGCGGACGATGGCGGAGTGCATGCCGTCGGCGACCGGATGGGTGGGAGTGATCTCGATGTCCGTGAAGCCGGCCGCCTCCAGGCCCGCGCGGTATTCGGCGAAGGACAGGGCTCCGGCGATGCAGCCGACGTAGTCGCCGCGCTCGGCCCGCTGTTCGACGGTGAGGGTGTCGTCGGCGACGACGTCGGATACGCCGATCCGGCCGCCGGACCTGAGCACGCGGAAGGTCTCGGCGAAGACGGCGGGCTTGTCGGTGGACAGGTTGATCACGCAGTTGGAGATCACCACGTCGACGGTGTTCGCCGGCAGCGGGATCGCCTCGATGGTGCCCTTGAGGAACTCCACGTTCGTCGCGCCCGCCTTCGCGGCGTTGGCGAGGGCCAGGGCGAGCATCTCGTCGGTCATGTCCAGCCCGTACGCCTTGCCGGTGGGGCCGACGCGGCGGGCGGAGAGCAGGACGTCGATGCCGCCGCCGGAGCCGAGATCCAGAACGCGCTCGCCTTCGCGCAGTTCGGCTACGGCGGTGGGGTTGCCGCAGCCGAGGGAGGCCGCGAGGGCCTCGGCGGGCAGGGTGTCGCGCTCGTCGGCCGCGTAGCGGGTCGAGCCGAAGTTCTCGTCGACCTCGACCGGCTCGGGTCCGCAGCAGGCGGTGCCGCCCCCGGAGACCTTCACGGCTGCCGCCGCATACCGGCGGCGGACGGTTTCACGCAGGTCGGTGGACTGCTCGCTCATGACTCACTCCCGGGTGATGGTCGCTGCACAGGCTCCGAACGGCCTGTATTGACGTTCATTGATTCAACCTTGCGCCTTGGATCGAAAAACGTCAACATAGAGGCATGTCGAAACAAGAGCTTGAGGTGATCGGCCAGGACGCCGCCTGCTGCCCGGGCCTGTCCACCGCGCCACTGGACGAGAACCAGGCGGCCGAGCTGGCGAAGGTCTTCAAGGCCCTGGGTGACCCGGTCCGGCTGCGCCTGATGTCGATGATCGCCTCGCGCGGGGAGGGCGGCGAGGTGTGCGTGTGCGAGCTGACCCCGGCCTTCGACCTGTCCCAGCCGACGATCTCCCACCACCTCAAGCTCCTGCGCCAGGCCGGGCTCATCGACTGCGAGCGGCGCGGCACCTGGGTCCACTACTGGGTGCTGCCCGGCGTCCTGGACCGGCTCGCCGCGTTCCTGACCACTCCGCAGACCGCCGGAGCCGGCGCGTGAACGCCTCCCTGGGCCGCCGTACCGCGGCCGAGGCGATCGGGACCGGACTGCTGGTGGCTCCCGTGGTCGGCTCCGGCATCCAGGCCACCGAGCTGTCGCGCGACGTCGGCGTACAGCTGCTCGCCAACTCCCTCGCCACCGTCTTCGGCCTGGGCGTGCTCATCCTGCTGCTCGGGCCGGTCTCCGGCGCGCACTTCAACCCGGCCGTCACCCTCGTCGCCTGGTTCGCCGACCGCCGCACCCCGGACGGCCTCACCGTCCGGGACGTCGCCGCGTACGTGTCCGCCCAGACCGCGGGCGCGATCGGTGGGGCCGTCCTGGCCGACGCGATGTTCGACAGGCCGCTGGTCGAGTTCTCCACCCACGACCGGTCCGCCGGACACCTGTGGCTGGGGGAGGTCGTCGCCACGGCCGGGCTGATCCTGCTGATCCTCGGCCTCGACCGGATCGGCCGCGCCGCGCTCGCACCGGCCGCGGTGGCCTCCTACATCGGTGCCGCCTACTGGTTCACCTCCTCCACGTCCGTCGCGAACCCGGCGGTGACCGTCGGCCGGGCCTTCACCGACACCTTCGCCGGGATCGCGCCCGCCTCCGTCCCCCCGTTCGTCGTCGCCCAGCTGCTCGGCGCCGCGCTCGGGCTCGGCGTCGTGGCAGTGGTCTACAGCCCGAAGGCCGCCCCGGCCCGCCGCGAAATCGGCGTCCCGCGAGGCGAACCCGAACCCGCCTCCTCCTGACCACACCCCCGAGAAAGGCACCGCAATGAGCACTTCCGCCTCGCACCCGTCGGTGCTGTTCGTCTGCGTCCACAACGCCGGCCGCTCCCAAATGGCCGCCGCCTTCCTCGCCCACCTCGCGGGCGACCGCATCGAGGTCCGCTCCGCCGGCTCCGCTCCCGCCGACGCCGTCAACCCGGCCGTGGTCGAAGCGATGAGCGAGATCGGCATCGACATCTCCGCCCAGACCCCGAAGATCCTCACGCCGGAGGCTGTCCAGGCGTCCGACGTCGTGATCACCATGGGGTGCGGCGACGCGTGTCCCGTCTTCCCCGGCAAGCGATACCTCGACTGGCAGCTCGACGACCCGGCCGGGCAGGGCGTCGAGGCCGTACGCCCCATCCGCGACGCGATCCAGGCACGCGTCCAGGGCCTGATCTCGGAAGTGGCTCCCCGCTGACGGTGTGGCCACCACCGCCCGGCAACGCGACACCGGTCCGGCCTGAGTACCGGCGCCTTCATGCGATGGCGGAAGCGCCGCCCTTCGTCCGAGCCCTGCGACTCCCTGCCCGGGGCGTAGGGGATGCCCCAGCGGTGGCCGTCACCGACACCGGGGATGCCTGCCCTCACGGCGGAGCGACCGCGGTGACCGGCTACCGCCGGCCGGCCCCGGAAGCCGACGGCCCGGGCGGCGCGGGCGCGGTGCGAGGACCGGGGACCGGGGACGCTCACGCCTCCGACGGCGCCGTCGCCGTCACCGGGTACGTCGGCAGCCTGGCCGTCGTGCAGTACGGCGCTCGGCGGGAGCCGGCAGCCTGGCCGCATCAGGCAGGGGTCATCCCGCCTCGGGCACAGTTCTTCCGGCGCCGGGCCGGGGCGCGCATGCTGTGGGCCTCCGACGGGCACGCGGGGGTGTCATGCCTGGTGGTGACCGGTGTCGGCGGGGTCGGCAAGACCCGGCTCGCCGCCGGTCATGCTGGTGCCGCGTGCGAATCCGGTGATGTGGACATCCTGGTATGGATCATGGTCGGCAGCCGCGCGGCCGCCGTGTCGGGGTACGCGCAGGCCTGCGTCGAGCTCCTGGGCGCCGACCCGGCGAATCCGGATCAGGCCGCGAAAGCATGCCTGGCCCGGCTCGACAGGCCCCTGGCCGGGCCAAGGCGAGCCCTGCCGAGGATTGGCCGAAACTTCACGGTAGGTGACGGCAGTGAACGTTCAACTGCCCTGTGACGAACGGGAGTTCACATAGGTTGGGCTCCCCGCCACCCATCCGTCTCTCCAGGAGGCCAGTAGTGTCCGAGCCCACCCCGCAGACCGAGGGCGACGCGACGGCACGGACAACCCGTGTCGACACATCCAAGCCGCACTCCGCCCGGTTCTGGAACTACTTCGTCGGTGGCAAGGACAACTACGAGGTCGACCGGGAGATCGGCGACAGCATCAAGCAGATCTTCCCGGGGCTGGTGGATGTCGCGGTGACTAGTCGGCTGTTCCTGGGCCGCGCCGTCCGCCACATCGCCGGCGAGCGGGGCATACGGCAGTTCCTGGACATCGGTACGGGGCTGCCGACCGCCGACAACACGCACGAGGTGGCCCAGCGCACCGCGCCGGACGCCCGGATCGTGTACGTCGACAACGACCCGATCGTCCTCTCCCACGCCCACGCTCTGCTGACCAGCTCCCCCGAGGGCGCCACCGCCTACCTGGACGCCGACCTGTACGACCCGGAGGCCGTCCTCAAGGCCGCCAGGGGCACCCTGGACTTCTCCCGCCCGGTCGCGCTGATGATTCTCAACACGCTGGGTCACGTCGCCGACTACGGCCAGGCGCGCGACCTGGTCGCCCGCCTCATGGCCGGCCTCCCTTCGGGCAGCTACCTGGTGATCAGCGACAGCACCGCTACCAGCGAGGGCATGATCGCCGCTTCGGAGGCGTACAACAGCAGCGGTGCCGTGCCGTACTACGTCCGTTCCGTCGACGAGATCGCCGGGTTCTTCGAGGGGCTGGAGCTGGTGGAGCCCGGGGTGGTGCAGGTTCCCGAGTGGCGTCCGGAGGCGGGGGATCCGGCCAATCCGGGGGTGGACGCGTACTGCGCGGTGGGACGCAAACCGTAGACCTCCCCGGGCTGCACATCTCCGTTCGCGCCCACCTGGATCTCCGAGATGGTGCGCCGACAGCACGACAGCACGACAGCACGACAGCACGACAGCACGGTGGCTTGACTGCCGGCAGTTCGGAGTCTCGGGCACGGGGATGGCTGAGCGGCCGGTGCCGGACAGGTTCGCGGGAGCTGTTCGGGTGCGCGGGCGCTCGATGCGCCGGGGCGTGCGCAGGACGGCGGTCGACGTCACCGCGATGACCGGCCGGTGCCAGCGGCGATCGTGTTCGGGCACATCGGCTGCCGCTCCCGGTGGGCATCTCGGCCGCCAACCTCCACGACAGCCAGGCACTGATCCCGCTGATCCCGCAGATGTGCGGGATCCCGCCCTTCCGTTCGCGCTTCGGCCCACGACGAGGACGCCCCACGCAGCCCCACGCGGACGAGGGCTGTACGGCCGGCCGCGCAGTCCGCGGAAGCGGGGTATCGCGTCCCGTCGACGGCTTCGGCCCAGTCCCGCAGACGCCCCCCGGGCCGTCACACCACTGCGGCCGACCTGTTCCGCGGGAACGTCAATTACAGGTTGACGATAGAGGGTCGTCAACTTACGATTGACGCATGAGTCCACTCGACATCAGCCTGGCTGACCTGATCGCCCGTCTCGACGAGGAACTCCCCGGCGCCAACGAACTGGCCCGCATCAGCGAGGCGCGACTGCGTGCCCAGACCCTGTCCGACCTCGGTGACCAGCTCATCGACCACTACGTCAGCAAGGCCAAGCAGACCGGCGCGTCGTGGACCGAGATCGGCGACGCCATCGGGGTGTCCAAGCAGGCCGCCCAGCAACGCCACACGCCCGCCGCGTTCGAGCGGTTCACCAACCTGAACCGGCACGGCATCGTGCTGGCGCAGGAGGCCGCACGAACGCACAAGCACGACTTCATCGGCACCGAACACATGCTGCTCGGCCTGCTCGGCGAACCGCAGGGCCTGGCGTACGAGGTGCTGGTGGCGAAAACCGAGTCGGAGCAACGCATCCGCGACGCGATCGAGGAAGCGATGCCGCCTGCCGGGAAGAAGGTACTGCGGGGTCACATCGCGTTCCGGCCGGAGAGCAAGGAAGCCATCGAGCAGGCACGTCGCGCGTCGGCCGACCTCGGCCATGACTGGGTCGGCACGGAACACACGCTGCTGGGCCTGATCCGCGCCGAGGAGAGCCCGGCCGCGCAGATCTTGCGCAACCTCGGCTTCACGTCAGACGAGTTGCACGAGACGGTCAAGACCGAGATCACCAAACGGCTCGCCGCACGCGACAGCCAGTAACGCAACGATCAATCGCCGCCAACCCCCACCCGACGAGCATCGGCCGTGCTCATCAGGACGTGGCCGCCGGGGCCTCGCTGCGCGGGACGGCGCGGGTGTCGTACTGCTCTCGGTTGGCGAAAACCTCGTCCATGTGCGCCTCCGCCCATTCCTTGATGCCGCGCATGACCCCGTGGAGCGAGAATCCGAGGTCGGTCAGTTCGTAGGTGACTGTGACAGGCACAGTCGGCGTCACCGTGCGGGTGAGCACGCCGTCGCGTTCGAGGGAGCGCAGCGTCTGGGTGAGCATCTTCTGGCTGACCCCGGCCAGCCGGCGGGACAGCTCGGAGTAGCGCATCGACCGTGGCTCGCCGATGCAGTCTTCCCCGGGGCGCGGGGCGTCGCTGCCGAGCGCGGCCAGAACCAGTGCCACCCACTTGTCGGAGATCCGGTCGAGGAGCTGGCGGCTGGGACAGCTCGCCAGGAACGCGTCGTACTCCAGCTTCGCCTGCGCCCGCTTCTGGGCCGCCGTGATCGTCGGCATCGGCCGCTCCTTCCTACCGCTCGGTGACATACGCACTTCGAGGTGCCTACTTCCCGTTGGAGAGTTACCTGTCCATGGTGGTGGAGCAGCACTGATAAGTCCACAGGAGGCGAACATGTCCACCACCTACCGCACCGCAGTCGTCCGCACCCCGGGCGGTCCCGACTCCATCGAGATCATCGACGTACCCGTCGTCGAGCCCGGGCCGGGCCAGGTTCGGGTCGAGATCGCCGGGGCCGCGGTCAACCCGGTCGACCTGGCGCTCTCCGCCGGGGTGTTCCACGGGCTCGGGATGATCGACCAGCCCGACCACACCGGCCTGGGCTGGGACTTCGCCGGCACCGTCGCCGCAGCCGGCCCGGACGTCGACCTCCCGGTCGGCAGCCGCGTCGCGGGGCTGGTCGACGGGTTCGACCGCGACTTCGGCACGTACGCCGAGCAGCTCGTCGTCGCGGCGAGCGACACCGCCCTCGTGCCCGACAGCCTCGACCTGGCCACGGCAGCCACGATCCCGCTCAACAGCCTGGCCGCCGCCCAGCTGGTCGACCTGCTCGGCGACGGCGGAGGCCGGAGTCTGCTGGTCACCGGGGCCGCAGGCGCGGTCGGGGGGTACATCATCCCGCTCGCCCGGGACCGCGGCTGGCGGGTGACCGGACTGGCCCGGACCAAGGACGAGAAGTTCGTGCGCAGCCTTGGCGCCGACTTCACCGCACAGGCCGCGCGCGGCTGGGACGCGGTAGCCGACGGTGCCGCGATCCAGGAGCAGGGCGTCGCACTGGTCCGCGACGGCGGCCTCTTCGTCGGCGTGCAGCCTGGCGCGAGGCCCGCAGCGGAACGCGGCGTAACCGTCCTCGTGGTGGTGGCCCACCCCGACGGTGCCCGGCTCGCCCAGCTCCTCGACGCCACCGCGAGCGGCCACCTGCCGGCGAGGGTGCACGCCGTCGTACCGCTCGACCAGGTCGCCGCCGTCCATCGCGCGGTCGCCGAGGGCGGCGTGCGCGGCAAGTACGTCCTTCGGCCCTGAGCCCGCCGTACAGCACCTCGTCGTCCCGGTCCGGATTGTTGGGGGCCCGGAGACTGCCGCCAGGCATTTTGGTGCGCACCCGTCGTCGCTCCGTACCGGCCGACCGGCCGACCGGCCGGACTGTTCGGGCAAACACAAGGCCCACGGCCTGCTGTTTCTCGCCATCACGGACGCCAAGGGGCGGTTGGTGCGGATCTCCGCCGCACACCCCGCCCGCTCCTCGGAGATCACCGCCGCTCGCCATAACGGCGCGGGGAGCGTGCAGGGCTCGTCAGGTGTTCCGGAAGGCTCCTGGGGCGAGCCCGCACTCCCGCTTGAACGCGTGCGCGAATGCGTACTGCGAGCCGTAACCGACCTCCCGGGCAATCGTCCCCAGCGGAGCGTCGCTGTCCCGGAGCAGCTTCGCCGCAATGGTCATCCGCCACCAGGCGAGGTAGGTGAGCGGCGGCTGGCCGACCAGAGCGGTGAACCGGCGGGCGAAGGCCGCACGTGACAACCCGCCCTGCGCGCCGAGCCCTTCGACAGTCCATGGTCGACCAGGGTCGCCGTGGATGGCCCGCAGCGCGGCTGCCACTGCGGGGTCGCGTAGCGCCGCCGCCCACCCGGTGCCGCCGTGGTCGGCCCGTTCATCGAACCAGGCCCGCAGGATGTAGAGCAGCAGGAGATCCAGCAGGGACGGTACCGCGCCGTCGCTGCCCGGCCGTGGCTGCTCCAACTCGGCGCCGAGCAGGTCGATCGCGGTGCGCAGCGCCTGGTATCGGCCGACCCGGGACGGCAGATGGATGATGTCCGGCAACTCCGCCAGCAGCGGGTGCGGTCGGGACCGATCCAACAGGTACGCCCCGCAGAGCATCACGATCGGCGCGGCACCGTTCCGGCTGGGCTGGACCTCGGGCAACGCCAGGACCGGTGTCCTGGCCAGCGGGGTGGCCGGGCTGTCGGCCACCGCATGCGCGGCTCCATGCGGCAGGAACACCACATCACCCACGCCAAGGACGATCGGGCCGCCGTCCGGTGGAATCACGCAGCACGACCCCTCCAGGACGACATGGAACCCGGCGCCACCGAAGGCATCGTGCCGCACCGCGAACGGCCGGGATCGTTCGGCACGCGCCGAGTGCGGCCGCCCGGCCCGGATGGTCGCGACCGCGTCGGAGAGGACATCCATCCCATCATCATAGAGACGATGAAACATCCGGAGAAGACGATGTCGCATTGGTCGTCTCCCATGGTCGTCCTACGGTACCCATATGAAGATTGCTGTATATGGCGCGTACGGGTATCAGGGCAACCTCGTGGTCGCCGAACTGTCCCGGCGCGGTATCGACACGGTGCTGGTCGGGCGCAACGTGGCGCGCCTCCAGTCCGTCGGCACGCCCGACGCCGAGCGGCGCGTGGCCGACACGGATGACCACGACGGTCTGGTGGCCGCGTTCCGAGGCGCCGAGGCGGTGATCAACTGCGCCGGGCCGTTCACCGTCTCCGGTATACCGGTGATCCACGCCGCGGTCGCGGCGGGCTGCCACTACGTCGACACCTCGGGCGAGCAGCTGTACCTCAAGCAGGTCTTCGACACCTTCTCCAGCGACACCGGGGTCACCATCGTCCCCGGTGCGAACGACGACTGTCTTCCAGGCGACCTGATCGCCGCGCTCGCCGCCGCGCGCGTCGCACCGGTCGAGGAGGTCGTCATCGCCCTCGACCTGACCAGAGGAACGTCCACCCCCAGCCGCGGCACGCTCCGCTCAGCACTGGCCAATCTGGAGTCATTCACCACCGGCGGTGAGGTCTACGACGGCGGCCAGTGGCGTCCGGGCGTCCCGGTACGGCGTACCTCGATGATCTTCCCTGGGAGCCCGGAGCCGGTCCCGGTGGTGAAGTTCGCTCTGCCCGGCGTGGCCACCGCGCCGAGGCATCTTCCCGCCAACTGGGTGGAAGGCGTGGCCAGAGCGGAACTGGTTCCCGCGTTCAGCTCCGTCACGCCCGACCTCATCGACTCGCTTCCGGAGGGGCCGACCGCAGAGCACCGGCGCACCACGAAGTTCGTCATTGTCGTCCACGCTCTTGGCACCGACGGCCGCCGCGCCCGGGGCGTGGTGGAAGGCACCGACACGTACGGCACCACCGCGGTGATCGCCGTCGAGGCCGCCCGCCGGCTCGCCGCCGACCCACCCAGGCCCGGCGCGCTGGCACCCGCGCAAGCCTACGATCCGACCGACTTCCTCAACTTCCTCGCCCCACACGCTGTCACCTGGACCGTCGAGCAGTTCTAGGCCGTGTCCGCAAAAGGTGCGGCCGACAGCGGAACTCGCCTCGGCGGATGGGGCCGTTGGTCTGGCCGATGCGTTCCGGGATCACGGCCTTGATACCGCGACCGTGCGCGGGACGTGTCCTCGTCTGTGTCGACTCGACCACGATGACAAGGGCTACTCGTCCATGAAGATCCGCGCCTCCCTACGGCGAGTTCTCGTGTGTGCCGCGACCAGGCGGGCATTACCCGGACCGGCCCCCGGAGGCCGCGGACCGACTCGGGTTTCCCCCGACCCGCAATCTGCTGCAGTCGGCGACCCCGTCGTCGGTCCACCGCCGTGCCCGGACCCGCCCGGCCGTCCACCCACCCCCACTCTCGACAACGACCCTGATCGCTATGGGGAGTGAGACCACGCCAGGCCGACCGGGCGGACCTGTCAGCTCTGCGACTGAGTTTGAAGCAGGAGCAGGGCGATGTCGTCGGTGTGCCGGCTCGCGCGGCGAGTGTGGTGGAGGAGGCTGTCGACGAGTTGATGCAGGGGCAGGTCGGCTGTCTCACCGAGGTGGTGTGCGACGTCGGCGGTGGTCTGGGTGATGTCGATGCCAGGGCTTTCCACCAGGCCGTCGGTGTACAGGGTGAGGAGGGACTCCGGGGCGAGGGACACCGTGGTGAGCGGGTAGGAGGGGGGACCGATGCCGATGCCGAGAGGCGGGCCGGGGCGGACGTCGACGGCATGGGCCCGTTCGTCGGGAGGTCGCAGGAGTGGAGGCGGGTGGCCGGCGCTGGCGAGGGTCATCCGGTGGCGGGCCAGGTCGAGGTGGGCGTAGAGACAGGTGACGAAACGGCTGGCGTTGAGGTCGGCGAGGTCGCGGTCGGTGCGGGTGAGGACCTGGTCGGGGGTGGCTCCGGCCGTGGCATGGGAGTGGACGGCCATGCGGACCTGGCCCATGAGCGCGGCTGCCGTCATGTCGTGGCCCTGCACATCTCCGATGACGGCTGCGGCGGTGGTGTCCGTGAGGCGGATGAGGTCGTAGAAGTCGCCGCCGATGTCCATGCCATGGCTGGCGGGGAGGTAACGGGCGGCCACGTCGAGTCCGGTCACGTTGGGCAGGGCGTGGGGCAGGAGAGTCTGCTGGAGGGCGTGGGCGAGGCTGTGCTTGGCGTCGTAGAGACGTGCCCGGTCCAGGGCCTGGGCGATGAGGCCGGCGAGAGGCGTGAGGATGGAGCGTTCGGCGGTGGTGAAGGGGTGAGGGTGCTTGTAGGCGAGGAGGAGGCAGCCGAGGGGGCGCCCGGAGGCGACCAGCGGAAGGAAGGCCCATGCTTGCTTGTCGCTGATCTGCGGGGTCCTGGGGTAGAGGCGGGCCAGTTCGCCGCGGTCGGCGAAGAACGAGAAGGCGCCGGTGGCCAGAGCGAGGCCGGCGGGGGTCAGATCGGCGTCCGTGGGCATGCCGTCCAACTGCTCGATGACGTCGGGGGCGTAGCCGCGGTAACCGATGATCTGTATGCGGCCGGCGTCGGCGGTGGACATGATCATGCCGTGGGCGCCGAAGGCAGGCAGGATCTGGTCGGCAACCAGGTCGACGACGTCCTGGACGCCGACGGTTTCGGTCAGGGCGGCCGCCATGGCCATCAGGAGATGGATGCGGCTCTCCGGCGGAGTGCCGGTGGAGGTCGGCTGCATGACAAGGTGCTTGGACGAGTGGTCGGGGGTGATGAGGACGCTTGTGCCGCTGTCGTCCGTGTGGAGGCGGAAGTCGAGCCACTGGTCCGGTGGGCGCAGAACCGTCAGGGCGAGAGGCTCGCGGCTGCTGAAGGCCGTGCGGTACGCGTCCATGTACGTGATGTTGTCCAGCCACGGCAGTGACTGCCACGGCTGAGTTCCCAGCAGTTGCTCCGCCGGTATGCCCAGCAGACCGGCGGCTGCGGTGTTCACGAAGGTGATGCGCCCGCCGAGGTCGAGAGCGAGGATGCCGAGGGGAAGACGTTCCACCAGGTCGGCCGCCGCGAGTCCGGATTGTGGCCACGGCTCCGCGTGGTGGGGGCGGACGAAGCGTGGCCGGTCCGGAATGACCGGAGGGTCGGCGGCTGCGTCCAGAACCCGGGTGATACGCCGGGCGCTCAGGGCGATGTGCGTGAGTTCACCGCGGCTGAGAAGAGGAGAACGACCCGGAACCCACATCAGCAACAGCGCACCCCGGCAGTGCCGGACCCCGGTGAGCGGGACCGATGCGAACGCGACCGGATACGGAATGGCCGCCGCGACACGCGGATAGAACTGGGCCAGTTCCTCGAGGGAACTCACCCAGACGAGCCGCTCGTCGCGTATCGCGTCCTGGGTCGGACCGTGGGCAGCGAAGGAGACCCGCCAATACGGTGAGAAAGCCTCGACCGGTACGCCGCACAGCGCGACCAGACCCAGCGCGGATTCAGCCGGGTCCAGCAGGTAGACACCCCCGGACCTGGCACCTGTACGGCGTACAGCCGCCGCCAATGCCTCATCGAGCGGATCAGCCTCACCCGGACTCTCGCCGGTCCTGATCCCGGTCATGCAGCGCAACACCTGACGCCCATGGTCAGAACGCTAAGCCAGGACATCCGTGACGGCATGTGGATCAGCCGACCGGTATCTCGCCCCCACGCAACCGTCTGGCGGAGGAAGTGGGCCCTTGGCGTCGGGCCACACCGCCTTCAGGACCGGAACGGGGGCCGCTGACCTGGCGGCCTGCCCAGCTGCCGAGTGAGGCCATCCGACGCCCGAGATCCGATCCGGAGAGAGATCTGCAGGCGGGGACGAGGCTTCGGCGGTGACGTCATGGGTGGCTGAGCCAGGTGCACCTACTGTGCTGGATATGACGCTGCGACGGCTGTACGCCGGACAGGACGGAGCCGCCCGATTCGAGTCCTGGGAGCCGGGGCTCCTGCCGGCGGTACCCGACCCGGGCGAGTTGAGTGCCTCCGCGCCACTCAAGGCGTCGGCCTGCATGGTGGTTCGGGCACCGGCCGGGGGCGGCCACCCGGAGCAGCCTGAGGCCGGGCGCCGCCTGGTGGTCATGCTCTCGGGCGAGTGCGAGGTGACCGCGTCCGGCGAGAAGGTGATCGCCCGCCCCGGTGATCTGTTGCTGGTCGAGGACACGAGCGGCACCGGCCACTCCAGCAGCACGAGCACCGGTTTCGAGGCGCTGATGATCGTGCTGGACTGAGCACGCCTGGGTCGGGTGGCACGGGTGACAACGCGCCGGGTGGCGAGCTGAGCAGACCGTTGCAGAGCCAAGCGAAAGCCGGTTGCAGCCATAGGGGGAGGGGCGGCGACGGGCCCTCGCAGGGTGGGGGTGGCCTGCTGTGTGGGCCTGCTCCGGCCGCCGTGTTGGTGGGTGTCCGGGCACGCGGGAACTTGCGTGTGATGTGGCGGCGGCGTAGGGCGGTCCGGCCTCCGTGTACGCCGCCTTCGGGCGGGGCGCGGCGATGCGTCCCGCGGGCATGTCGAGGACGGCAAAGGCCCGGGCGGGGGTAGGGCCTCGTCCGCGGGGAACGCGACGTACGCTGCCACGCCGCCCCCCGCCGGCTGCGGGATGCCGTGGCTGCCGGGGGTCAACGACATCGCCGCGGCTCTGCGACACCACGCCCGTGACCCCGAACGCCCTCTGCTCGCCCTGGGGATCAGGTGATCACACCGGACGTCCCGCGAGAGCGACAGGCCCTGGACCCTGATGGGAATTCCGAGCCCGATGGCCGCCGAGGCCACGGCTCTCATCATTGCGTGTGCATTGACATGTTCACGAAAGGTTCTTATGGTCCAGGCCAGCTCGTCCACATTGAGGAACTGCGTTCTCATTCGTGAATAGAGAGGTCATCGGATGGTACGAACCAGAACCGCGTTGTGCAGCGTTCTCACCCTGCTGATCGGCCTGTTGAGCGTTCAGCTCACCGGCCCGGCCCCTCGGGCGACAGCCGCACCGGCAACCTTCGCCCACCCCGGCGTGCTGGTGAGCCGCGCCCAACTCGACTACGCCCGGACGAAGGTGCAGGCCGGCCAACAGCCGTGGAAGGCCGCGTACGACGGCATGCTGGCCAGTTCCTACGCCTCGCTGTCGCGTACCGCCAAGCCGCGGGCCGTCGTGGAGTGCGGATCATCATCCAACCCCAACTACGGCTGCACCGACGAGCGCCAGGACGCCATCGCGGCCTACACCGACGCGCTCGCCTGGTACTTCACCCGGGACAGCAGATACGCCAAGAAGTCGATCGAGATCATGGACGCCTGGTCCGCGACCATCACGGATCACACCAACAGCAACGCCCCACTGCAGACCGGCTGGTCCGGGTCGACCTGGCCGCGCGCCGCCGAGATCATCAAGTACACGTACGACGGCGGCTGGCCCAACGCCGGCCGCTTCGCGACCATGCTGCGCGACGTGTACCTCCCCGAGGTGATCAACGGCGCGGCGACCAAGAACGGCAACTGGGAACTGGTCATGACCGAGGCGGCGATCGGCATCTCGGTCTTCATCGAGGACCGCACGAGCTACGACAAGGCGGTCAGCACCTACCTCGCCCGAGTCCCGGCGTACGTCTACCTGTCAGGTGACGGCGACCTGCCCGAGCCGCCCGCCAACGGCAGCATCGACACCAGCGCCGAGATCATCAAGTACTGGCAGGGCCAGAGCACCTTCGCCGACGGCCTCGCCCAGGAGACCTGCCGCGACTTCGGGCACACCGGCTGGGGCATCGCCTCGATAGCGGACATCGCGGAAACCAGCCGCATCCAGGGCCAGGACCTCTATCCCAAGATCCAGGAGCGACTGCGCTACACACTGGGCTTCCACACCTCCTACGAGAACGGCACAGCCGTGCCTTCCTGGCTGTGCGGCGGCTCCATCAAGACAGGCCTCGCCCGGACCACGGAGGTCGGCTACAACGCCCTCCACAACCGTCTCGGCATCAGCATGTCCAACACCCAGAAGTACACCGAGGCACACCGGCCGTCCGGCACGGACAACTACTTCAACGCCTGGACGACTCTCACGCACGCGGACAACCCCAACTGATCATCGTGGCCGCCGCTCCGCATGCCGCGGCGGCCACCGGGTGACTCCTCATCGCAGCGGAAGGCGGCGAAGGCGTGGGCGTCGACCTGGACCGGAACGACCCCGCGCAGTGGGTTCGTAGAAATCGGGATCGACGTCGGCGCCCACCCGAGCAAGTCCAACCGGTGCCCGACACCGGGGCGGTGCGCCGCCGTTCCGTCACCCGCGATGAAGCCCGCCGCCTTCCCCGTCTTGCGGTCTGCGCGCCTGCGTCCGACGCCAGCACATGGCCGCCCGGCTGTCCTGCACCCCCGGTTCGGCGGGGAGCAACTGCACGCTGCTTTGAGGAAGACGGAGGGGGGAGGCCGCGCGTATGGAGACCACGCACCTGGTCCGCCTCCAGTTCGAGACGGCCCTGAACGGCGCAGGGCGAGCCCCGCACCGGAGACGCGACCGGCTTGCGCCGTCGCAGGCGGGCGCCGGTACGGCCGGACGAGATCGTGGACGTGCAACTGTCCCCCCACCGCCACGACTTGCCGGAACGAGACCCGGAGAAGTGGGACGACTCGTGGAAGAAGGGAGTAGATCCCTGTACTCGCAGAACATCGCTGTGCCGGCGTCGACTGGCATGGTGCGAAATTCGGGCCGTGCCTTCACCCAAGCTCCTCAAGCGGGAGCCGTCGACCGTCGCGTCGTCCACGTCCAGCAACCCCGCCTTGCGCAGCTCGGCCAGGATGACCTCGTGCAGACGTGGCGGAACTCCCGCCTCGGTCCAGTCCCGCAGCTGTCGCCAGGCCGTCACCCCACTGCAGCCGAAACGTTCGGTCGGCACATCGGCCCAGCTCACTTCTTTGGACAGCACGCAGACGATCCCGCGAAGAGCCGCCCGGTCGTCCAGCCCCTGCTCGACGCACTCCACGTCCAGGAGGACGCCGCCCGGGCCCTGGCCGACGACCTCCGTACTCGGATCGATGAACTGCAGGGACGGCTACGGGAAGCCGAGACCCATCTCGATCACCTGGCCATCACCCGCAAGACCGTCACCGCTGTCGTGGACCGACTCCCGGCCCACCCGGTCTCGCCCGGCCTGCCCGAGCACCCGGACTACCCCGCATCCTCGCCAGCCTGACCTCGATGTGACCAGCCGCTTCAGTTGAAGGGATTCGCCGGTTACGCGATCTCCAGGACCACAGCGGGAAGCGCGGCCTCCAGGACCTGCCTGCGTGGCAGGGAAAGGCCGAAGCATCGTTCGATGATCTCCAGTGCGGTGCGGTGCACTTCGCGGCGAGGCACGTTGGCGTCCGGTAGGCCGGCAGCAGCCAGCATCTTCTCGACGCGTACCGCCACCTCGCGGTCACCGTTCACGCCGTCGTATCCCCAGGAACGGTCCAGGTGGAGATTGAAGGCACACATGAGACGATCGTCATGGAGGTAGGAGAACTGAGGCGGTACCGGCTTGCCGTTCTCCTCTTCGAATTCCAGCTGGAAGACGTGTGCACCACCCCGAGAAACAGGTGGCTGCGGGCCGAACTCCGCCTGCCAGCCACCGTACTTGACCACGAAGACCCACTCGCCGATCTCGCCATATCGCAGACCTATCGCGGGGTAAGGGTCCCAGCAGCCGTCCTCCACTACATCAATCAGGTCCTTGCTGGTGAGGTGGGCCAGACTACGCGCCGTGCGCGTCGGCCCGAACACTGTCGCAGTGAGCCGGGACACCAGCTCTTCGGCGTCCAACCCTCGAGCGAGCACCACGCTGTAGCCACCGAAGGCGATCGACTGGGGAGCGGCAAGCCATGTAATTCCGTCGGTCATAGCGATCATCGTGACGCACCTTCGCCGGGCGTGTCACGAGGCCCCAACAGCCACCCTCCTCCAGCCAAGCTATTGCCCCCGACGCGCTCACACCCGAACGTCGGCTCAGAGACGCCGACGCCCTCACGGAGCGGCGGTGCAACGCCGAGCACCGCGCGGCGCAAAAGCGCGGGCAAACCGAGTGGCACCAGAGCTACACGCTGCATGTGGCGAAAATGGAGCGGAGCCACGGGTTCATACGAGCGTAGGTCCCACAGAGTCCGACGGCAGGCGAACGGGTCGACATGCCCCCGTCGCGAGACCGATCCAGCGGGAAACCGCGGAGAATGATGGCCAGTTACGGGCACCGCGAGCAGGCAATGCCCGGGAGCTGGAGCCGCCCGCCCGCCCTCGGAGGAGCGGCCCCGTCCGCCACCCGCGGGGTGTTTCCCTGCCCTGGCTGCGCCCCCGACAGCCACTCAGTCCTTGCCGTTCTGTCGCGTTCGTGCGGCTGCTCAGCCCCGGCGGGGAGGATTTCGGCCGGCCACGGTCATCTCCTTCCTCACCCGAGCTCGGTCAAGGCACCACGCGCCCAGACCCACGAGTACGGCCGCCCCGAACCCGTACGCCGGCAGCCACAGGGTCGTAGTGGCTGACAGACAGTCGGCAACAGCCTCATGGATTTTGGCCTCCTGCGCGTGGGCCAAGGCGGCCCTGTCGCGCCCAACCAGGTTGGCCAGCGAGGCCTCCGCCTGGATGCCCTCGTACCTGCCCACCTCAGGACACCCGCGTCGAGTGCCTGGCATCGGGAACAACCATGCCGAGCGCTGCAGCAAGGGGGCCAGTGTGATCGCCACGCACAGGCCGACGACCAGTGAGAACGCGGCCAGATTCCTCATGTACGTAGAGCCGAGGCCGGGCATCCATGTCGGCAGCCGGTAGAAGGAGAAGATCACCGCAAGAAGCGTCAGCCCGATATAGGTGGAGAACCACTGCCAGGAACCCTGGGCGAGTGCGGCGGTCAGCACGGCGGCGAGCGCAATGCCGATGACCCCCGGCTGGCCGGAAGTGTCAAGGCCCGCGCCAATGGATGCCGATTGCCGGGTTTCTTGAAGTCTGGGGCGGTCGTCCATGGTCCCTCCCGCATGGTCCGGAGGCCACCAGCATCCGGGCACAATCCGCCTCGGCATGGCGCCATGCCGGAGCCGCCCGGATGCCCCGCCCGGTTGGCGGGAAGTCCGGCCACGCGCTGCCGCCGAGAAGCCGGAGCAGGAGCAGGAGCGGGAGCAGGCGCCGGAGCCGTGATGTCTCGCGCCAGGGGCGCCGCCCGGGACGCCAAGCGCACTTCCCACCAATCTCCCCACTCCGCCAAGCTGCCCCGTACCCCCGACGCTCCTGCAGCCCGTTGTCGCCAAGTACCGCGCCGGGCATCTCCGACGATGAAATCGCGAGCAGATCGGTCACGGCCCAGGCAGGATGCCCTCTGTGAACCATGTCCTGTGCGGGCTTGCCTCCAATGCGGCCCTGTCGTCCGATCTCGTCAACCGGCTGATCGCGGTTGCGGACGCCGCCGTCGCCGTGAACCTTGCCGGTCGGGCGGACCTCAGCCATGCACAGGCGGTTGCGTTGGCCTCGCGCGTCGAGGAGAGCGGTGAACAACTGGCGCATGAGGGACTGCTGACCGCCGCCGACGTCGATCCTGCCGCACAGCCGCACGCCGCCCTCGCCCTGCTCCACGAGCGCGCCGGCAGCCCGGAGTGGGCGCGGATGTTCGCGGCAGATCCGGTCTTGGAACGCAGGGAGACGCTGGCCGCCTGCCCCGGTCTCCCGGCCGATGTGGTGGAGGCGCTCGCCGCGGACCCGGACGTACGCGTTGTCACGGAGCTCGCGTTGTGGACCACACCCGAAATGGCCGCCAGGCTTGCGGGGCATCCGCATGCCGAGGTCCGCCGTGCGGTGGCCGCAAACGAGGCCGCGCCCCCGGACGTACTCGCGGCGCTCATCACCGGCGAAGGGCTGCCTCCGGCGCAGCGATGCCTCGTCTGTGACCAGGAAGCGACACCGTTCGTACACGAGCCGCAATGCCCGCGGACCGACTGCGAACTGCTGCCGGGCGCCTCCTGCGACGGGTCCCACGAGTCCACCGTGCTCGACATACAGGAGGCGGCACTGCGGAACGCGGCGACACCCGCCGAAGCCGTCGTCGGCTTCGCGGACCATCCTTCGATGCTCCTGCGTTGGGTCCTTGCCGCCCGCCCCGACCTGCCTCCGGCGGTGTACCGGCGGCTGGCCGCAGACGAAACCCCCGGTGTGCGAGCCGACCTCGCCGAGAATCCCGCGATCGACGATGCGCTGATCCGCACCCTGGCCGGCGACCGCGGCCACGACGTACAGCGCAGGCTCGCGCACAACCCACACGTGCCGCTCGACGTGCTCACCCACCTGGCCGGAGTTACCAAGATCGGTGCTCCCCTGCTGCCGCGGATCGCCGCCGCGTCGCCCGCCGAGGTTGAGCTGCTGGCCCAGTCGCCGAACCCGGCCGTGCGCATGCTCCTGGCCCGACGACGCGATCTGCCGCCTGAGATCCGCGACGCGCTGGCCGCCGACCCCGACGCGAAAGTGGCCAAGTCCATCGCTGCGCACCCGGGCCTCACCGAAGCACAGTTGCGCGCCATGGTCGACCTGCACGGAGTCCGCGTCCTTGCCAAAGTGGCGACCAATCCGGACGCGAGCCCGGCGCTCCTGGAGGATCTGACCCGGCAGAAACCGCCGGCACAGAAGGCGTTCCGCGAGATCGCCCGGCACCAGAACGCGACGGCCCAGGCTCTGCTCGCCTGCCTGGCGGACAAACAGGCAAGGCCGATAGCCGCCGGCCATCCGGCACTCCCGCCGCCGATCATCGTGGGACTGCTCACCGACGCCGACTGGCAGGTGGTGGAAGCAGCGGCCGCCAACCCGTCTCTGCCCCTTGCCGTGATATCGGATCTCGTGCCCAAGCTGTAAGCGTGCTGCCCGCCGAGTGAAAGGCTCGGCCTCGCCGACTCAAGGAATCCGGCCCTACGCCTGACCAGAGAGAAGCGCCGCTTATGCTGAGCGCCAGTCGGCCGCCGCGGCTACCCTCCCTGCATGCAGCCGGACTACCCCCTCGTGCGCGACGTCTTCCCGGACCTTGTCGCCGAACTGGTCACCCTCCTGGAGGAGGAGGGGGAACGCGAGCTGGCCATCAGCGTGCGGGACGTTCGCCTGGTTGGCGAGTGTCGCTGCGGCGACGACTTCTGTCAGAGCATGCGGACAGCAGATCATCCGCAGGGGCAGCCGTTTGGCTCGGGCCATCGGTGTGTACCACTCACACCCTCGGAGGGCATGCTGATCCTGGACGCCGTGGACGGCCGGATCATGTACATCGAGATCATTGATCGGCCGCCCATGCATCGCCGGACAGCCCAGCCGTGACCGAAGTGGTTCTGGCCGTGCTCCCGCGAAGGGCATCCTGCATGCGCTCGCGGACAGGGCCCTGCCCCGTCAAGGGCCGGTGCCCTGACAGGAGATGGCCGCCTACGACCACTGATCGCAGCGACCAACTGCCACTCACCGGGTCGGCATGCCTCCGTGCGGGCTGTTGACCACCAGGGGCAGCGACCCTTCGGCGAGGTAGAAGTGCCCGGGGTAGTAGTCGATGTGAAGGTGACCGCCGTCCTCGGCAGTGGCCATGGCCCGCAGGTTCTCCGCGAGTACTGTTCTGCTGGCGGAGTCACCGCTGATCACGAGGATCTGCCGCTCGGCGTCCCGGTGGACAAGGACCCCCGGGCCGGAAGTGTTCTTGACCTCGACCCCGGCCAGGGTATTACTGCCCGACGAGGAAGCGGAGCTGAGCAGCCCCTCGCCCTGGGCCACCGCGCTTGCCAGGCACGTCAGTTCTTCCGCAGACGCGGAGAGATCGACTTCGCCGTACCTGGGGTCGGAGACCAGTCTCACCGGCGTCACTCCTTCAGAGTCGGACTCCCATGATGCCTCCTGCCAAGATCGTCCGTCGTGCGTCCGGGTCAGCGCAGACGACCAGACGTGGCCGGGCGCATCGGAGCTGTTCGTCCGGTGCGGTGACGTTCTCCCAGACGGTTGGCTTGTCCCTGGACGGCCTGTTGCCCGTGACCACCGGCCGGACCATCTGGACCGGGAACAGCGATTTCTGTCCGCGTGTCAGAGATGGCTGCGCTGTCTCGTCTCAGGTTGCGAAGACAGGTTCTGAGAAGAACCCACCTCGACAACAAGGAGCTGGTCATGAGCGGGGAGACCACACAGCAGAGGGTCGTGCTGGTTACCGGGGCGAACAAGGGGATCGGCCGTGGGGTTGCCGAGCAGCTCGCCGCGCTGGGCATGACGGTCCTCATCGGGGCCAGAGACCCGCAGCGTGGCGAGGAGGCAGCGAAGGCGCTGCGCGCGGCAGGCGGCGACGCGCACGCGGTCACGTTGGACGTCACCGACCTGGCCACCGTTCGGGAGGCTGCGAAGCAGGTTGAGGAGCGCTTCGGCCACCTCGACGTGCTGATCAACAACGCCGGCATCACCGGCTCCGGACAGGTGTCGCCCGCAGACGCCCACGATCAGATCCCCAGCTCGGTCGAGCTGGACATGGTCCGGGCGGTGTTCGAGACCAACGTCTTCGGGGTGATCGCGGTGACCAACGCCATGCTGCCGCTGCTGCGGCGGTCACCGGCGCCGCGCGTCGTCAACGTCAGCAGCCACGCCGCGTCGCTGACCCTCACCAGCGATCCGGACGGCCCCTTCGCCGCGCTGCTGCCGTCTGCGGCGTACTCGCCGTCCAAGAGCGCGCTGACCGCGCTGACCGTGCAGTACGCCAAGGAACTGCGCAAGGACGGCGTTCTCGTCAACGCGGCCGCCCCCGGCTACGTCGACACGGACAGCAACAACCACACCGGCTTCCTGACGGTCGCGCAGGGCGCCGCAGTCGTGGTGCGCCTGGCCACCCTCGGCACGGACGGGCCGACCGCGGGCTTCTTCGGCGAGAGCGGCCCGGTGCCCTGGTGACGTGGACGTCCTGAACAGCGGAGCGTTCCACGGGCCACGGTGCCTTCGCCGATCACCACCTGGCGGGCCTGCGGCAGACAGAACACGAGGCAGTGGTGGTTGATGACCGAGGCGGTCAAGTTCCAAGGAGGAGCCGGCGTGACGAAGACCGAGGAGTTCCAGGAACTGCGGCCGCTGCTGTTCTCGATCGCCTACCGGCTCCTGGGCAGTGTGAGCGAGGCCGAGGACGCGGTCCAGGAGACCTGGCTGCGCTACCAGGCCACCTCTGCCCGGCCCGGGTCGGCCAAGGCGTTCCTGTCGACCGTGGTCACCCGGATCTCGATCGACGTGCTGCGCTCGGCCCGTGTCCGGCGGGAGGAGTACGTCGGGCCGTGGCTCCCCGAACCGCTGCTGACCGACCCGTACGAGGATCCGGCGCGGTCGGCGGAGCTGGCGGACTCTCTGTCGATGGCGGCCCTGCTCCTACTGGAGCGGCTCACCCCGCTCGAGCGCGCCGTCTTCGTGCTGCGGGAGGTCTTCGCCTTCGGCTTCCCCGAGATCGCATCGGCCGTGGGACGGTCGGAGGCGGCTTGCCATCAGCTCGCGGTGCGGGCACGCCGGCACATGGAGGCGGGCCGGCCCCGGTTCGCGGCCGACCGGAAAGAGCGCGAGGAACTCGCCGAACGGTTCTTCGACGCCTTCCGGGAAGGGAATGTCGACGGGCTGGCCGAACTGCTGGCCGCCGACGTTCAGATGATCGGTGACAGCGGTGGCAAGGCCCCGCAGTTCAAGCCCGTCATCGTCGGTGCCGAGCACGTGGAGCGGGTGCTGGCGGCGTTCGTCCCGCTGGTCGTCAGGGGGGCCGGCATTGTGGAGCCGCGGCAGGTGAACGGCCAGCCGGGCGCGATCCTCCGTGACCGGGACGGCCAGATTCTCAGCACCTGGGCACTCGACGTACTCGACGGGCGGATCCAGACGATCCGCACGGTGAACAACCCTGACAAACTCGGCCATGTCGGGTCTGTGGCGGACGCCTGGGCCGCCCTCCGCGAGGTGAACCGGGCACACCGACCCGCAGATTGACGGAGGCCGCGGCCGACAACGTCGTCCTGCGCGTCCTCGCCGAGGAGACACCGCAAGAGCTTCGGCAGGCGACGACTGGCCGATCCGGGCGACGCCTATCACCAACTCGGGCGGTTCGGCGACGCCATCGGCATCCTGGATTGGAGCAGGCACTCACCGCCCTGCACGCCGCAGGGGACCGCCGGGGCGAAGGCATCGCGCTCGGCCTCCTCGGTGACGTCCACGTGGCCGCCGGTCACACCGGACGCGGCTCACACGAACTGGCAACAGTCGCTTGCGATCCTCGAGCAGATCGACCCCCCGGACGCCGAGGAAGTACGGGGCAGACTCCGCCGCCTGGACGAATACGCGCCCGACGCACAGCCGCATTCCGCCGCCGGCAGTTCCGGCCGCGGCCGGAGCATCGCGAACCCCGCGGCAAGGTCCTATCGCCCGAACGCCTGGCAGCCGGTTTCAGAGGATTGGTCGTGCAGGTAGCGAGACTTTTCCAGAGGGGTGAGCGTGGCGTCGACGGCCGCGCAAATGCTGCGGATTGCGCGGGCCGGGTCGGGCAGGTCGACGGTCCACAACTCGGCGGAGCTGCCCGTGCTGAGGGCGAGGGTCCGTCCGTCCGGGCCGAACGACACCGCTCCGGGCGAGCGGGTCGGCAGGGTGAGTCTGGTCTGGCTGGTGGCGAGGTCCCACAGCTGGACTCCTCTCACGCTGCTTGCGGCCAGGGTGCGTCCGTCGGAGCTGAAAGCCAGCGACGCCACCTGACCGCCGACACTGAAGCTGTCGTGGAGCCGACCGGCGCGCGTGTCCCACGTCTTCACGAGTCCGTTCCTGCTGCCTGCGGTGGCCAGGGTGTGCCCGTCCGGGCTGAACGCGAGGGACAGCAGGATCCCCGTGCTCGGCTTGATGGTGCGCTGGGTGCGGCCGGTCGCGGCGTCGAACAGCGTGACCTGATCGCTGCCGGCCGCGACGTCCACGACGGCGAGTGTGCGGCCGTCCGGGGTGAACGCCACCGCCCTGACGAGTCGGCCGTGGCCGGTCTGGGCTGCGGTGTGCAGCGCGCCGGTTGAGAGGTTCCAGATCCACACCGATCCCTTCCTGCCGACGCTGGCGAGCCGTGTCCCGTCGGGACTGAAGGCCGCCGTGGCGGCGGCGCCCAGAGAACGGCTTTGACGAAGGCGGCCCGTGACGACATCCCGGACCTCGATCACCCCTTTCCCGACGGACCTGGCAGCCAGGGCGCGGCCGGTCGGGTCGAACCCCACGGCGCCGAGGCGGACAACCGCGAAAGGCAACTGCTTTCCCCCGGGTGCCGGGTCGGTGTCGAGCGCCAAGGCGGCTTCGTGACCGCCGGTACCGGCATCCCAGAGCTGTACCGACCCACGGCCGGGCGGCCCTTGGCGGACCGTGGCCACCGTGCGTCCGTCCGGACTGAAGGCCATGTCGCCGATGGATGTGCCGGCAGGGCCGGGCAGAGTGGTCTGCGGCGGATCGGCGGGCAGGCGGTGGACGCGGATGGTGGGGTCCGAGTTACTGCTGGTCACCAGGGTGCGGCCGTCGGCGCTCAGGGCCACTTTCATGCCCTGCCCGTGGTGACCGGCGGTCACGGTGGCCCGCGCCGTGCCAGAGGCGGTGTCCCACAGTCGCACCGTGTCCCCTGGGCCGGGGATGGCGAGGGTCCGCCCGTCGGGGGCGAAGGCCACCTCGTTCGACCACCCGATGAAACCGTCCCTGATGGTGCGCCGGACCATGCCCGTGGCCACCTCCCGCAACTGCAGCAGACCGTCGGCGCCGACAGCCACGTAGGTCCGGCCGTCAGGGCTGAGAGCCACCACCCTGCCGTCAATTCGGCCGCTATGGGTGGTCCGGGTGCGGCCGGTGGCCACGTCCCACACCCGTAGGAGTCCGTCGAGTGCCACCGCGGCGACGGTACGTCCGTCAGACCCGAAGGCGACCGCCTCTGGATAGGGGTGGCCGGTGAAGCCGTGCCGCTTGCGGCCGGTGGCCACGTCCCACACCCGTACGTTCGTCGCGGAGGCGGCGGCCACGGTACGACCGTCAGGGCTGAAGGCGATACCGCGTACCGCACCGCCGGGGATGGTGAGGGTTCCGAGTTTCCTGCCGGTGACCGGATCCCACATGCGTATGACACCTTCGTTGGCGACAGCGAGAGTGTGTCCGTCGGGGCTGAACGCCGCGACCTCGCTGCTGCCGTGGCCGGGAAACGTGTGCCGGAGCCGGCCGTCCGGCAGACTCCAGATACGTACTCTGCCGTCCGCGCTGTGGGTGGCGACGGTGTGTCCGTCCGGGCTCAGGGCGAGGGAGTCCACGGGTTCGGTGCCGCCGGTCAGGCGCTTGCGCAGCGGTAGCGCCGCCGCGGCATACAGGGCGGCGGCGGCTTCGCGGGTCGGGCTGGTCCGGTAGGCATGGACAGCGAGCAGTGAGGCGAGGTCGGGTTCGGAGTCCAGCAGCGCGCTGGACTGGGCGGCCAGTTGCCGGGACTGGGCCAGGTGCTGGGCGGAGACCGCGCTCCGCCACTGCTCTACGGCGAGGCCGGCGGCGACGAGGGCGAGGCACAGGGCGGCGGTGACCGCGGTGAGCACCAGCCGGTACCGGCGACGGCCTCTCTGCTCGTGGTCGCGGCTGGCGTCGAGGAAGGCGTGCTCCAAGTCGGTCAGGTCCTCGCGCGGTGCGCCGCCAAAGTGTTCCTGGGCGGCCGCGAGTCGGCTTCCCCGGCACAAAGCGCCCTTCTCGCGCCCCAGTTCCTGCCAGGCCTGGGCCGCTTCGGTCAGGTTCCGGTGCGCACGCAGGCGTTCCCGGTCTTCCTCGATCCACCCGCGCAGCCGGGGCCACGCCGTGATCAGGGCCTCGTGGGCTATCTCGACCGTCTCGCCGTCCAGAGTGAGCAGCCGCGCCCCGGCGAGTTCCTCCACCACCTGGGCGGTGTCATCCCGGCCGCTGCCGGACAGCTCCGCGCGCTCGACGGGACGGCGGGTGTCGGGGGTGCCGTCACCCGGGGCTACCAGGCGCAGCAACACCCGGCGGGCGGCAGCCGCCTGGCCTTCGGTGAACCGGCCGTAGACCTTCTCGGCGGTCTTGGCGATCGCGCCGTCCAGGCATCCGGCCGCCTCGTACCCCGCCACGGTCAGTGTCTTGCCGCGGCGGCGGCGCCAGGTCTCCAGCAACGCGTGGGACAGCAGCGGCAACCCGCCGGGCGCGTCGGCGACCTCTCTGACCAGCCGGGTGGCAAGGGCGCGTTCCACGGTCAGTCCGGCGGCCGTGGCCGGCTTGACGACGGCGTCGCGCAGTTCCGCCTGGCTCATCGCTCCGGCCAGGAGATTGGCGTCGCGCAGTGCGTCGGCCAGGTCGCGGTGCTCGGCGCAACGGCCGTAGAAGTCGCCGCGCACCGCCAACAGCACCCGCAGGCGGCTCTCGGGCTGCCGGGCCGTGAGCAACAGATCGATGAAGCGAGCGCGCTCGGCCGCATCGTGGCAGAGGGTGAAGACCTCCTCGAACTGGTCGACGATCACGAACGTGTCCGCCCCGGCGCTGCCGTCGCGGGGAACTGCGGGTGTGAGGAGGGATGCGTGACTGCGGGCGGGGCGTTCGCCCGGTGTGAGGATCCGGATCGCGGCCGGGCGCAGGCCCGGCTCCTGAGCGCCCCGGAGGACGGGGATCAGGCCCGCCCGCAGCAGGGAGGACTTGCCGCTGCCGGAGGGGCCGAATACCGCGGCGAGCCGCCGACGGCGCAGCAGGCCGACCAGGTCGGCGGTGAGCTGTTCCCGGCCGAAGAACAGGCCGCTGTCCCCGGCCTCGAACCGTGCCAGACCCCGGTACGGCGTGAGTGATCCGTCCTCGTCCCGGGAGCCGTCACCGGCGGACTCCTCCACCGCCTCCCTCCACCGGGCCTCCCATTCCGCCAGGTCTCCACCGCACGCCCCCACATAGGCCAGGGCCACCGGCAGTGTCGGTAACTGGTCGCCCGCCGCGGCCTGCGACAGCGTGGTCACCGAGTAGCCCGCCCGCTGGGCCAGCGACCGGTAGGTGATCCCGTCCGCCTCCGCCCTCAGCTTGCGTAACTCGAACGCGAACCGCTGCACCGGACCCGCCGCCGGATCCACCGGCACCTCACGACGCCCCGCCACACCTTCACCCCCTTCAGCCGCCCCTGCGCCAGAGCGGGCAGCCGATCCATACACCTCTATGACACCCGAAAGGCTCGCACCTCGTTGCATTGTTCGGCGGCCGGAACGGTACTGCCGAACAATGCTCCAGCCGCTGAACTCGGTGATGCGAGCGGCACGGGGGACCGCTCTGCGGGGAACGCCCTGCTGGTCGTCGGCGACCAGCAGGGCGTGGCCTGCGAGCGCGCCCAGCAGGTCCACGTCGCCCCAGGACCGCACCGGAAGGAAGGAATCAGTGGTCAGGCGTGTCCTGTCCTCCGCCACCGCCGACACCCGCCCCACGACCAGCCCGACGAACCCCTCACCACACAGGACCCTGTCTGCGCATGGAATCCCCACCCCTGGTCCCTGCTTCACCGGTGCGATCACGCTCCGTTACCTCGCGATTGCTGGCCGCCATCGCGACGGCCGGTCCGTCGCGGCTGGGCTGGCTGGACGCGTTGCGCGGCATCGCCGCACTCGTCGTGGTGTTCGACCACTCGTCGTACACCTTCACTGCGGACTTCCGGCGGGAGCTGATGCCGCAGTTCAACACCAGCCGCTTCGGCATCATGGTGTTCTTCCTGGTGAGCGGCTACATCATCCCCGCGTCGCTGGAGCGCCGGGGCTGCGTCCGGACGTTCTGGATCGGACGGATCTTCCGTGTGTACCCGCTGTGGGCGGCTGTCGTCACCACGCTCCTTGCCGTCAACCTCCTGGGCATTGCGGAGATGCGTGACTTCGGTCAGCAGAGCGCCGCCACCGTGGCTGTCGCCCACGCCACAATGCTCCAGGAGTTACTGGGGACACCCAGTCTCCTGCTCGTCCTGTGGACGCTCTCCTACGAGATGTCCTTCTACCTGCTGGTCGTCGCACTTTTCACGGTCCGCCTTCACCAGCGGTCCGCGGCGGTCGCCGTCATCCTGGCCGTGCTCGCCGCAGTGAGCGTGACGGCAGGGGCAGTGCTGCCGGCCTCTGCCCTGTCCGGCCTGGTCGGCACCGGCCCGCTGATCGCGGTCGCCTCGATCGCCATGGGGGTCGCCATCTGCTGTGCGAGCGCCAGGCCGGCCGTGCTCCGGGGGTTCGGGGGTGTGTTGGGCGGGGTGCTGGCGCTTGTCCTGGTCCCGTTCAACGGCACGGTCCCGCTGTGGGAGGGCCTGGTGATCCTCGCCGTGATGTTCCTCGGCACCGCCGCCTACCGTGCCGAGAACGGTCAGGGCACCTGGCGTTGTGCGGGTGGCGCCGCCGTCCTGGTGGTCGCCTGTGCCGTGGGGAGTGCGTACTGGTACGGCGACGGCGACAACTTCGCACGGCGCGGCTGGATCGTCGCATTCCTGCTGGCTGTGCTCACCTTCGGCGCCGGACTGTTGTCGCGCCGCCGACGTATACCGCGGATGCTGACCGGATTGGGAACGATCAGCTACTCGGTCTATCTGGTGCATCCGCTGCTGCTGGCGGTGATCGACAGCACCATCGGCCGACGGCGGCAGGACAGCCCTGTGCTCGAAGCGGCGTTCTTCACCGTGCTGCTGCCCCTGTGCCTGCTGACCTACCGTTACATCGAAGCGCCGAGCCAGACCTGGGGCCGCAGGCTGGCACGCCGCGTGCAGCCCCCGTGACGAGCACCCGTGCCACACCGCCCTCGCAGCTCACCAGCCCTCGACGGGGGAGTCCGCGCAGGTCTCCGACGGCGCGGCGAACTACGGGAGTACGCAGTGTCGGTTCGAGAGCTGGACGGCCCGGACCCCGACGGGACTCGAACCACGCAAGTCATCAAGCCCCTCATGGGGACTCCCGTCCCGGTTCCTGCAGGGCGGGGCCCTCCTGCGGTGTGCGGTGGTACAACGGGGCTCTGGTCGGCACTGCGGACAGCAGTCGGAGCGCGTGCCGAACAAGGGGGCGACAGAGGGGGGTTGGGCATGGCGGCAGAGAACATCGACGATGTCGTGGACGGGCTTGCCGGGATCGTGCGGGAGGCCGGCCGCGCCCGTGACCGGGTCGGGTACTTCGCGGCGCTGTACCGACAGGTGACCGTTGAGGTCCGCGCAGCGATTCATGGTGGGCTGTTCGACGACGGTGCCCGAATGGACCGTTTCGACACGCACTTCGGCAACCGCTACTTCGACGCGTACGACGCCTGGCGTCGCGACCGGAGCGGGCCGCGTTGCTGGCGCGAGGCGTTCGGGCTGCTGGACGACGCCGACACCGTCATCGTCCAGCACCTGCTGCTCGGCGTGAACGCGCACATCAACCTCGACCTGGCCATCGCCGCCGCGCGGACCAGTCCAGGCGAGGCCATCCACGCGTTGCGGCGCGACTTTCTGCTGATCAACGACATCCTTGCGCGGGTGGTGCTGGTGGTGCAGGACTCGGTCGGCGCCCTGTCACCACTCCTGTCCCTGCTGGATCAGGTCGGAGCCCGCACCGACGAGCGGATCCTCGACTTCAGTGTCCGTCAGTCCCGCGAGGAGGCCTGGCACAACGCCGTCCTGCTTGCCGGCCAGAACGAAGAGGAGCGCGAGGCCGCCATCGAGCGGCTCGACATCCGGGCCGCCGTGCTCGCACGGTTGACAGCGCGACCGGGCGGCCTCGTCCGCCCGGCCCTGCAACTGGTCCGGAGCACCGAGAGCGACGACGTGCCGGCTGTCATCACCCATCTGGACAACGCCATGGAGCGACCCTCCGCCCGGCAGGGGACGGTGTGAGCCCCGGCGGACTGACCGTCCGGCATCCCGTGTGCCGGGCCGGTTGCCCTCCTGCCGCCGCCACGGTGGCAACGGATGCAGACGCTCGCGCAGAGGCCTAGCGCGACGCTCCTCCTCGTTCAAGCCGCCCCATACCCCGGCATCCTGGCGCATCGCCAGGGCGCCCGTGCGGCACTGGATCATCACGGGGCACCGCCGCACACACAGCCGTGGCCCGGGCCGTCTGGGCAGGGCCGAACCGCTCCCACCGGCCCGAAAGAACAACTCCGACTCCTCCTTGGTACACGGCAGGGGACGCCTCTCCCGCACCCGCGCCCCGCACCCGGCCACGGGGCCCGGACGGCGGGGTCGCGCTTCGCCCGGGGGTACACCGGGGTTTCCACTGGTGCGCCCGGGACCCACTGCGGACGACGGTGGGCAGGTCACTGAGCCGGGCCCTGGCGCACGATGAGCCGGCCCCGGCGGTCCAGGCAACTGGGAGCGGGGAAGATCGTCATGCGCTTGTCCAGTATCGACATCGTGCCGGAGCCAGGCTCGTCGAGCGTGGGGAGGACCGGGAACGCGACGACGACCGCCGTTCGCTCCGGGGCCGAGGCGGCAGCGGACTTCGAACGTGTCCGTTCCCAGCTGTTCGGGATCGCCTACCAGACGCTCGGCCGTGCCGCCGACGCCGAGGACGTCGTTCAGGACGTGTGGGTCCGCTGGCAGGGCGCGGACCGGGCCCAGGTGCGGGACCGGGTCGCGTTCCTCGCGACCGTCACGACCCGGGTCGCGCTCAACGCGGCAACCTCGGCCCGCGCTCGTCGCGAGGTCAGTGTCGGCGGATGGATCGCGCAACGCGATCTCGCGTCCGTCGATCCGGTGCGGGAGGCCGAACGCGGCGAAGCGCTCGAGTTCGCGGTCCGGCTCCTGATGGAACGGCTGTCCCCCGTCGAACGCGCCGTATACGTACTTCGCGAGGCGTTCGAATATCCGTTCCGTGAGATCGCCGAGATGCTCGAGCTCAGCGAGGCCAACGCGAGGCAACTCGCGCTCAGGGCGCGCAGGCATCTCGCCGAACAACGACACAACCCGGTCGATGCGGCCGAGCGGGACGGGCTGCTCGAAGCCTTCCTCGACGCGGCGCGAGTCGGCGACATGGCGCACCTCATCGACCTGCTCCAGGGGTTTCGCACCCTGTCGCGACCCCGATGATCCCCCCTGGTAACAGTGCCGCTACCAGCAGTTCACGAGGCCTCGGCGGGGCTCCGACGGCGGCTGTCCGGCTGGATTGACCGGGCCGCGCGCGCGTGGTGCATGATGGGGACGACCCGAGATGCTCAGGGTCTGGCTCCCTTGACCTGCGCGGTGGTGGTGAATGTCGAGCGGCACTCCTCGGCGCGGGCTGCGTGGCCGGCGGGGCGAGTGCTGGGCGCTGGATCAGGTGTTGGTCGGCGCGAGGGCGGGTCAGAGCCAGGTGCTGGTACTGCGCGGCGAGCCCGGGGTCGGCAAGTCCGCGTTGGTGGAGTACCTGGCGGGGAGCGCGACAGGATGCCAGATCCTGCGGGTTGCCGGCGTCGAGTCCGAGATGGAACTGGCGTTCGCCGGACTGCACCAGCTCTGCATGCCGATGATGGGACAGCTCGACCGTCTTCCCGGCCCACAGCGTGACGCCTTGGCCATCGCGTTCGGTCTGAGTGCGGGGAGTGCGCCGGACCGTTTCCTGGTCGGGCTTGCGGTGCTCAGCCTGCTGGCCGAGGTGGCGGAGGAGCAGCCGGTCGTCTGCGCGGTGGACGACGCACAGTGGCTCGACCGGGTCTCCGCGCAGACACTGGCCTTCGTGGCGCGCCGGCTGCTCGCGGAGCGGGTGGTGCTGGTGTTCGTGGTCCGTACATCGACACTTGCTCCGGGTGACGACCCGTGGGTGGGGCTGCGGGAGCTCGTGGTCCGGGGTCTGCGCGACGACGATGCGCGTGCGCTTCTGGACTCGGTGGTCCCCGGACGGCTGGACGAGCGCGTCCGGGACCGGATCGTCGCCGAGACCCGCGGCAACCCGCTGGCTCTGCTGGAATTGACACGGGGGCTGACCGCGGCAGAGCTGGCCGGCGGGTTCGGGCGTCCGGACGCGCGGCCGCTGGCGAGTCAGATCGAGCAGAGTTTCCTGCGGCGAATCGTTTCGCTCCCGGATGCGGCGCAACGGCTGCTGCTGGCTGCGGCCGCCGAGCCGGTGGGGGACGTGCCGCTGTTGCGGCGGGTGGCCGAGCAGCTCGACATCGGGGCGGACGCAGCAGGGGAGGCCGAGGCGGCGGGGCTGATCGAGTTCGGTGCGCGGGTGCGGTTTCGTCATCCGCTGGTGCGCTCGGCGGCCTATCGCGCGGCCGACCCCGGGGTACGCCGGGACGTGCATCGCGCGCTGGCCGAGGCGACCGATCCCGAGTTCGACTCGGATCGCCGAGCCTGGCATCGCGCCCACGCGGCGGTCGAACCCGACGAGGCCCTGGCGGGCGAGCTGGAGCGCTCGGCCGGCCGGGCCCAGGCCCGCGGCGGTATCGCGGCGGCGGCCGCGTTCCTGAGACGTGCGACCGAGCTGACCCCCGATCCGGCAAGACGCGGAACGAGGGCGGCGGCCGCGGCGCAGGCCACCTTCGAGGCCGGGGACCCCGACGCGGCGCTCGAACTCCTCGCCGCCGCGGAGATGGGCCCGTTGGACGAGGTCCAGTACGCGCGGCTGGTCCGGCTGCGCGGCCAGATCGTCTTCGCGCGCAGGCGCGGGAGTGAGGCTCTGCCGTTTCTGCTCGACGCGGCCGGCCGACTGGAGGGGATCGACGACGGACAGGCGCGTGAGGCGTACCTCGAAGCACTCGGCGCAGCGGTCGTCGCGGGCCGCCTCTGTGGACGTGGCGGAGTGCGAGCGGTAGCCGAGGCCGCCCGCGCCGCACCGCGCGCACCGCAGCCTCCGCGGCTGACGGACCTCCTTCTCGACGGTCTGGCGACGCGGTTCACCGAAGACTACGTCCAGGGTGCGCCGCCGTTGAAGCGCGCGCTGCGGGCGTTCCGGCAAGCCGCCGAACGGGGCGAGGACGACGTCATGCGCTGGCTCTGGCTGACATGGCTGGTCGCCAGTGACATGTGGGACGACGAGACATGTCAGGCACTGACCACGCGCGCGGTCCGGGCGGCTCGCGAGACCGGCGCGCTCAATTTCCTTCCCCTGGCCCTCAGCTACCGCGCCATCCAGCATGTGCATGCTGGAGAGTTCGGCCTCGCCTCGGCGCTGATCGACGAGTCCGACACCATGACGGAGGTGACCGGCAACTCGCCCCTCGGGTACGCCACAGCCTTCCTCCTGGTCTGGCGCGGCGACGACGTCCGGGTGGCGGAGTGGATCGACGGCCGGGTCCGGGACGCGGTGTCCTGGGGCGAGGGGCGGGCGATCGGGACGGCCAACTACCTGATCGCGGTGCTGTACAACGGCCTGGGCCGCTACCAGGACGCCCTGGCCAGGGCCGAACGGGCATGGGAGCACGAGGAACTGGCGGGTTTCGGGTTCACCCTCTTCGAGCAGGTCGAGGCGGGAGCTCGCAGTGATGCCCCCGAGGCGGCCGCGGCAGCCCTGCGCCGGCTCGAGGAACAGGCCGAGGCCAGCGGCACCGACTGGAGCCTGGGCGTCGTGGCCCGGTCGCGAGCCCTGCTCAGCGACGGTCCGGCCGCCGACCTGCTGTACCGCGAGGCCATCGAGCACCTCGAGCGCAGCCGGGCCGCCGTCTACCTCGCTCGCACCCACCTGGTGTACGGCGAGTGGCTTCGTCGCGAGAACCGGCGCGTCGACGCGCGCGAGCATCTGCGCATCGCCTTCGAAATGCTGCAGGGCTTCGGCGCAAGAGCCTTCGCCGAGCGCGCCCGTCGCGAACTCCTGGCCACCGGCGAGTCGGTACGCCAACGCGCGGTCGACGTACGTGAGGCCCTCACCGCGCAGGAAGCCCAGATCGCCCGACTGGCCGCCGATGGAAAGACGAACTCCGAGATCGGCGCAGAGCTGTTCATCAGCCCTCGCACGGTCGAATGGCACCTGCACAAGGTGTTCACCAAGCTCGACGTCAACTCGCGGAACAAGCTCCACGGAGCGCTGGCCCGCGCCTGACGCCGGAGAGCCCATCGCCGGCCATGTCTCCGCTCATCTCATCGCGAGCGGACCACCGCGGAGAAGGCGCACCCGCGCAGGAGAGACCACCGTGAGCCGAGTGCGTGCGGCCCAACGAATAAAATAGAAGAAAAACCCATAAAATGTGCTGCTATGGGAGGAGTGCCGGTGGACCTGGACGCTGTCGCCCGGGAGCTCTACGCGCTGCGGCCGGAGGACTTCACCACCGCCCGCGACGCCCGCGAGGCCGCCGCCCGTAGCGACGGAGACCGCGCCCTCGCGCAGAAGATCCGCAAGCTGCGCCGCCCCAGCCTCTCGGCCTGGGCCAGCAACCTGCTGGTACGCGAGCGGCCCGACGAGACCAGGACGCTGCTCCGACTCGGCGAAGCCCTGCGCCAGGCCCACCACGACCTCGACGGACCGCAACTGCGCGAACTCAGCCGCCAGCAGCACGTGCTCATCGAGGCACTGTCGCAGCAGGCCCGGCAGCTTGCGGTCAGCGCCGGTCACCCGATCAGCGACAACGCCCAGCACGAGGTCGAAAGCACCCTCCACGCGGTCCTCGCCGACCCTCGGGCCGCCGAGGAATGGGCCACCGGCCGCCTGGTGAAGCCCTTCGGCCAAACCATCGGATTCCCCGCCTCCGACGACGCCGTCCCGCGCCGTGCTGCCGGCCCCGCCCGGTCGGCGCCGTCACGTTCTCCTCTCCGGGGAGGCCGGAACGGCAAGGCCGAGCGGGTCGACCGGCGGACCGAGCGGGCCCGGCAGGCGGCGGCGGACGCCGAGAAGGCCCTCGGCGCCCTCCTGAGCGACGCGGCCGTAGCCGGCCGGGAAGCGGACAACGCCGAGCAGCACGAAAAGGATCTCCACGAGCGGGTCGGTGAGCTCGCGGACGAACTGAACCGCCTGGAAGGCGAACACGAGCAGGCCCGAACCGCCGCGCACCAGGCACGTGAACGCCAACAGGCGGCCGACCGGCAGGTCCGCGCTGCCCGACGCCGCGTCGCTACCGCCACCGCACGGCTCTCCGGCTCGACCAGACGGAGGCCCTGATCGCCCGACGGCAGGCTCACTTGGCCTCGTGCTGCGGACAGCCCATGGGCGAGGACAACCTCTGGCTATCCGGGCGGCTCGCCGAGACGAATGCCCTGTGCAAGGGGATACTGACAGGCCAACCGAGATACCGAGTGCGTCGAGAAAACCGGTCGACAGTCGAGGTCGCGACGCACTGTGATGGCCCGGACTGCCCGCTGTACGAAGTGGGCCGACCGCAGGAGCTGATCTTGGCGACCGCGAGAACGGCAGACGCCCGCCCGGCGATCGACGCAAGGCTGGTCAGGCGTCTGATCGATACTCAGTTCCCGCAGTGGGCCGATTTGCCCCTGGAACTGCTTGACTCGGCCGGCTCGGACCATGTGATCCATCGGCTGGGGGAGGAGCTGTCTGTCCGGCTGCCTCGCCATGCCGGGGCCATCGGGCAGGCAAGGAAGGAGTCCGAGTGGCTGCCCCGGCTCGCCCCGCACCTGCCCCTGGCCATCCCGGCACCGGTGGGGGTGGGAGAACCTGACTTCGGCTATCCATGGCCGTGGGCGGTGTCCTGCTGGCTGGACGGCGAGGTGGCAACCGTCGAGGCGCTGGCCGACTTGTCCGGGGTCGCCGTAGAACTGGCGGAGTTCTTGATCGCGCTTCAACGGTTCGCGACCGACGACATCCCGGCCGCGGACGCCCGCCACGACCTCACCGCCGGGTCACTGGCCGACCGGGACAGTGCCACGCGGGCGGCCATCGCACAGGTCGACGGCGCGTTCGACGCCACGACGATGACCGAGCTGTGGAACGCGGCGCTGGGTGCCCCCGGCTGGGATCGCCCGCCGGTCTGGTTCCACGGCGACTTCCACACCGGCAACCTCCTCACCGTCGACGGCCGCCTCAGCGCGGTCATCGACTTTGGCGGACTCGGCATCGGCGACCCCGCCCGCGATCTGACCATCGCCTTCACCCTGATGTCGGCCCGGAGCCGGGACGCCTTCCGCGCCGCGCTCGGAGTGGACGACGCCACTTGGATGCGGGGCCGGGGCTGGGCCCTGGCCACCGGCCTGAACGCCTACACCTCATACGCCGCCGTCAACCCCCGGGTCGCCGCACAGACCACTCGGCAGATCACCGAAGCACTCGTCGGTTAGGACCTGTCCGGCCGATCAAGTCGCAGACGGGCGTACGACCCCCCGCGTCTGCGGCATGATCGGCCGGACAGGTCCTGGGCAATCAGGGTCCGTCTCGCCAAGGCAACCTGTCCTGGCAACGAAGAGTTGTTGACGCTGCAGACGAAGTCGGCGCCGCTGATGCAGCCGTCCGGACCGATCAGCACGGCTGGGTCGAACTGGACGGCAGCGGCGGTGACCGGGCTGGTGGCCGCGGCAGAGCTGTCTGACATGGCGCGCGCCCTTCAGGGCTGTGTCGATGAGGACTTGGAGGTCGTATGGTCGCGGCGCCACAGAACAGGCCTACCTGCGGGCTGACTGGCCAAACCGACCAGCTCCGCTCACCGGCGCCCGCGGGGCTCCACGGGCCGAAGCCGTCTTCCAACTCCGTGCCCTGACCGACTACGCCGACTTCGACGCCTACTGGCGCTCCCATTCCGTCAAAGAAGCCGAACCCGAACAGAGTTGACGTCCGCGGTGTCCGAGGGTCTCCTGTTGCGATGCCTGACCTTCGCATCCAGCAGCCGGACGGCGATGCCACGTTCAAAGACTGGCAGAACGTCCACAACGTGATCATTCCTACCCACGTCCTCTCCCTGGACGAGGTACGGGAGCGTGCCCAGCGCAACCACCTGGAGATCGCGTATCTCGATAACGATCTCGTGGGCTGCAGCACCGTGCGCCCGCCGGCGGAGGGGACACGGACGGCCACCGTCATCGCCCGCGTGCTCGCTGTTCACCGCAGGCGAGGGTTCGGCGAGGAACTCTATGCGCGCGGACTCAACCGGGCGTGGGAGCTGGGGGCCGAGGCGATCGAGACCGTCGTCCTGTCCTCGAACGAGGACGGCCTGCGGTTCGCGCTGAAGCACGGGTTCGTCGAGACCGAGCGTTACCTACTGCCGGGGGACACCATTCCCTGGATCGACTTGCGGCTCTCCTGAACCGGACAGACCCGACGCGCCCTCACGGCCTGATCCACGGCTCCCGTCGTACATGTCGGACCGTCCGCCGCAGCCGGTGTGGTGATGCCTCGTCAGGCTCTTTGAAAGCCGCGCGTCAATCCTCCGCTCCGGCGCCCGCGACGGACAGTTCGGCCTAGTGCGGCCGTCCCAGCCCGATGTCTGCCGGGGTGAGGGCGCAGTACTGGCCAGTCGTCTCGGCATTGACCCGCAGGCGTACGGTCCGGGAACCGTCGTCTCTGACGGCCTGGGCGATCCGCGCGGGGGCCACGGCCATGGCGACCGGGTTCTTCAGCCACGGCGGTTGACGAGCCGCAGCAGCCGGGCCGCGTCGAGGTCGTCGGCGAGCCGGTGCTGGTCGGAGTCGGGCTAACGGATCCCGTTCGTCAGCACCACACGTACCCGAGCTGGTCGGCCAGGCCCACGGCACGCGCGGGTCAGCCGCAGTGAGTCCGCGCCGGTGCCCTGCCGGGCCCAATAACACCGCTGCCAGGCACAGCCGCCCGGCGACGTCAGGGCGGGCCGCGGACAGAGCCCGGACCCGTTCGGCGGCAGGACCGACCAGCACCACCAGGCCCTGATCGGCGTACGTGCACAGGACGGGCCGGGGCACGCCCGGCAGAAGGGCCCGGTAGAGCGAGCAGGTCGACGTCGACGTCGACGTCGACGTCGACGTCGACGTCGAGGGCCGGGCCGGATACCGGCCTGGCTCCAGCACCGATGGATTCAGGCGCCGCGGCTTCTCGCGATCCCAGCTCGGTCGTCAGGGCTGCAGATCCGGGATGAGCGGAGCCAACGCTGCTCTCAGGCGGCGCCTGGCGGGTCGTACGGCATGATGGCGACCATGAGTCGAGGAGGGGGCGGGGGGCTCCGCCGATGGTGGCCGTGGCGCGCACGCGACGAGTCGGCGCTCGCCGAGATCGAGGCCGAGATCACCGCGTTCGGTGAGGCACTGAACGCCCATTCCTTCAGCCCCGGCCAGCCCGGCGCCACAGACGAGATGCGGGCCGAGCTGGCGCGTGCCCTCGATGCGTACGAGCAGGCGAAGCAGGACTTCGTCGGCGACCGGACCCAGGCGGACGCACTCGACGTCCTGCGCGCACTGGACGAGGGCAGGCATGCGCTGGCCTGTCTGGATGCCCTGCTCGCCGGCGAGCCGCTGCCAGAGCGCATGCCGCTGTGCTTTTTCGACGCCCGGCACGGGCGGGCCGCCCGGCAGGTGAGGTGGGCGCCTCCCGGGGGTATCGCCCGCAACATCGCCGTGTGCGCGGCGGACGCGGTGCGCCTGGCGGAGAGCCCGAGCCCGCTCACTCCGCGACCGGACGCGGCTATGCTCCGCCCCGCACAGCCGCGTAGGGCCAAGTTCCCGACGACGACGTCGGCAAGCACCCCGCAGCCGCAGGTCAGCGGGAAGGGAAGCAGCGGCGAGCAGACGCATCAGCTGGCAATGCCGTCGTACCGGCCGGCCCTCATGGTCTTCTCGACGGACGCGCGGGAACGGATCAACCTGCGTTTCGAGAGCACGAAGGGGCGCTCCTCACGGCTTTACCGGCTGTCAGGTGACGGCACCCCCGTTGTCGCCCGGATTCCGCTGCCGGAGGGGAAGAAGGCAGTCGCCTTCCGAGTGTTTGCTGCCGGCGGCCGGGAGGCGTGGACGGCGACCGCGGCACCGCTACGGGAAGTCCGCCGCTTCCATGACGAGATCAACGGTACGGGGTCCGATGTTGTGCACTACCGGGGGGAGCCGGGTCCGGGCGCTCTGCGGTACGAGGGACCGAGCGTGATCCAGTTGGAGGCGCTGGACGACCGACTCGCCTACTGGGTGACGGTGGCCGAGGGCAGCGCCGGGGAGCATACGTTCCAGTGGCCGGGCAGCGGTTATTACCAGGTGCGATCGGCCGGGGCGTGGAGTCTGTCCGTCGTATGACGAAGCGCGGATCCCTGGGGCCGAACCGGGACCGGGACCAGGACCGGGACCGGGACCGGCCAGCCCATGCCAGAGTCCTGCGCCGAACACGAATCGAAACGTGGAATGCTTCCTTCGGTTCCCAGGGCATATCGGGCTTGAGGGTGACGCCGTCGGGTTCCTTGGCCAGGTACCAACCGGCGCCGCCGTAGTCGCCCGTGCCCTGGTAGGTGCAGCAGCCGGCCTCCATGATGGCGACGGGCTTGCCGTGGGCGAACTCCTTGCGCAGGTCGTCACGGGGGCCTGCCAGGACCGGGACACGCTCGTTGAAGGTGGCGCCGGGCAGGTATCCACGCAGGTCCTCCGCGATGACCCGCATGTCACGTTCGGTGTCCCGGGGATCGAAGTCGGGCCGCGAGGCGTCGCCGTTCTCTGGAGCAGAGGGTTGCCTTTCAAGACACGGAGCAAAGGCTGTCGCGTAACTGTCGACCCAGCGATGTCGACCGCTGGCACGGCACCCGGCCGCGCAGATGCGCTGTGTCATACGGTCATGGCGCTGCCGGTGAGAGATTCAGAGAGCGTTGAGGTTCACGGCGGAGGCGATGGCATGGAAGCCGGCTTCGTTGGGATGGAGGCCGTCTTGGAAAACGTAGCCGTGGCGCGGCAGGGCGGGATCGGCTGGGTCTGCGAGGGCACGGTCGACGTCGAGGACGGCGTCGTACGCACCGCTGGTGCGAATCCAGTGGTTGACAGCGGCCCGGACCTTCTCACCCTGCTCGCTGTAGACGGGGAAGAGGGCGCCCTTCATGGGCAGGATGGTCGCGCCGACGGCCTTGACACCGCTGGCATGGGAGGCGCGGATCAGCTCTTTGTGGGCCCCGATGATTTGGTGCGCGGTCACGCGGGGTGCGGAGCCCATGCAGGGGTCGCCCGTCTCGGGGGCGCCGATGTCGTTGGCGCCCAGGTGGATGATCACTGTGCGCACGCCGGGGCGGTCGAGTACGTCGCGCCGGAAGCGGTCGGTGGCCTTGTCCCCATAACAGGGCGAGTCGTTGAGGATCCGGTTGCCGCCGATGCCGGCATTGACAACGCCCAGCGGGCGGCGGGCGGCAGCGAGGCGTTCGGCGAGCTTGTCCGTGAAGCGGTTGTCGGCGCCGGGCATGGCCCCTGTCCCGTCCATGAGCGAGTCCCCGAAGGCGACCACGGTGCCGCGCCGCGGGGAGGCTGCCCCGGACACCTCCACACCGCTCAGGAAGTACCAGGCGTTCGTGGACGCCTTGAAGGCGTCGCCGCCGGAGTCGGCCAGATGGCGTCCGGAGGCGCGGTATGAGGTGGCGGTGGTGAACCGGTGGAAGGTGGCCGGACCGGTGCGGTCGGCGAAGTACAGGGTGACGGTCAGCTTTTCCAGCGGGGAGGTGCTCAGGGCCTCGGCATCGCTCACGATGTCACGTCCCGGGGCGATCGTGGTGCCCTGGGTCCCGCCGAACGTCAGCTTCCGCGCTGTGCCTGGCCAGACCTGGGCGTCGCCGGCGGACCGGCCGACGGTCGCGGCGGTGAGCCGCAGCGGCGTGGTGCCGTACGAGTTGGACAGCCGGATCCTCAAGGTGGCACCGCCGGTTGCAACGCGGACCACTTGGCGAACGGACTGGTCGGCGAATCCCTGCTGCGACCAGTTGGGTCCCCGGTCTTCGCTGTCCTCGACGGGCCGCTGCATGGCTGCACCCCACGCCCCGGTCCACACTGGCCCCCCCCGGCAGCGCGCGGCTGCTGCCGCGTGTCCTCGCGTGCCACGGCTGCCGCCGAGACACCGAGCGCGAGCACCGCCGTGGTGGCGGCGAGCATGCCTCGTCTCCCTGTCTTCTTCCACGGGCGCGGCTTTGCTGAATGCACCAGGGGGCTCCTCGGTAAAAGAGTGATGAGGAGATCTCAGCGTCCTTCGGTCCCGAGAACACCGGGGCTGTCCCCCGAATCGGCCTTCGGGTTGGCCCTACCCGGGCCCGGACCCGCGCGAGTTGTGCCAGGCGACGAGCGATGAGCCGGAAGGGTGATGGCGTTCGGTCAACGCTTCCGCAAGTTGGTGACGCCGCCGCGCCGCTCGTACGCCTCCGCGACAGGGGCGGATGCGGGCGGACGCCTCCCACCAGTTGAGACGCCGTTCGCGGCCGGAAGCGTCCCGCCTCATTCGAACCTGCCCCTGCGACTGGCTGAGTATCAGGTCAGGGACAGACCTCGGGGTAGCGTGATCACCGGCCCTCTGCGGGTCTAATGAGTCCAGGGCGGTGTGATGGTGCTGCCATCGGCCAGCTCGGCGCTGAACCCGACACGTGTGGTGACCCACATGTGGGCGGCCTGGTCGGTGGCATTTTCAACCGCCAGCTCGGAGCCCGCCGGAGCCACCGCCGCGTCACCGACGCCGAGTTCGGCACTCTCGCCGCCAATGGTGAGCCGGAGACGGCCCGAGAGAACGTAGAACGTTTCCTCGTGACTGATCGTGTGGGCCGGACCCACCATGCCGGCCGGGACCTCGCCGCGCCAGGCGGTGAGGTCCCGGCTGCCCGTGCCCGGACGGATGTAGGAAACGAAGCGGCCACCGTGGATCTCGTGCACGACGGCCTCTTCACTGCGGATGAAGGGCATACCAGCCTCCTATGGACAAGTACCTTGTCCATAAAGACAAGCGGGTTGACGAGTTATAGTCAAGCCCATGGATGACGCCCTGGCCTTCCCCGCACTCGTGCTGACACTCTCCGGACAGTTGGTGCAGGAGATCCACGGCCGCGTGTCCCAGCAGGGATTCGAGGACCTGCGGCCTGCACACGGCTTCGCCTTTGCCCGCATCTCCCTGGGCGACGCCACTACGGCCGACCTGGCCGAGCACCTGGGGGTGACCAAGCAGGCCGCCGCCCAACTGGTCGAGGAGCTGGTTCGCAAAGGGTACGTGGTGCGGCATCCACACCCCCGTGATGCCCGCGCCCGGCTCTTGGGACTGACCGAAGCCGGCTGGGCGGCCACTCGCGCCGCCGACCAGGCAGCCCGGGCTGCCGTCGCGCCATGGCGAGAGGCGCTGGGCGAGGCGCGCTTCAGCGAACTTGTCGCAGACCTCGCCCGGCTTACGTCACCAGGGCCGATCCGCCCCGCCTGGTGAGCCGGTAAGCCACTGGCCTGGACTGTCGCAGGCTACCTAGGGGGAGCCACCAAAGCGGGACGGCAGCCGGCGTCACGCCGGGAGTTACCTGCCGCGCGTGTTCGAGAACCTCTCTTGCGACACAGCCAGAGTCGCGCGAGACATGTCCGAGGGAGACGCCCCTGGCGCGGCGTTCAGTCCGCCTCGACCTGGCCGGGGGCCGGCCGAGGTGCGCCTTGCCATGATTACTGGACCAGCCTGGGCGCGTGCGGTGTGCAACCTCGCCGCCGCCGAGCTGTTCACCCCTGCTGGAGGGCGCGGCAGGACGCAGGTGGACACCGCGTCAGGTTTGACACCCGGGACTGCAGGCAGCGGCCCTCACACCCGCGGGGTTCGGGCGCGCAGCCGGTCGATCTCAGCGAGCACGCGGTCCACATGCGGACGCACCTGCGCCTGCAATGCATCACTCCAGCTCTCCTCGGAGTAGGGGCAGTTGAGATAGAGCTGCCTGGCGTGCTCGAGGGCGGCGCGGTGCTGGGGCGGGAGCTGGGCGAGGGCCCAGTCGGCGGCGGCGTCCTTCGACTTGATCTGGCCGGTGGCGAGCGTGGTCCAGATACGGGCGAAGGTCAGCAGGACGTTGCGGGTGTCGCTGTCCAGGTCGTCGAGCAGGCCTGGGATACCCGCCACGCTCGCCCGGACCAGGTCGGTCTGAGGGATCGGGTCGAGGACCTGCGCCGGGCGGGGGCCGGTGAGAGGGTGGTCGCCGGTCAGCGTCATAGTGATCAGCAGGGCCAGATCGGGCATCGGCTCCGGCTGGGGGACTGCCCCGGCCTCGTACTGCGCACGCAGCCACTCGCCGTAGAGGAAGTCGCCGGTCGGAGGGTACCGCCACGGCCGGACCTCGGACTGGACGACCACGGTGAGCTCGACCGGCCGGACCTTGTCCCGGGAGCCGGAGATCCGGAGCAGTCCACCGAGGAGTGTGCGTCGATCCTGCTCGTCCATTCGCCGCCGGGAGACGACGAGCACGTCCACGTCGCTGGCCGGCCTGAGTCCGCCGAGCACGGAGGAGCCGTGGAGGTAGATGCCGATGACATCTTGGCCCAGCACACCGCCGACCAGCCCCACGATCTGCTGAACCTGATTCACTGCATCAGCGTCTCCTGTCATCCGGCGAACTGCACAGCATTATGCGACTTCGGCTGGTCAGGGAGTTGCGTCTCCATGCGGTCAAGGGCCACGACGGCGAGGTGGTCCGGGTTGCGTCCGACGTGCGCCCGTACCCCCTCGACGGGGTTGAGATCGGGCGAGCGGGCGGGTAGCAGGAACTCTGTCAGCCATTCACCCTCGGCGTTCAGCTCACGCATGGTGTGGGAGACGTGGGTGCCCGGACGGTCCCGCACCAGCACGATCGGCGCCTTGACGAGCTGGTGGGTGCCGTCGATCAGCGCGACGACGTGGCGCTCTCCCATGCTGCGACGCTTTCCCTTGCCCGAGGGGTGAGTGCGCAGGCGGTGGCACAGCCGCCTCGGGCCACGGAAGGCCAGAGCCTGAGCACCGCGTCCCGCTACAGCTGCTGCCATCGACAGGCCGACTTCGGGCTCACCCGCAGGCGCCCGGCACCTCCGGACACGGCCACCACACCGGGCCTTTCAGGGACTTCGTGAAGTTCACCCTGACGAGCCGAAGTCAGTAGGCGGACGGCTTCCCACGCTGAACTTCCCTCGTGTGCCGCCGCCATGCCTCGCGGGGCTTTTCCAGTACGCCTGACGCCTCGGTGATCGCCCTGGCGGCGGAGGTGTACAGGGCCATTTCGAAGAAAGTCACGATCATGAACTGGGAGTACCGGAGTTCCAGTGCGAAGAAGGCCGCGATGGCGAAGCAGTAGAGGGCTGCCCAGAAGCCGCGCCGTCGGTTGAGCGGGTAAGCGACCAGCGGAACGACCGGCCACGCGTAGACACAGCCCATGAACACGACGGTCATCACTGTGAAAAGGGTATTCACCTGATCTCCCGGCCTCTACCAGACGCCGGAATCGTACAGGCCGCCGATGGTGAGCAGGGCGGCAGGTGCGAGGATGAGCGCCGCCGCGAACAGCCAGCCGATTTTCCAGGATGTTCGGTCGGCGATCTTGACGCACAGCAGCACGACCGGCGTCACATAAAGGAACAGCGGGATGAGTATGAGTGTGAGGCCGGATCCCATTCAGTCTCTCCGTTTTTCCAGGCAGGGGCCTGGCCTGTGTCAGGCCGGCCCCTGGGATTCAATCATCCGGTGTTACGGCGTCAGGTTGTGGGTGAACTCAGTTGCTGGTTCGCCGCAGGGTGTGACGCTCGATGGCCGGGTTCCGCGTCCGCTCCCGATGACGGGAACCGGCGGTGCGATGTCCCCACGGGTGTGCCGTTGGAGGGGCCGGCGTCCCCGTCGTCCTGCGCGTGTGTCGGCCTGACCGAGTCGTTGGTGCAGGGAGTGCGCGTGCCCGAGGGTGTCGCCGTCCGTACACGGGTGTGGGGTGATCGCACGCGGACCTTTGACTGACGCCCCTGACCGGAGCGCAACCCGCCTATTTCCAAGCGGAGTTGCATGACGGCGCGGCGCGGCGCGACGAAGGCGTAACTGCCGCTCGGCCGGTTGGCGGATCCCTGACCGCGCTCGTGCCTTCCATGCCCCCCGGCTCACCCACGGCTCACCCACGGCGATGATGCGGCCGAGGCCGTCGACCGACTCGGACGAGCCGGCAACCCAGGCCCGGAGCCGGTCGGACCCGTCGACGCTCCGCCTGTTGCTGCACCGGCCGTGGTCCGTCGGCGTGGCCAACGGCAGAGACCACGGGGTGGTTGTGCTCGGCCCGATCCGGGATCAACCAGGTCTCCTGGGCCTGAGCTAGTGCTGTGGCCGGGAACGTTCGCAGGGGTCAGCTCGATCAGTCCGATCGTGCTGCTTCCCACCTCCATGAGGTTTGGCGAGGGAGGCCGTCGAGTTCTCCGCGGCCGGTGCACCAGAGGAGTACCTGAGTGGGGTCTCCGTGTGGGGCGGTGGGGAAGAGCCGGTTGAGTACTGCTGCGCTCAGCGGTGCTGGTGGCAGCCAGTCCACGGACAGTCCCTGCGTGATGTCGTAGGTGTGCAGCAGGGTTTCGGCGACGCCCATCGCCGCGAACCCTTCGGGATCGCACGGGCCCCAGTGCCAGGCCCTCAGGGTGGGGTTGGCTGTGGCCAGGGCGCTGCTGAGCAGTCCGCCGCAGGCGGTGACGGCCTGGAGTACTTCGGCCGGCGAGGCAGTGGGGCGAACGTTCAGGTCGATGGGAAGGTAGGCGTCGGCGGGCTGTGCTGCCAGCTGCCCTGCGTAGGCCAGCAGGTCGTGGCCGATGTGGGCTGCTGTTTGCCAGCAGGTCCATTCGAGCGGCCCCGCCGGCACCGTCCAGTCCTCGGCGGTATGGGGGCCAAGCACCCGCAGCATCTCGGCCACGGCGGCGTCGACGTCCTGATGGTCCATGCAGAGCTCCTCGCGGTGCGTGTTGTGGGAGTGGGCTGTGCCGGTTGTCGATCCTTCACACCGCAGGGCACCTGGCACGTCCGCCCCAGCGGATGCCTTTCTCGCTGCGGATGCGGGCACGCTCTCGGCGTTGTGCGGCGAGTACGTCGGGGTGGCGGGCGTTGGGGTTGCGCCAGCGCAGGTAGCGGTGCAGGGCCCGGGTCTGCGCGGGATGGCTGCGATGGTGGGAGTTGGCCAGGGTGAACTGCCGCAGCGGTCCGAAGTGGGCCTCGATCGGGTTGGCCCAGGAGGCATAGGTCGGGGTGAAGCACTGCTCGACCTTGTTCTTCTTCGCCCAGCGGCGGATGTCCGCACCGGTGTGGGCTGAGAGGTTGTCCAAGATGATGTGGATCGGGCGCCGTCGGGTCGGGCGGCGCGGATCGACTTAAGCGCCGCCAGGGTGTTGGCGGTGCCTTTGCGGCGGCGGTTGACGCCCCACAGCCGGTCGTCGCCGACGGAGTAGCAGCCGTGGAAGTAGGTGACGCCGTGGGTGCGGCGGTAGGTCGCCGGCAGCCGGTTGGCCTTGCCCTGTTTCGCCCAGCAAGAGCCCGCGGCGGGCCGGAGCCCCAGCGGCCCGAACTCGTCGAAGGCGAACACCCGGTCGGGGAAGCGCCCCAGCACCTGCTCGATCCGGTCGAGCTTGCCGTCGCGGTCGGGATCTGGGGTTTCCTTCCAGGTCTTGGTGCGCTGGAAGGTGATGCCCGGCGCGACAGCAGGCACCGTAAGGCTTCCCGGCCGATGCGAATGACACGCCCGTGCACACGGCGCAGGTAGGCGGCGAGTTTGCGGCTCGACCAGCGGGTGAAGGGCTGACCGAGCTTGTTGGGGTGGGTGGTGGCCATCTGGACGACGAAGTCCTCGTCGTCAGGGGTGAGCAGGCGGGGACGGCCTCCCGCCCATCGAGGGTCCAGACAGGCCATGCCGATCTCGTTGAACCGGTGGATCACATCCCGGACGGTGTCCTCGTCGGCCTGGACCAGCTGGGCGATCACCGGGACGCGGTTTCCGCCGGCGGACGCCAGCAACATCATCGCCCGCCGGTGGCGCACCGGCTGGTACTTCCCCGGCGCACGATCTGCTGCAGCTTCTGCCCTTCGTGATCGGTCAGTCTGCGCACCCGCACAGGCTCAGCCACCACACCTCCAGCGGTCGGAACCGACGTCACCGCCCATCCAACCGCCCCAACCACCAACCCGGCGAACGTTCCCGGTCACAGCACTAGTTCTCATAGCTCATCGGTGAGCTCGAGCGCGAGAGTGCAAGGGTGCGCTGCGCGCGGTGGAAGCCTGCCCCGTTCCGGGACTGGGTCTCCGTCGTCAGACCGGCTCCGCCTTGCCCCTCGCCCCGTCGGGCGGAGACCTTCGGTAGTTCCGGGACCTCGATCGCCGGGCAGGCCGTTGTGGTTCTCGCCCGCGCCCACCAGGACGCGATCTGGGACCGGCAGCAGATGATCAACCGCCTCCGCTCCCACCTACGCGAGCACTGCCCGGCTGCCCTCGCGGCCTTTCACGGTCCTGGCAAGCCCGGGCTCGACTCGCCCCGCACCCGTGTGATTCTCGCTGCGGCACCCACCCCGGGCGACGCCGCCAGACTCACCCGCGGCCAGCTACATGCACTGCTCAAGCGCGCCGCCCGCCCACGCCACGGAGTCGCAGCCGAGACCGAGCGACTTCGGGAGGTCTTCCACGCGATTATCTGCACCAACTACCCCAGGTCGACAAGGCTATGGGACACCAAGCAGCAGCTCTCATCCAGCAGCTCGACGCAGCTTGCGACAGCGTTGACCAACTCGCCGTGGCGACGGAGGAGGCATTCCTCGCACACCCCGACGCGGACATCATCACTAGGGCGTGTTGTGAAAGTGCTGGTCACAGCGTCTCGTTGAGGACTATGACCAGCACGGTCGCTTCTATGGCGGCAAGTGGCCGGTCAGTTCACCAGCAGGTCGATCACTCCCGTCAGGTCCTCCTCGCCGCTGCCCTCGGCCAGGCGGCGGCTCATCAGCTCGAAGTAGGGGCTGAGCAGTTCCGGGCTGACACCCTGCTGCTCGGTGGTGCTCAGGAAGGTAGGCGTGCCAGCCACCTGCATGGCGAGGTTGGAGACGACGCCCTTGGTGTAGTCACCGCTCCGCAACTGGTCGGCGGTCTGGTGAACTGCCGGGGCCATCGCGACGAGCCAGTCGGCGAGCAGCGGGGCGAGCGCCGCGGGGTCGATGTTCTCCTTCCGGATCAGGGCGAAGGCGTGCGCGGCGCCGGCGAACATCCCGTACATGGCGCTGAGAAGGGCCACATCGTGGAGGGCCGCGAAGCCCGCGTCCTCGCCGACGTAGGTAGTGCCGGCCGGGACGCTCAGGGTCTCCTGGTGCCGCTCGAACAGCTCCCGCGAGCCGCTGTAGAAGACGTAGCCGCCGGTTTCCGGGACGCCGATCATCGGAGGGACGGCCATGATCCCGCCGTCCAGGTAGCGGGCGCCGCGCTCGCGCGCCCACGCTGCGCGGGCGCGGGCCTGGGCGGGGGTGCTGGTGGTCAGGTTGACCAGGTCCCTGTCGGCCAGGTCGGTGCCGGCCAGCACCTCATCGACCGAGGTGTCGTCCAACAGGCAAAGGAGGATCAGGGTGTTCGCTGCGACTGCCTCAACGGCGGTGTCCGCGACCCTTGCACCCTCGGTGGCGAGCGCTGCGGCGCGGGCTGGGGTGCGGTTCCAGACGGTGAGTGGGTGGCCGGCGGCAAGCCAGGTGCGGGCCAGCGCGGTGCCCATCGCGCCGAGGCCCAACATGGTGACGGGAGTCTTCTCAACAGTGTTCTGTGCCATGCCGATTAGGCTGGTCACAGGTCCCGAGGTGATCAAGTACGCACTTGGTAGTGGGTGGTTACCTCGGGGTGAGCAAGCACGTCAGAAGGGTGGGGCATGACGACGCTGAACCGGCCGGGCACACCAGACGGACACGTCTGCGGGATCGACACCGCGATGGAGGTGATCGGCGGCAAGTGGAAGGTGCTGATCCTCTGGGCGCTCCACGAGCATCCCCACCGTCGCTTCGGCGAGCTGCGTCGACTGCTTCCGGGGATCACCGAGAAGGTGCTGGCCTCTCACCTACGTGAGCTGGAAGCGGACGGCGTCGTGCACCGCGTCTCCTACGACGAGGTGCCGCCCCGCGTCGAGTACTCGCTGACCGAGGACGGCATGCGCCTCAATGACGCACTCCAGCCGCTGGCGGCCTGGGGCCGAGAGCGGCCGACCATTCGACGGCTGGAGGAGCAGGCGGGCTAGGGTCTGTTGTGAACGTGCCGGTCACAGCCACTCGTTGATGGCCGCGACCAGCACGGTGGCTTCGTAGCGGACGGCGAGTCTGTCGTACCGACCGGAGCGCCCTGGCGGGACGTGCCCGAGCGACAACGGCCTGTGGGACCGGGTCTACGACCTGTTCCGGCGATGGCAGCGCAACGGGACGTGGAAGCGGATCCTGGAACAGCTCCAGACCGAGGCCGACGCGAAGGGCTTGATCACCTGGGACGTCAGCGGGGACTCCGCCGCCTGCCGCGCCCATCAGTACGCCGCGGGCGCCCGCAAAGAGGGAATCTCCAGAAAGAGCCTCCCGGCGGCATCGACACCGAGCCGGACGACCACGGCCTCGGGCGGTCCCGCGGCGGGCTGACCACGAAGATTCACCTCGCTACCGAGCAGGGGCAAAAAAACTCATGCCCCTGATCATCACGGCCGGGCACCGGCACGACAGCCCGCAGTTCCAACGGGTGCTCGAGAAAATTCGGGTTCCCCGCACCAGTCAGGGCCGGCCCCGCACCAAGCCGGACAAGGCCCGCGCCGACAAAGCCTACGGCTCACGCACCAACCGCTCCTACCTACACAGACGTTCGACAAGAACGACTGCAAACAACGCCATGCTGTGGAGTGCGGCATCAACGGCATCAACCGGCTGAAACGCCACCGAGAGGTGGCCACTCCGGGTACGCCACCGTATGCCGTCGATCAGCTGCCGCCTGGTCCGGATCGGCGGCCGCCCAGCCTTTTCCCGCGCGGCAGCAGCGGCTCCGGCCGTGACCACTGCGCATCCGACAGGTCTCCACGCGCCACAGCACATGACCATCCACAATCAAGATCCACTTTCGCAACAGACCCTGGTTTCCCGGGCCTGTCCGTACTGTCCGGGGCACGGGTCCTCGCCGGACTCGGCGACGATCGCGAACGTTTCGCGGACGCCGGGGCGATGAAGGCGTACGCCGGCGCGGCTCCCGTGACGCGAGCATCGGGCCGCAGTCGCGTCGTCGTTGCTCGGACAGTCAAGAACCAGCGACTGGCGGCTGCCGGATACATGTGGGCCGCCGCCTTGCGCAGTGAGGCGCCCCGCGTTCACTACGACCGGTGACGAGCCAGCGGAGAGCGCCGCACATCAGCACTGAGGAACTTGTTCAACAACGGGAGCCGCGTCAGAAGGTCAGCCGACCCAAGGGCCGGGGAGGTCTGCGCGGATGATCTCAAGATCGGAGACTGCGTGACCGCGTGCATGGATCCAGCAGTGATCCTGCAAACCGTCCCGGCGCAGCAAGCGGCCCGGGGACGCATACCAGCGCACGGGTGAGTCCCCTTCGCTCGCCCACATCGGGTGGTCGGGCAGGGCGATGCGGGCGTAGCGAGCCTGGAGGTCAGGCACCAGCGAGTCTGGCAGCTCGCAAGCGTCGTACAGGGTGCCGACTGCGAAGAGCGATTCGCTCAGGACCAGCTCGACCCATGCCAGGGACATCCGATCGAGGAACGGAATCCAACCCTGGTGTGACTCCACCACGACCGGCGGGTCGTCCTGCTCGATCTGGGTGAGGGGAATCGCCCATGCCGCACAGTCCTGGTTCTCGCGGCGGAAGACCAGGACGCCGCCAAGGGCGTCGTCGACATAGAGGCCGCCCGGCGGAACCAAGGGGTCCTGCTGTCGGGTCAGGTCGTCTCGTCGGCCCAAGAGCGCGTATCCCTCTCGCAAGGCGGCGGGGAGTTCGAAGCCAAGACCGTTCTCCGCGGCTATCAACTCGTCCGTAGCGCAACCGTCCTCGGGCCGCAGAGGACGACCGATCCACTCACCACTGAACCAGCGCACAAAGTCCCACGCTTGCGAGTGATTGGTTACCCCGTCTCCCAGCGCCACCGACACATCAGGACCCTCCAGCATGCCCAGGACGCTACCGCCCCGCCCATACGGGCAAGCGAGCGGGAGCAACCCTCAGCCGGGGCCGGCCAACCAGCTCAACTTGACCCGCCAGCGACATGAGATGTCTCTGACCTCGGCCAGTGAGATAACCCGTACCCTGCAGGCGGCGGGGCGTTTAGCCTGTGGGCGATGTATCAGCTCCGACGGCGAGACCGGCGTCCAGCTCGCCGCGTGGCACCGGCTCCTGCCGAGCGCCAGGCTTCGTTGCGCTCATGGATTGGGCGGCAGCTGAACTTACGGCGCGCGGTGCCCGGGTCGTCGGGCGGATCGTGCAGCGGCGTGGCGTCTCGGACGGCGGAGCCAAGAAGATGTCCTTGCCGTATTCCTCGCGGACTCTGCTGAGCTACGGAAAGGTCCGTGAGGTAGCCGCGTTGTGTGAAGGGGGCGATGCTGACGCAGCCGTCTTCGTCGCCTCTCTGACGGAGCGCCAGCAGCGTGTGTTGACAGGGATACTCGGATGTTCCGCGGTGAGTCTCTCCGAGACCCTCGCTGCTGACTGACCGCTCACGCGGCTCATCCAAGGCGCGCGGCCCGCGGCGAGTCCTGGTCGGCCTGGGTCGGCCTGGTCGGACTTCCGGGGAGGGCTTCTACGACTGCCTCACCGCCCGGGCGGACGTGCTGTTCGAGCTGACCGACGCGCTGTTGGGGGCCTACGGGGGGCCGATGAGGTCGCTGGTCGATCTGACTCTCACGCCCGAGCGTCGGCGTAGCCACGGCGTGCTCTACGACGCGCTGAACTGCGGCCCGCCGTCGGCTGCGCACCGGGCCTGTGTGGCTGTGGTCATCAGCCATCGGCACCACCACTGCCGATTTCGACCGTTACCGGCAGTCTTACCGCCCGAAGATTCGCACGAGGCGCGCACCGCCTCCTTGCGCGGCGCGCTCCACGGCCGACGCAGCCACGGCCTGTCCATCGACGGCGACCGCATCAGGGGCTCCGGTCTGCGCAAGGGCCTTCCCGCAGGCCCGTCGGCTGCCGCTCACCGCACGGCCGGATTCACCCGGACGCCGGCGGGACGCTGGTCACCGGCGGGTCGTGGTGCCGGGGAGGCCGGCCACCAGGTCGCGGGCGTAGGCGGTGTCGGTGTCGAGTCCGTCTAGGTGGAAGAGGATGCGGTACATCAGGGGAGCGACGATGCGTCGACGACCGTCTCGACGTCGGGAGCGTCCTCCCCGACGTCGGCAGCGCACCCGAGGATGATGCGCCGATCTGCTCGGCGACGTAATCCGAACACCGGCCGGCTTTGCTGCCGTCGGGGTCGCCGAGCAGGGCGTCACGTAGGTAGGCACGGCCTGTGGGGGGAGGCCATCTCGTCCAGGAACTGCTCGGCCCAGGCGGCCAGATCGGGCGGCAGGTCGCCGTACTCCTGCGGCGCGGTCTCGGGGCGCAGGCGCTCGACGGCGACGTCCGACAGAAGGTCCCGCCGGTCGCCCCAGCAGCGGTAGATCGTCGACGGGGTCACTCCGGCGCGCTGGGCGACGAGCGGTACTGTCAGGACGTCCCGCCCCAGTTCGGCCTTGAGTTCGCGTACCGCGGTGTGGACCGATTCCTGGACCGGGGCACTGCGCCCGCCGGGGCGCACCATCTGTCGGCGAGCCAGCGAATCCTTGGCTTTAGCCGTGCAGCGCTACGCCTTCTGCTCGCCGTCTGCTGGTGCGGGCAGCGCTCTGCCTTCTGCACGCGTCTGTTGGTGCGGGCAGTGCTACGCCGTCTGCTCGTACGCGTGCCCGACCCGCAGGAGTACCGCCTTCCCGAGCGGACGCCCGAGGAGCTGCATGCCGATCGGCATTCCCGCGCTGTCCTCTCCGACCGGCACGGACAGCGAGGGCACGCCGGTGATGTTGGCGGGGGCCGCGAGCCGCACGTAGGCGTCGGAGACGCCCTCTTCCGTGCCGTCGGGCCAGGTGACCGCCTGCCGTCCGACCGGTACGGCGGGCGTCGGGACCGTCGGGGAGGCGATCACGTCGACCTGCTCCAGCAGAATCGCCCACTCCTGCCGCATCAGCGTCCGGGCGCGCTGGGTACGCAGATGGTCCCCGGCAGGCATCAGCTCGCCGGCTTCGAGGAGGACGCGGACGTCCGCCCCGTACAGCTCGGGGACCGTGCGCATCGTCTGTTCGTGGTAGGCGGTGGCCTCGGGGACCATCAGGCCCCACTGTGTCGCCTGGACGTACCGCGCCATCGGGATCCCGACCTCGACAACCTGTGCGCCGAGCTCTTCCAGTCTGCCGACGGCGCGTCGGACCGCGGTCTCCACCTGTGGGTGGACGTGATCGAAGTAGTAGTTGCGGGGCACTCCGACGCGCAGTCCGGTCAGGTCCGCGTCCGCTCCCGGCCCACCGCCCACCGCCGGCCGAGTGATCACCTACGGAGACGCATATCGCCTGCTCGACGCGCCCACAACAGCTCCATCTTGACGATCACGGGGCTGGCCTGGGCACAGGGTTCCTGATCGGGTGATCGCGCGAGAAACGGGGCATGGCGGCAGGACCTCTTGGCAGTTCGGGGGAGTGGTTTCGGCGACCAAGGCAGGCTGCCGACGGTGAGGTAGGCGGTGGCCTCCTGCCGTTCGACGCCGAGTCGGATCGCGCAGAGCAGGGCGGGCAGAAGATCGGCGGTGTGCCGGCGCGGCTGTCGGTCGACTGGGACAGCGCGCGAGGAGGCGACGGACGCTGCTTGGCGGCGCGGGGGCTGTCGGTCGGCGGGGAGTCTGCCGTGGGGCATTGTCGTCGTGGGGCGGGTGGGGTGTCAGGTGGTCCGTCATGGCGAGGAGGTTCATCGCCTCTGTCCGCGCGTCGATGCCGCCGCCCGCCAGGCCGGTTTCCTGTGCCTGCCGAAGAAGGCGGGTCACGGTGTTCTCGGCGTCGTCGGGGTGATCGATGAAGGGTTGGGCGGCGAGTAGGACAAAGCCGAGTTGGAAGCACTCCTCGGCGCCAGGACCGCCGAGGCCGACGGGCCTCGCACACCGCGTGACCGCGCTCGAAGACGAACTCACGGCCGTCCGCACCAGCCTCCGTCGGATGATCAAGAGCCAGAGCAAAGGAGTCGCGTCGTCCACATGACCACCCGGCAGCCGTCACCGGCCCTCGGCACTGGTGGGCTCACGCATTGCGGAGCCCAGTCCGGCGGCCACCACCAGTGATCTTGGACCAGCGAGTGCTCGGATCCGGAACAAACCCATCGCCCCCACGTCGATGCCTCCCGTAAGGTTCGCGGGTTGTCGTGGTGGAGAGGCGGTTGGGAACGTGGCACCCAGGGCAGTGACGCGGGAGCAGTTGGCGGGTGCGGCGGGGGCCGCGCTGGGCGGCGGGCGGCGGCTGGAGGCGGTCGAGCGGGTCGCGGGCGGCAGTAAGAAGGGCGTGTACCGCCTGGTGATGGACGATGCGACGACGGTGATCGCCTATCTGTGGGACGACGCCGAGAACTACTGGCCGGCGGCCGAGGGCGACGACGACCTCACCGACCCGTTCTCGCCCGGCCTCGGGCTCGGCCTCTTCCAGGCCGCGCACGCGCGTCTGGACGCGCTCGGCGTCCGCGTGCCGGCGATCCGCCTCGTCGACCGCGACGGCGCCCACTGCGCGGCCGACCTCGCGATCGTCGAGGACCTCCAGGGGGAGAACCTGGAAGAACTCCTTGCGCGCGACCGACGCGCGGCAGCTCCGGTCATGGCCCGGCTCGCGGAGTCCCTGGAGGCGATGCGAGGCCACAGGGCACCGGCGTACGGCAAGGTGGCCGTGGTCGACGGAGGAGGAACGTCGCGCGGTACGTCGTGCGAGGGGGTGGTTCTCGACCGTGCGCTGCGGGACCTTGCCGAGGCGGCCTCGCGCGATCCGCGGATCGCGGGCGCCCGGGACCTGCTGGAGGACCGGCTGCTGGGGCTGGCGGCGGCCGTGCGGCCACGCGCGGAGTACGCGGTCGTGCACGGCGAACTGGGGCCCGACCATGTGCTGGTGGACGCGGACGGGAACCCCGTGGCGATCGACATCGAGGGATTGATGTACTTCGACGTCGAGTGGGAGCACGTGTTTCTACGGATCCGCCTACACGACGCCTACCGGCCGCTGGGGGTGGACGGCTTGGACGAGGACCGGCTCGCGCTCTACATGCTCGCACAGCGGCTCTCGCTGACGGCGGGTCCGCTGCGCCTGCTGGACGGGGACTTCCCCGACCGGGCGTCCATGGCGGGCATCGCCGAGCACAACCTGAAGCAGGCGCTGGAACTGGTCCACGCCTGAATTCCCGGGTGCCTCAACTTGTCGCCAGCTAGCAGCAGCTGAGGCTGGCTGCGACTGGGCTCGGTGTGGTCCGGCGGAAGGCGAGGATGTCGACGCCGTTGTCCCGAACGGGCTCGGGGTTTATGGGTTGGGACTCGCAGTCAACTGTCGTGTGTTGTCGGTGCCGCTGAGCTTGGCTGTGGCCTTCCGTGATCTCCGGGGGCGTAGCGGCTCCATGCCCCGCCCGTCTCGTTGAGGAGTCGGGTGGTGGTCTTGTCGCGGTAGCCGAGAGCGTTAGTGAGGCCGGCGGCGGGTGGTTCGAGGAGTCGCCGCCCGGATGGCGGCGCCGCGGGCGGCGGCGGCCGGGACCCCGATCTCGTTCAGGAGTGCGGACAGGCGGTCGGGGCGGAACGGCTGGCCCGTCCGGCGACCTGGAAAGAGCCGGCGGGATGCCTTCCACCGTCGTCCGCGCCAGATTCCGCGCGAGCTACTGCTTGGCGGACCCGGTCAGCTCGCCGCGAAGACCTGCTCTTCCGGCCGTAGCACTCGACTCCGTCGACCAGGTGCAGCTTCGTCACCCCGATACCGCCCCGTTGAACCCCACCGCTTCACCACCCTGCGCGACTCGCATCAGGTGCGAGAAAACCAAATTGGCGGCACTTGGAGTATCCGAACGGGATATAGCGGTAGGCGGTGATCACCGTGCAGTGGCGAGGTGATCGGCCCCGGTTTCCTGGCTCAGACACCATCCGCAAAACTCCCTATGCGGGAGAGGGCCAGCCCGAGCTGGATGTCAGAACACGATCGAGCGCCGCCCGGCCTGCGGGTCCCCAAGTCGGCTTGCCGCCAGGAAGGCCCCGCTCCCCGTTCTGGCCCATAAGGATAAGGAAAAGGCTCTTCAGAGCAGCCAACCCCCGGGCGCGCCGGATCGTCGCCTCGTCCGCATGCGCGTACACCTCGAAGAACCGTGAGCCCGCGCCCGCGGGAAGGAGCAGCCACGCGGCCGCGAGGTCCCACGCCGGATCGCCGGCGAACATGTCACCGAAATCGACCACGCCCGAGAGCGTCCCGTCCGAGACGACGACATTCGCGGGATGGAGGTCACCGTGCAGCCATACCGGCGGGCCCTCCCACTCGGGGGCCGCAACAGCATCGTCCCAAACGGCGCGAACGGCCCGGACGTCGGCGCCAATGCCGCCAGGGCCAATTGCTTGCAGAAACTTCTCGAAGCCGTCCGTGCACTCCTTGGGGTGAGCGCCGCGGTCCGAACCGGTCGGAGCCTCGGCGGGCGCCTCCACATGGAGCGCTCTGAGGAAGCCCGCCAGAGTGTCGGCCGCGTGGTCGCCGCGGCTGATCGACGTGTAGTCGAGTGGCTCGCCGGGAACCCACGTCATGATGCTCCAGAGCCTCGGGAAGCTCGCGGACGGTTCGCCGACCCGCACAGGGGTCGGAACCGGGAGCGGAAGGCGCGGGGCCAGGACGGGCAGCCACCGGTGCTCCTTGCGCTGGAGATCCGGGGCACGTTCCGTGCGCGGCATGCGCACGGCCAACTCATCCCCAAGACGCCACATTTGGTTGTCCCAGCCGCCCGCCACTTCGCGGATGGCCAGCCCTGCAAGGTCCGGATGCTGGTCCTCGAGGAGACCGTGTACCAGCTCTGCGGTGATCTCGATCTCGGAGTCGGTCATGCGAACCCACAGTACGTGAGACAGACGGAGTGGACTCCGACTCTCCGGAATGCCCACCGCCACGCCCGCTCCTACCGAGACAGGCCCCCTGGCAGGTGCGAAAACGGGTCGACTACCCGCGCACCGATCAGGCAACGTCCCCGGCATGGTCACACCACCCTTCATTCCCGGACTAGAGCTCTCCCGGCGCTTCTACGTCCAAGCCGTGCGTCCCCTGTTGGACGAGAATGCTCGCGGGATCGTGCACTCTGCTGCCCATCTCGGCAGCGGCTCAGAGGTGCTCGGATTCGACACCGCCCGATCCGCAGACCACGAATGGGGCCCGCGGCTGCAGGTCTTCCTGAAGCCGCAGGACGCGGCCGTCCACGGTCCACGGATCACCACGCTGCTTTCCGAGCGGCTGCCGAAGATCTTCTGCGGTTATCCGACTCACTTCGCTCCGACAGGAGATGGGGATATCCGCGTTATGCGGGCCACCGACGGACCGGTCCACCACCGCGTGGAGGTCACCGACCCGAGCTCCTGGTTCACCGCGCTGCTGAGCTTCGACCCATCCCAGGGCGTCACCTCGGCGGACTGGCTGGCCACGCCCACCCAACGCCTCGCCGAGGTCACGGCCGGCGCCGTCTTCCACGACGGACTCGGTCAGCTCGCCACGGCACGAGCCAACCTCCACTGGTATCCGCGCGACCTCTGGCTCTACGTCCTCGCCTGTCAGTGGCAGCGCATCTCCCAGGAGGAAGCCTTCGTCGGCAGGTGCGGCGAAGTGGGTGACGAGCTCGGATCCGCCGTCGTCGCCGCTCGCCTGGTACGCGATCTGATGCGACTCTGCCTGCTGATGGACCGCCGCTATCCGCCCTACAGCAAATGGCTCGGCTCCGCCTTCGCCCGCACTCCCCAAGCGCCCTATCTTGCTCCGCTCTTGAGCGCCGTTCTCGCGGCCACCGACTGGCACAGCCGCGAACAGCACCTGGTCCGCGCCTACGAGGCCATCGCGACCAAGCACAACGAACTCGCCCTCACCGACCCGGTCGACCCCACCACCCGGCCCTACCACAGTCGGCCGTTCCAGGTCCTGCACGCCGAGCGCTTCACCGCCGCGCTGACCGCCCACATCACCGACCCGGCGATCAGGGCCCTGCCGGTCATCGGTGCGGCCGATCAGTTCATCGACAGCACGGACGTCCTCGGGCACTGCGAGATGACCCGCACCGTGATTACCGCGATCTCTCGCTGGCCCGGGACGAAGAGGTCGCGGCGACGGTCACCACCGACTTCCTCATCACCCTCATGACCAGGCGCCTTGCCCGGATAGGCGCTACCCCAGCTGGCCGAGGAAACCGGCGCCGGCCGACACCTGAACATGGGAAGTTCCAGGCCACGGATGCCTGCCGGCCTCGGCACGTCCATGATCAGTCAGCAGGGCCCAGTAACTTCACCTTCGCGAACTGCCTGCCGATTCTGGCCAGTTTGAACGCCGCGCCCCGCCGCTGACCGGCCTTGGCTGGAAACCAGAAGATGCCTCTCCCGATCCACGACACCCCCTGCCCTCACCGGTCCGCGTCCTGTCGGGAAAGACCGTCGAGGATGACGTTCATCAGAGGCCGTGCCGTTGATTCCCACTCGTCCCCGTCCAGTCGGCCGAGGTAGGCGATGAGCAGGAGTACCCCGTAAGCGTCCACGTCTGCGCGGATAGAACCTGCCGCTTTCCCGGCGTCCAGCAGGTGGCCGAGGGCGCCTTCGATGGGGTTGTGGCTGTAGGCGACAAGGTCCTGCCACGCCGACGGCTCGAGCGCTGCCAGGACGCCGCGCTTGATCTCGGCGTAATCGATCACTCGGTCGAGCCAGTGACGCAAGGCTTCCGCGGGCTCGTGTTCCGCCAGCAGAGCGGAGGCGGCGGTCACGAGTTCTTCGACGTCGCGCCGGTAGACCTCGGCGAGGAGCGCTTCGCGGTTGGGAAAGTTCCGGTAGAGGGTTCCCTGTCCCACACCGGCGCGCTTGGCGATCTCGTTGAGGTGGACTTGGTTGGACTCGGCGAGGGCTGCGCGGGCGGCCTCCACGATGCGGGTCCGGTTCTGCGCCGCATCCGGGCGGCGTGCTGGCGCGCTCATAGGCCTCTCCTGATGCTCCGCTCACCACAAGTGGACACGTGTCCGGTAGGGTGGGCTACGCAGCGGACACGTGTCCATTTTACTTGGAGGCAGTAGTGCTCTCTCTTCACGGCAAGATTGTCGCCATCACCGGAGCGAGTGGCGGCATCGGCGAAGCCACGGCCCGTCTGCTCGCCCAGCGCGGCGCCGCGGTCGTCCTCGCAGCGCGCCGCAGCGAGCGCATCGACGCCATAGCGCAGGACATCCGGGAGGAGGGGGGCAGTGCTGCCACGTGCGTCGTCGACGTCACCAAGGCCGAGGACCTGCAGCGCCTGGTCTCCACCACCCTCGACCAGTACGGCCGTATCGATGTACTGGTGAACAACGCCGGCATCGCCCCTATCAGTCCGTTGGCCGACCTCGACACCGAGAGTTGGTCGGCCATGATCGATGTCAACCTTCGCGGCATGCTCAACGGCGTCGCCGCCGCGCTGCCCGCCTTCCGCGAGCAAGGCTCGGGCCACCTTGTGAGTATCGTCTCCGTGGCGGGCCTGTCCGGCGTGTCCCCCTCGATGGCTGTCTACGCCGCGACCAAGAACGCGGTGCGCACCGTCCACGAGGGGCTGCGCAGGGAGTCCACCGACGGGGTGGTGCGCACGACAGCCATCTCGCCGGGATACGTCCGCACCGATCTCGCCGACTCCATGACCGACCCGCAAATCCGCGAGCAGACATACAAGAACATGGACGCGATGGGTATCCCTCCGGCGGCAGTTGCCCGTGCGGTGGCCTTCGCCATCGAGCAGCCCGGCGACGTCGAGATCGGCGAGATCAACGTTCGCCCCACCGTCCAGGCATGACACTTTCTGTCACCGGTCAAGTGAGATCAGAAAGACGCAGTGAGCTTGTCCTACCTTCCAAGAGTGGGGTCTGAGCTGGTCATTCGTAGGATCGGCGGATCCAAGGGTTCCGGGTATGGCTGTGAGCTTGTCGCCGTTGGATGGCTCAAAGAAACTTGGCCGCCCGGAGCCCCGCGACGACTCGACCGCTCATTGGGATACGCGACTCGATCGCTGTGCAGGACAACGTCGGCGAGGTCGTCTGCGGGATCGGTGTGGAACACCACCACTGCGTGGTGGTCGACGAGCGAGGCGAACGCCTCCTTTCACGCCGGGTCCCCAACGACGAACCCGTCCTGCTGGAGCTCATCGCCGACGTCCTCGCGCTGTGCGAGGACGCCCTGTGGGCGGTGGACATCAACCATGGCGGCGCCGCCCTGCTCATCGGCCTCCTGCTCGGTCACCAGCAGCCGATGGTCTACATCACCGGCCTGGCCGTGCACCAAGCGTCGACGGCCTACCGCGGCCAGGGGAAGACCGACGAGAAGGACGCGTTCGTCATCGCCGACCAGGCACGCATGCGCCAGGACCTCGGTCTCCTGAGGCTCGGCGACGAGACAGCCGTCGACCTGCGCACCCTGACCGCCCGCCGCCTCGACCTGGTCAACGACCGCACCCGTCAGACCAACCGGCTGAGGGCCCAACTACTGGAGTTCTTCCCCGCGTTGGAGCGGACACTGAACCTGAGCAAGAAGGGTCCGGTCATGCTGCTGACCGGCTACCAGACGCCGGCCGCGATCCGCCGCAGCGGGGCCAGGCGCATCGGAACCTGGCTGAAGAACCGCAAGTTGAAGAACGCCGCCGCGCTCGCCGAAACAGCTGTCGAGGCGGCCAGGGCCCAGCACACCGCACTGCCGGGAGGGAGCCTCGCGGCGACCATGGTCGCCCGCATCGCCAAGGGCGTGCAGACGCTCGACCAGGAGATCGCCGAACTCGACGCGCTCATCGAAGCCCGGTTCAACGAGCACCGGCACGCGACGGTGATCCGCAGCCTGCCCGGCATGGGCACCCTCCTCGGCGCCGAGTTCACCGCTGCCACCGGTGGCGACCTGGACGTCTTCGGCACGGCCGACCGCCTGGCGTCCTTCGCCGGCCTCTCACCAGTGCCGCGGGGCTCCGGCCGTGTCAGCGGCAACATGCGCCGCCCACGCCGCTACCACCGCGGCCTGTTCCGGGCCCTCTGCCTCTCCGCTATGGCCAGCCTGAGAACCTGCTCCGCCTCACAGGCCTACTATGGGCGCAAGCGGAACGGGGGCAAGGGACACCAGCAGGTCCTGCTCGCCCTGGCCCGTCGACGAGCCAACGTCTTGTGGGCCATGCTCCGCGACGGAGAGTGCTACGAGCCCCTACCAACCGTCACGACAGCGACTTGACATCGTCATTGGGAAGTTCTTTAACCTCTGGTGCTTCTCATGGCCTGTCACATGTACGGTGCCGTGGTGACAGATGGGCTGTACCCACGGCTGGCGGATGCGTTCCCGGCGCTTGCTACCGAGATCGCTGAACTGCTGCGTGCTGAGGGTGAACCGCTGGCCGAGGTGGTCGCTGACCTGCCCTACTACGGCCCGTGCACCTGTACCGCAACTTGCATCAACCTGCTGACTGCGCCGCCCGGTTCGTCGGGTTCCTTGATGATCCAACTCGAACGCGATGGCATGGACGTCATCTGGCTGAGCTTGGATCCCTCCCGGACCACTATCACCGACATTGAAGTTCTGGACGGACGCGACCTCGGCCCAAGCGCCCAGCGATCTGGTTGACCACGTATCTTCCGCTGTCCGCCGGACGTCCAAGCGGCGCGGGGCCGATCCCATGACGGCCTCGAACGATGCCCCGAACGTGATCGCCCGTACGGGGATTCCCAGGACGTGAACACGTCCTTCGTCTGACCCTGCGCTCCGACCAAAGAGGCACTTGACCCAAGCCTTGGCCCGCTGAATGGGGTAGTCGGCGCGGCTTCCTGGCGCTCAGCTTGTGGCCTCTTCCGCTTTGAGAAGGGCAGGGTCCGAGATTCGGCGCGATGGCGACCCGTTCGTGGATATCGGCTTCGCCCTGGTCACCGCCGACGAAGTCTGGCCGGGCGAGGCGAAGAAGACCTCCGCGCCGGCCAACAGCCACCGCGACACCAAGGCGCGGCGGTGGTGCGTCTCCCTCAGGCGCCGCGACTGGCGCAACTCGGGTCGCGTGTCATGCTGCGCGCGTCTGAAAACCAGGTGCGTGCGGCCCCGACTGTCACCTACCGTGCCGGGAATGCGCGTCGTTTTCACCAAAGGCCCCGGTACGAGTTACGACATCGCCGTGCACCGCGACACCGGTGCCGCGCTCGCCCCGCGCAATGGACCGGGCGGGCATCCGTATCTCCCGCACGACTTGGTGCACTTCCTTGTCGAGGCGGAGGCGGGCATCAAGCTCGGGGTCTACGGGCGGCTGGCCGCCGGAGACAACGGCCTGTTCTGGCCCGCCGACCCCGCGGAGCGCGCCAAGGCCGCCCGGCACCGCAAGTCGAAGCGAGTGAAGTCGTCCCCCCAGGCGAAGGCCGACATGGCGAGGTCGGAGCAACTGGCGGGCATCGCCGTACCCGTGTGGGAGGTGCGGCACGGCCACGCGCAGGTGCTGCCGGCGTATGTGACGGTGGGGGAGATCCCCCCGGTGGTCGACCGGATCGTGTCCCGGTTCGACGACTACGCCGACCGCTGGCACACGCTGCCACTCGGAGGTTCGCTGACCCTTGCGTGGTGACGCCAGCCCTGTTCGCCTGAAGCGAGCGCCCGCCACATCCTCGACGCCCAGCAGTTCCCGGAACGGCCTCTCCCCTCGTGGCCCGGCAAAACGGTGCTCGGCGCCGATGAGCCGCTCCACCGGTCAGACTCATCGACGGAACGGACAATGAGGAAGGCGGGCGACACCTTCTACGTCACTATCGTTCCGTGGCACGGGGTGGACCGGACGGCAGGCAGCGGCTGACTACTACGACCAGAACATCCGGGGAGGCGTCCGGCAGCCCATGTCCGCTGAGGAAGTCGGTCGTGCGTGGGAGGAGTCACCGGTCGCGGAGCAATACACCCTTGACCTGTGGTTTCTTCGCGAATGCGAGCCCGAGGACGACGAGCCGTGAATGGCCTGATGGCCCAATGGCCCGCACCCGAGGGGCGGAGGGTGGTGAGCGAGCCGGGTCCGTGGCTACGTCCCCTGTCGATTGCCGACACCCCGGCTGTCAGCGGGGCGAAGGGGTCAAGGTCTGCCCCTGCATGTCTCCTGTGACCACTTCGACGTAGGCGCGAGCGACGTCGCTCAACGGCGTGCCGCCGCTGCTGTCCAAGCCGAGCTTCTCAAGTGTCTCCTTCACCCACCCCGGGCTGACGGCGTTCACTCTCAGCCCGCGGGGCATCTCGATGGCGGCCGCCCGGACGAACGCCTCCAGTCCGGCATTGACAAGAGCGCCGAACGAGCCGCCTGGCGTGGGCTCCCGAAAGGTGCCGCTGGTGAGGGTGACGGACCCACCGTCCCGCACGTGATCCAGCGCCCGGCGGAGCAGGGTCACCTGCCCGAGCAGTTTGCCTTTCAGACCGTGGCTGAACTCGTCGTCGGAAGGGGAGGCGAGCGGAGTCAGCTGACCGCTTGCGGCGCAGCAGATGATCGCGTCCACCGTGCCGACGGTGTCGAAAAGGGCGCCGATGGAAGCCGGTATTTCCAGGTCCACCCGTGTGCTGCCGTCACGCGCAGCCCGGATCACCTCGTGCTCGGTCTCCAGCGCGTCGGCGACCGCGCGGCCGATGGTGCCGGTCGCCCCGATCACGATGATCTTCATGCTGATTCCCTGCGTCATACGGCGAGGCGGGCGGGAAGGGGGGCCAGCGGGAAGTTGGCCCAGACGTAGTTGTCCATCTGGTGCTGATCGCCGCTCAGGTTGAGGACTTGGTCGACCAGGCCGTCGGCGTCGAAGTGCCATACCAGCGCCCACATCGTGTCGACCTGGCCCAGCCCCTGGGTCGTCCAGCCTCGGTGGATGTCGACGACGTAGGCGTCGTTGCTGCCGAGAAAAATCGGTTCGGCCTGGAAGCCCGCCTTGCCGAGCTGGTCGACTTCGTCGAGTCCGTGTTTGGTGCCCGACAGCGGGTGGTGGCCCGGGATGCTCCACTCGATGCCCGGAGCAAGGACCGCGCTCATCCCTTTGACGTCATTGGCGGCGTAGGCGGAGAAGAAGTGGTGGACGGCCTCGACCTTGGGGTCGGACACGGCTTCACTCGTCGTTATCTGGATGCTCCCCGAAGTATGCGGTACCGGGTTGTCCCGGTCGCGTGATCAAGGATTCCGCCGGCCCGCTGTAGCCGTCCAATACCTGCGTCCATAACCTGACGGCATGGATATCGACACTCGTCTGCTGCGGTACTTCGCCGCGGTGGTCGAGGAAGGCAACCTCACGCGGGCCGCAGAGCGTCTCTACATCTCGCAGCCCGCGCTGACGAAGCAGATCCGGCAGTTGGAGGCCCAGCTGGGGGTGGTCCTGTTCGTCCGCTCCCGCGCCGGGATGGCCCCCACCGAGGCCGGTGAGGCTCTGGCCGCCCACGCCGGCGGCGTGCTGGCCGCCTGGGAGGGTGCCCTGCGCGTCACCCGGGCCGCCACGACCCGGGCTGCCCGCACGCTGCGGGTCGGCTTCGTCGCCAGCGCCGCCAATGAGCACACCCAGCTGATCATCGCCGACTTCGCCCGGCGCCGCCCCGGCTGGCGGGTCCGGATGCGGCAGACCGAATGGACCGACCCCACCGCCGGACTGGCCACCGGCCAGGCCGACGTGGCGCTGCTGCGCCTGCCGGTGCCGGCGCGGAGCGACCTCGATGTCGAGGTGTTGCTGACCGAGCCACGCTGGATCGCCCTGCCCGCGGGGCATCGCCTCGCGGCGGAGGAGCGCATCCGGTTCCAGGATCTGTACGACGAACCGTTCGTGGCGACTCCCGCCGAGTCGGGGGAGTGGCGCGACTTCTGGCTCGCGGCCGATGAGCGCGAGGGGCATCCCGTGCGTATCGGCGCGGTCGCGCACCACCCGGATGAATGGCTCAACGCGATCGCCCACGGCCAGGGCATCAGCCTCACTCCCGAGGCGACCGCACGCTTCTACCAGCGCCCGGATGTCGTCTACCGGCCCGTGACGGGCGTCAGTCCCAGCCGGATCGGGGTCGCCTGGCCCCGCACCCGGCTGGTTGACGACGCCGTCGACGCCTTCATCCTCAGCTGCCGTGCCGTATGCGGGAACGGCTGCCCCGCAGGCACCGGCTCGACCACGGACAGCTGACCCAGCCAAGCCGACATCACGTACCCGAGTTCAGGAGCTGGTCCCGCTACGCGCCAGGGGCGCGGAAGGCGACCTGTCGGCGGGCGGCTTCGTCGATCTCGTCGAGGGTGAGGAGCGGGGTGGCCCGGGTGCGGAGGGCGCCGCTGGCCTTGACGGTGAGGCTTACGGCGGCCATGGAGACCGGGTCCGGGAAGTCGAGGATGAGGACGATGTCGTCCTCACCGAAGGCGAAGTACATGGCCTCGACCGTGCCGCCGAGGCCGGTGACGACCTGGTCGACGGCGGCGCGGCGGCCAAGCGCGCCCTCCTCAAGCAGTCCTTTGGTGCCCTCGGCCGTGTAGGTCGCCTGAATGAGGAACTTCGGCATCGGGACGCTCCTTGCCCATTCGCTTGTCCGGTCTGCGCAAAGGACCTTCCCGCAGTCACGTCGACTGCCTCTCACCCAACGGACTGTTTCACCCGGACAGCGGCGGGCCGCCGGTCACCGGCCGGTCGTTCCTGCCGGGCAGCTCCGCCACCAGGCAGCGGGCGTAGGGGGTGTGCTGTCTGGTCGCCGATCTCCACAGCCTTTGTTGCCGCGCCCATCGGGCGTCAACTGCGGTGATGCGCCGCCGCCCGTTTCGGTGATCTCCGGCCCGATGGCCGTCACAACGACGGGGCCGTCACCAGACTCGCGATCGTGACCGACCAAGAAGATCCCGACGTCCTACTGACCACTGAGGACGTCGAGGTCGGCGCTCAGAAATACGTCTCCACCTCGGCTACGCACCCGTTCAGCTGCCCGAGCCCATGGCCAGCTGCCCGTGCTGTCGCCGCGAACCGCAAGGGGCACGGCGACCGTTGGCGCCCTGGCGCCGTCTCCATGGCTCTTCCCCGGCGGCCGGCCTGGGCGGCCGATCAGCACCACACAGCTGACGCAGCCGCTGAACAACCTCCGCTTCGCCCCAACCAGGCCCGCAGCACAGCTCTCTTCCACCTCGCCACCGCGATCCCCGCCGCGATACTCGCCCGCACCCTCGGCATCGGCATCGGCATCGGCATCGGCACCGACGTCGCCGTCGACTGGCAGCGACTCTCCGCAGGCGACTGGGCCACCTACGCCGCCGAAGTCAGTCAGCTGCCGGTGAGGACAGATCAGCGCCCAGCATCGAATACATGATCATGTCTCGGCGCTCCTCGCCCACCTGCTGCCAACTGCGGAGCAGACCCTCCCGCTGAAAGCCGACATGCTCAGCCGTCCGCTGTGACCCGGCATTCCATGGCTCGACATACAGCTGAAGACGGGCAATCCGCAGGTCACCGAGGGCCCAACGGACAACCGCCCGGAGGGCTTCCGCCGCAATCCCCTGGCCACGGGCCGACCCGGCAAGCCAATACCCCAGCGACGCTCGTCCCTCGTCCCGGTCCCTCAGCCAGAGACCGACCATCCCCAGCGGACGCCCGTCCTCGATCCGCACGATGACGAATGGATACCCGCCGCCAGAAGACGCCCGCTCCCACTGGCGCCGGACAAAGGCTTCACCCGCCGCCTGCGAGTACGTCGAGGGAACGGTCGTGATCAACGGAATGTAGTCGTCGCTCGACGCCTCCCGGACGAGAGGCAGATCTCCGATCTCCCACGCGCGGAGCACAAACCTGTCACCAGCAGCCAAGAGCGGGACGTCCAAGGGGGCAGCGACCATGCTCGCATCCTGCCGGGAACACCGCCTCAACGCACTCCGGTTTCCGCTGCGCCCAGGGCGTTCAGACAGTTCCCATACGGAGCGGCGCAACGGGCGAGCCTGCGCGCCGCTCACCGGTTCGCGAAACCGAGCTCGCCGCAAGCCCACGAGTACCGAGACTGCCCAGGCGATGGACGTCGCCGACTTCGTGATCGGGAACCTCACCGAGCAGATCGTCACATACCAGCAGGTCGCGGCCTCGATGCGCGATGACCTGATGGCCCTGCCGGATGAGGAACGAGCGGAGGCCGAGGAAGCCGCGTCCGTCCTGCGGCACGTCGGATCCGGAAGTACGCGACCGCTGCTGCCGCTGTCCGTCGTCCGGAAGGCGGCTCCATGACGGCGGTCCGCACACCCCGCTCAGGTCCTGGCCGGGGCCCGCAGGGCGGACAGCCAGCGCAAACGGCACAGCGTCCTGACGGCACTCCAGCACCTGACGGCGGCCAACGAGCGCGTCACTTTCGCCACGGTCGCACGAACAGCCGGGGTGTCTCAGCGCAGATCACCATGGCTGGCCCTCTGCGTCCAGGCTCCGCCCCTCATCGCCCCGGCACTCAGCTGCCACGGCAGTAGCACCATCCCGATCGCGACCGACGCAGGCGCCCCTTGTCGGAGCCACGCGCCCGGCGACCACGCACGCTGAAACGGCCCCTGAGCTACGCGGCAGGCGAAAAATCTCACCGGTCGGCTGTCTTCGCCCCACAGTGGTGACCATGCTGAACCGAGTAGCCGTCCTGTCCGACATTCACGGAGTCCTGCCTGCCTTGGAGGCGGTACTCGCCGAACCAGACGTCAGCACCGCCGATCACATCGTGCTCACCGGCGACATCACCGCCGGTCCGCAACCGACCCAAGTCCTCGACCTGCTGACCAGTCTCGGTGACCGCGTCATCTGGATCAGCGGCAACGCCGACCGCGAACTCCTCGAATACCGCCGGGGGCAACGCGACACGATCCCCGATCCGATCGCCCCCTGGGCAGCCGCACAGCTCCGCGAGGACCATCTCGACCTTCTCGGCTCTTTGCCACGATCACTCTCCCTGTCCGTGAGCGGTCTGGGGAAGGTGCTGTTCTGCCATGCCACCCCTCGTGACGACGAGGAGGTCGTCCTGGTCGACTCCCGCCTCGACCGTTGGAACGAAGTCTTCAACGGACTCGACACCGACGTCCGCACCGTGGTCTGTGGCCACACCCATATGCCGTTCGTCCGCCTCGCCCACGGCCGACTCGTGATCAACCCCGGCAGCGTCGGCATGCCCTACGGACGAACCGGAGCACACTGGGCTCTCCTGGGGCGGGGCGTCGAACTCCGCACCACGAACTTCGACGTCGACGCCGCAGTCACCCGGCTCAACCAGGACTGCTCCTATCCCGAAATCGCTGAGTGGGCCGACTACTTCCTGCACGCTCGCGCGACCGATGCCGACGCCCTCGCAGCCTTCGCTCCGCGAGACGGACGCGACCGACCGTGACCCCCGCCCCCTTCCACGACGGCGGGCAGTGGAACTCTCGGGCAGCGCACCGTCGGTGGTCACCAGCCAGACTCTCAACGACGACGGCTCCCGTCGCACCGCCGAAGACACGATCCGCAGACCCGCGACGTGACCGACGCCAAGACAACCGACGCCACGGCCGGCCAGGTCGTCGACGACACGCTCACAAGTACGCCGGAAGCGGTGTCTCGGCAGGTCCTGGGCATCGGGTTCGCGGCCGCTGTGCCATCCGCCGCGACATCGCCACGGCTGTCAGGGTCCGTCGGTACTGTGCCCGCGTGATGGTGGGAACTGAGGAAACCCGGCTGGTCGTGCTGCGTGGCAACAGCGCCTCGGGCAAGTCGTCTGTCGCGGCTGGCCTGCGCGAGCGGTTCGGCCGCAACCTGGCCCTGGTCGGCCAGGACAACCTGCGCCGCGTCGTGCTGCGTGAGCGCGACCGGCCCGGCGCGGCCAACATCGGCCTGATCGACATGACGGCCCGCTACGCGCTGTCCGCCGGGTTCCATACGGTCGTCGAGGGGATCTTGTACGCCGACCGTTTCGGCGCGATGCTCAAGGGCCTCGCGCGTGACCACCGGGGCCTCACACACTGCTACTACCTGGACGTGCCGCTGCAGGAGACACTGGCACGGCACGCGACGAAGCCCGTGGAGTATCTGGCCCAGGTCACCGACGAGCACCTGCACGACTGGTATCGCGAGCGGGACCTACTGGCCGGCGGGATCGAAACCGTCATCGACGCCGGCAGCACCCTTCAGGCAACGGTGGACCGCATCATGCACGAGACCGGCCTGGACCTGGTGCCGCCGGTCGACCGCTGAGGACGCCCGGGTATCCGCTCGACCGCCGGCAAGAGTTTCCTCCTGGATGCGGAGCAATCGCCGAACCGGTTACGGGGCACGCGCGGGCAGGGCCAGCTTCCGTGTCGGGAGACTATGCGGATTGTGGTGCGGCTCGTTGAAAATGAAATCCCCAGCTCCGCTCTTCGTCGCCACTTGGCTGTGGGCTTGACCAGGGGGCGGCGGGTCCGTCTGATAGCCGCCAGATTCGAAGGGCGGCGCGGGCTGTGAGGGGTGGCCGTAGGCCATCGTGGGTCAACGCTCGAAGAGTGCCTTGACCGGGCGTGGCGCTCCCGCACCCTCCGGAAGCCGGGCGGACCCGCTTCTGTGACTGAGCGCTCTGGTTGGCCCGACTGGTCGACCAGAGCGCCCAAAGGAAGTGCTGGCCGGTGCGGTCGCCGGAGGGGGCACCACCCCGGCGTCAGGTCAGCGGGTGGCGAGGAGCTCGAGCGTGTCGATCACACGGTTCGAGAAGCCCCACTCGTTGTCGTACCACGCGACCACCTTGACATGGCGGCCGTCGACGCGGGTGAGGGCCGAGTCGAAGATCGACGAGGCGGGATTGCCCGTGATGTCGGACGACACGAGCGGGTCCTCCGAGTACTCGAGGATGCCGGCGAGCGGCCCCTCCGCTGCGGCGCGGTACGCCGCCAGCACGTCGTCGCGCGTCACATCGCGGGCGACGGTCGTGTTGAGTTCGACGATCGAGCCCACCGGCACCGGTACGCGGATCGAGTCGCCCGACAGCTTGCCGTTGAGGTTCGGCAGCACCAGGCCGATCGCCTTGGCGGCGCCGGTCGTGGTCGGCACGATGTTGACGCCGGCGGCCCGGGCGCGACGGGCGTCGCGGTGCGGACCGTCCTGCAGGTTCTGCTCCTGCGTGTAGGCGTGCACCGTCGTCATGAACCCGTGTTCGATACCGGCGAGTTCATCGAGCACCGCGGCCAGCGGCGCGAGCGCGTTGGTGGTGCAGGAGGCGTTCGAGACGACCGTGTGCACGGCCGGGTCGTAGGCGTCGGTGTTGACCCCGAACGCGAGCGTGACGTCGGCGCCGTCCGACGGCGCGCTGACGAGTACCTTCCTCGCGCCCGCGTCGAGGTGGGCGCGGGCGGCCTTGGCCGAGGTGAAGCGGCCGGTGGCTTCCAGGACGATGTCGACACCGAGTTCGGCCCACGGCAGCTGCGCCGGTTCGCGCTCGGCCAGCACCGTGATCCGACGGCCGTCAACGACGAGGGTGTCACCGTCGACAGTCACCGGACGCCCGAGCCGGCCCGCCGTGCTGTCGTAGGCGAGCAGCCGGGCGAGAGTGGCGGGCTCCGTCAGGTCGTTGACGGCGACGATCTCGAGGGCGCTGTCGCGCTCCAGCAGTGCGCGCAGCACATTGCGTCCGATGCGGCCGAATCCGTTGATGGCGATGCGAGTCATGAGTGATGTCCCTTCCCTTCCACACCAGGCTCGCCCGCGGCTGGCGCCGCTGACAGTGGCGGGATCGCCATGGTTCGAAAGGATCCCGCCATGCGGTGCCGGGCGGGTTACTCGCCCCGGGTGAAGGTGCGCCGGTACTCGCTCGGTGTGGTGCCGAGGATGCGCTGGAAGTGCAGGCGCAGGTTCGCGCCGGTGCCGAGCCCGGTGTCGGCGGCGATCTGCTCGACGCTGCGCTGCGAGCGCTCGAGCAGTTCGCGGGCCAGGTCGATGCGGGCGCGCATCACCCATTGCATCGGCGTGTAGCCGGTCTCCTCGACGAAGCGCCGGGAGAACGTGCGCGGCGAGACCCCCGCCTGCCGCGCCAGTATGTCGAGGGTGAGGGGCTCGTCGAGCCGGTGCAGCGCCCACTCGCGGGTGGCGGCGAACCGCTCGCCGAGCGGCTCGGGGACGCTGCGCGGCACGTACTGGGCCTGGCCGCCGCTGCGGTAGGGGGCCGCAACCAGACGCCGGGCCGCGTGGTTGGACGCGGCCACTCCGAGGTCGCCGCGCAGGATGTGCAGGCACAGGTCGATGCCGGAGGCGGCGCCGGCCGAGGTGAGCACGCTGCCCTCGTCGACGAACAGCACGTTCTCGTCGACCTGGACGAGCGGATGTCTGGCCACGAGTGCCCGCGTGTAGTGCCAGTGCGTCGTGGCGCGCCTGCCGTCGAGCAGGCCCGTGGCGGCGAGCGCGAAGGCGCCCGTCGAGATGGCGGCGAGCCGCGCGCCCCGGTCGTGGGCGGCGATCAGTGCCTCGACGACGGCCTGCGGCGGGTCGTCGCGGTCCGGGAACCGGTAGCCGGGGACGAAGACGATGTCGGCCCACGCAAGCGCGTCGAGGCCGTGGGCGACGTAGTACGCGAGGCCGTCGCCACCGGTCACGAGACCGGGTGTCGCCCCGCACACCCGCACCTCGTACGGCATGCTCGCGCGGGTCGTGAAAACCTGCGCGGGAATTCCGACATCGAGCGGCTTCGCACCCTCGAGCACAAGGACGGCGACGCGATGCAAGGGGGGTGCAGGCACAGGAAGAGGTTACGTGGGGCGTGACGTCGATACGCCCACTGCGCGGTCCGGGCAGACGACACACCGGCCGGGCTGTCTTCCCCGTTGCAGTCCACCGCCCGTCCCGCCCGTCGCCCGTCTCCAGCCGATCTGACACCGAACGGGCGCTCAAGAGGAACCTCTACCCTCCGGGCCCAAGAGCCCGCGGAGGGAAAGGTCGAGCCTGTGAGGAGTCGTGGCGCGTTCGGGTTCCTTCGCGGCGCTCCTGGATACCGTACGAGTCCCTCCGGCAGTTGCTGCCCGCTTCGCTGCCGGAGTTCATGGAGAGCCTCGCGGCTGCCACTGTGCTCGCGGCCGTGGCCACCTGTGTACTCCAGTTGGCCACGCCTGCGCTCAGGGAGCCGGCAGCGGGGCGTTCCGTCGCGACCATGAAGCGTGGGCAGTGCCACACTGGCGCCACGGGAAAGCCGCAGACGCATCCTGTTCATGGTCAGCGGCCACGCGAGGCACGCGAACGTCGTGTTCACCCCCGGCACCCGAGAGGCGTTCGACGCCGACCTCGCCGGCTTCGCCACTGGCAAGGGCTCGGTCAACCTCCCGTACGGCCAGCCCGTGCCGGGCGACCTGCTGCGCCAGATGATTGCGTTCCGCATGCGCGAGCACGAGGACGACGGCGGCGGCGCTCCCCGGGCAGGCGTTCCGTGCGGAGTCCAACTGTGCGGTATCCGAGGGACGGAGTGTCTCTTGCGGGCGCATGATCCAAGAGGTGATGGTGCGAGGGCCAGGCGCCACTGCCAGGGTGGGGACCGCTACGCCCTTCACAAGGATGTCCTCAAGCGTCGCCACTCGCATGACGGAGGGATCCCCTGGTGGAACGGTCCTGCAGTCCGGGCGCTACCGGCCCAGGCATCCCGGGCCATCCCTCGGCGCTGTCCTGGCCCCGTCGGCGTGGGCGGTTGTCAGTCGACGGAGGCCATGAAGTTCATCATCCTGCGGTTGGTCTCCTCCGCGTGGTCAATCTGCGGCCCGTGGCCCGTGTTGGAGATGATCTCGGCTCGGGCGCCGGGGACCAGGCGCGGCACACGCTCCGCCTGCCGCTGCGGGTGCACGAGGAGGCTTCGCTTGCCGAGCACCAGATAGAGCGGAGTCCGGATGGTGGAGAGCTCCTCCTCGGACAGGGGAAGCGGCGCCGGGCGGCGTATGCGGTATGCGCGGACGGCCGTTCTGATCATCGTGCGCAGTTCCGGCACGACGAGGACCGGCTGTTCCAGCCAGGCCGCCAGTCGCGGGCGCAGTGCCTTGGGTGCGAAGGTCGCGAAGAGGCCGGCGAAGAGCCAGACGAAGAAGCGCAGCCCCACCTTCTCCAGGCCGCCGGGGTCGAGCAAGGTGACCGAGGCGAGGCGGCCAGGGCTGCGGTGCGCCTGGTTCAGGGCAAGCCATCCACCGTAGGAGGAGCCGACGAGGTGGACGCGATCGAGCCCGAGCCCGGCGAGCGTCTCATCCAACCACTGCGCGGCACGTTCGGGCTGGTGGATGGCTTCGCGCTGCACACTGCGCCCGGGATCGCCCGGGGTATCGATCGCGTAGACCGGCCGCTCGGCGCTGAGGGCCGGGGTGTTCGGGTACCACATGGCTGAGCAGGAGCCCGCCCCGTGCACCAGGACGACAGGGGTGCGGGATCGGACAGCCTCGCTCGCGGGACGGTAGCGGTAGACGTGCGTGGTGCCGAAAGACGTCTCGACGTCCTCTTCCGCGAGCGCGGGCGCTCCCAGTGCGTAGACCGCGTCGCAGGCCGTGAAGTAGCGCTCCCGCCAGCTGTCGCTCACGTAGCGGCCGACATCGGCATGGGTGCGGGCAGCGGTCTCGGGCATGGCCACCTCAGGCGTCTCGGTTTTATGATACGAACGTACCATGATGTTGGTACGGCTGTATCACCAAAAGGCCCCGCGGAAGCCATAGCAGGAACGACGAGCGGAGAACCGGCCGATGCCCAAGCGCGTGAACCACGCAGAACGGCGTACCGAGATCGCCGAGGCGCTCGTCAGGGTCGCCGAACGACGCGGGCTGCATGCCGTGGGGATGCGCGATGTGGCAGCGGAGGCGGGCGTTTCACTGCGGCTGGTGCAGTACTACTTCCAGACCAAGGAGAAGGTGCTGCTCTTCGGGCTCGAGTATCTTGCGGAGAGTTTCGGGGACCGGGTCTCCGCCCGGGTACGGGCCGCCGGAAACAATCTTGGTCCGCGCGCGATGGTCGAGGCCCTGCTGATGGCAGCGCTGCCGACAGACTCGGAATCTCCGAGCTGATGTCAGATCGGAACCGGGTGCGACACGGAGCTTGGACTCGCAGGTCGCGGCCATCACCCGAGGACCTTCCGTGTTGGGCGAAATCCGTCAAGTGGCCCTGGGCGCTCGAGCGGTGTGGATTTCGGCGAAGGACAGCAGAAGTGCGGCGGTCCGCGGCGGATCCTCCAGAATGGGTGTGTGTCCGGCGCCGGGCAGCAACTCGACCCTCGCGCCCGGGACGACGCGGTAGTCGGCCGCCGACGAGGGTCGCCATCTGCGGTCTTGGTCGCCGAAGATCACCTGCAGCGGCTTGCCGAGGGCCATCAGCCGATCCGGGAGCGCATGCTGGTTCAGATACGCCGTGGACGCCTGCATGGCCGCGACGACCGCGCGGTAGGTCATGCCGCGCAGTTCGTCGACGAGTTCTTGTGGGACCTGGTAACCCGTACGGAATCCGGTGCTCGCGAACTGGCGGATCTGCTCGTCGGCCGGTGGCCACTGCGCGGCGTCGATCGCGATGGGCCCTTGTGCGATGAAGGCATCCATGTCGGGGCCGGTGTTGATGAGCGTGAGCGCGGTCACCAGGTCGGGCCGTTGTTCGGCGAGAGCGGTGGCGGCATAGCCACCGCTGGAGTGGCCGACGGCTATGGCGTGCTCGACGCCGAGCCGGTCCAGTGCCGTGCCGACCCTGCGTGCCTGCTCGGGGATCGCGTAATCGCCGTCGACCGGTTCGGCCGAGCGGCCGTGCCCCGGCAGGTCGATACGGATGACGCGATGGAGTGTGGCCAGCAGCGGAACCAGCGCGTCCCACGAACGGCCCGAGGCGGCGGATCCATGGATGAGCAGGAGCACGGGGGCCTCGCGAGGGCCGTCCTGGCAGACGTGGATGTCGCCGTGCTCCGGGCAGAGGATCGAATCCTCGGTGGCGCCGGCGTCGCCGTTCAGATGAGGGTGCCTGTCGGGAGGAGTCATGGGGCCACTGTCGCCGCCGGTGCGCATCGGCGGCTTGGACAAATGTTCCCTCCTTGGCCCGCGTAGCATTTGGTGATGGGGTCCACCACGAGTGAACGTGACGATCCCGCTGTGTGGGACGTAGCACGTCCGCAGCGGCCCAGCCGGGTGGCTGGTGTCGATATGGCCGGGTTCCGGGTCCACGGCCTGCCCGTTGGTGGCCTGCGGGTGGTTCCGCACCCGGCCGTGATGCTGGTCCTGGAGTTCGGGGCGAGTCCGTCCACCGTGGAGGACGGCGCTGGGCGGCGACAGCGGGGAAGTATCGTCGCCGGGCCCGGGTTCGGCTCTGGAGGCGGGGTTCGGGCGTGGGGCGAAGATGTCGAGTGCGTGCAGGTGCGCCTGTCTCAACGGGGCTTGACCTGGAGTCCGGTGCCCCGGGCTGCAGCCGGACTGTCACGCCCTCGGCGGACGAGGGCGTGGGCCGTCTCCGAAAGGGTTGGGGGCCGTGACCGTGTTGGGCGCGCTGACGGTGCCCCAAAAGGAGTCGGGCCCGCCCCCAGTCCCGCTCGGTTGCCGGACGGCTGCCCGCACTGAGCGCCGCCTCCCGGGGGCAGAGCCGTGCTTGACGCAACCAGCCCGTGGGCCGAGCAGCGAGGTCGTCGCCGGCATGTACAGGGGAGAGCGGACCCGTTCGTGTGGGTGAGCGCGATGAACGTGTCGTCGTCACCCGCCGCACCCGTTCTGCGCACGCCGGTCTCCGCGGACACCCGCACCGCCGCGCCGAACAGGACGAGCGCCTGGTCGAGTCGCCCCATGGCAGCCCAGGCCGTACAGGAGACATCCGACCTGATGCGCGGCACCCGCGCCGTGATCGACCCCCGGGACCCGCAGGGAGCGGCCCGCCGCGCTCTTCGACGAGCGGGGCAGACTGCTGGTGTCGGGCGGTGACTGCCGCGGCCCATGCACCACGGCCAACCCCCACCTCTTCGTCATCCGCAACACCGCTGTCGACGACGCCGGCCCGCCCATCAGCGCCGGTGTGGTCCACAAGCCCTTCAAAGGGCTCGGCCTGTCCGACCTCGCCGCCACCCGCTACGTCCTGTCGGCGCACCCGGACAAGAAGAATGGCCCCATCGCACCATGAGGCCGCCCGGCCTGATCAATTAGGTGGGGTCCACGACCGACAGCCTGTGCCACCAGTGACCGCATCCGTCGGAGCAGAAGCGCTCGCGGCGCCGTTCGTCGGCGATCGCGAGTACCGCGATCAGCAGCCGGAACGCCTTGCGGCGTTCGTCGAGAGGGGTGAGGCCGGCGATCTTCCCCAGCTGCTGGTCGATCCGGTCGCGTGTGATCAGCACCGCAGGCGTATGAGTCGGGCGCAGTCCGGCACGGCGGATGCTCTCCGGTCCGTCCTCGGTGACGGCGCGAGCTTGGAGGCAGTGATGGTGTAGGAACCGCAGCGTTTCGGACTGCTCCTCCGGGCTGAGACCGTCGAACCACTCGATGCCCTGTGACATCGGGCGCAGCCCCTGGGCGAGTTCGTTGAGTATGACGTCGCGTCCGGTCATGCACGGCTCCCGTTGGACAGGCGGCGCTCCGCCGCGGTGATCAGGATCCCGAGCAGCACCGCCAGATCGGCCGCGCCTTCGGCGTCGTCGGCCCAGCGGGTGACCTGTAACGGGTGCACCTGGTCGAGGTGGACGCCTTCGCGGGCCAGGACGAAGGCCAGCGCCAGGATGGCTGCGCGGGCGTTGCCGTCCTCGAACGGATGGAAGAAGAGGACATCGAGGTAAGTCCGGGCGGCGCGTGAAGGGAGGGGCAGGTCCGGGCGGCTGCTTTCGGCGAGGCATAGCTCGAACCGTGCGTGTGTGTCGGGCGCGAGGCCGTAGTGCTCTCGTCCGCCTTTCGCGAAGGCCGGCATCGTGCGGAAGGCGACGGCGTCGCGGTACAGCACAATCCGCTGCCAGTTCGCCATGAGGGTGAAGGTCAGCTGCACGCCCTGCTCCGCGTCGCCGAGAGCCCGGTCGAGGGCGGTCAGAACCCGCGCGGTCCCTTCGGCGTCGCGGGCGCCGCGTGTCGCGGTGAAGAAGTCCCGGAAGCCGTCAAGCGGCGGCGGTTCGGCGACGGGGAGCCCGCCGCTCCAGCGCGGCCAGGAGATCTCGGCACGGATGCGCAGCCAGTCGGCGAGGGCGTCGTTCTGGTGGTCGGGCCCGTAGTTCATCGGTTTCCGTCCATGGTCCGGGCGAATCGCGAGCTCACCGCCTCGACCACCGTGACGTCTGGTGCGATCCAGCTGCCGAACCGGCCACCGACCGCGCTCTCCACGATCTCCTTGGCTCGCTCCTCGTCAATTCCGTTGTAGGCGAGGAACCATTCGAGGACCTGCATACTGTGCCCGTACCAGCCGCTCTCGGCTTGAGTGCGGTCGGCCACCACGGTGACCAGTCGCGTGCACGCCCGCTCCCAGTGCCAGGGATCCCTTGAGGACGCAGCCGAGTTCGACGGCGGTGCCAGGGCGGAGAAGCGCTCCGCCAGATCCTCGAGCCAGTCACGCCATTCAAGCAGGGCCTCGACGACCAGCGGGGCGGTTGCGTCCGCCGTCGTCACGGTATGGGCGGCGCAGCACCACGCGCCGACGACGCCTCCGTCGGTGTCGCCCTCACCCACCGACCAGTTCCACCCGCAAGCCCACCGGCCGTACCGGTTCACCAGAAACTCGGTGACGGGATCCAGCGAACGCCAACGTTTTTCCTCAATGGCATCGGCGTCGGGCAGCAAGGGCCCGACAAGACCAGCCAACTCCGTCGCCGCATCGTCGTCCAGCTCGAACGGATGCCGTAACGGATCCACTTCTGCCCAGGTCAAGGCGTGCGCCCACAGCTCAGTCACCACACCACTCTGCCGTGCGCAGCCGCTCGAACACCAACCCAATATCGAGCGGCAGAGCCACAGCACGTACGGCGCCAGAAAAGTGCTGACCACGGCGACATCGTCGCTTCTAGCGGGGCCAACCGTCGTGCAGCGTGATCCGATGAGGATCAGTGCAGCTCAGCAGTAAGGGCCGCACCGTCTCGCAGAGGCCCGCATCTCAGAGCTGCCCGCCCTGCGTTGACGCGGTTCTCGTACTCGCGGCGGGCCTTGCGCTGGGCCGGGAGCGCCGCCGTGCCGTCGAGGATCTGGCAGAGGTCGAGGAGTCGCCGGTGGACCGCGAGGACGGCGGTGACGCGCAGGGTGTAGCCCTGGCCGCGTCGTACGGTGATGCCCTGGTCGAGTGTGGCCGCTCGGCGGGCTCCGGTTCGGCGGCGCGGAGGAAGTCGGCGGCCTTGCCCGGCATGTCGAGGGCAACCGCCAGTTCCGGGGCCGGGACGCCCGGATCGACGGCCGTGTACTCGGGCAGGAGGTTCGCGACGGCGGTACGGATGGCGCCGGGGCTGACGTGATGGTCGCGGGCGAGGGCGGCGATGGAGCGGCCTTCCAGGTACGCGGTGCGCACGTCGTCGGCCTTCTTGGCTGGGACGGCGGGGCGGCGCCCGCCCTTGTTGCGCTTCGCCTCGGCGGCCCGCAGCCCGTCGTGGGTCAGTTCACGCTGGAGGTCGCGCTGGAGTTCGCCGGCGGCGGCGAGGGTCTGCACCATGAAATTCACGGTGGACAGCAGTTCGTCGGTACGCGGGTGACGGGCGGTGAGGTTCATCGCGGAGAACGCGCCATCGTGGATGCGCAGGGCGAGGCGGTCGCGGTGCAGGACGTCGAGCACGTCGAGGATGTGCCCGGTGCCGCGCACGAGGCGGAACATCTCGGAGATGTGCACGGCGTCGCCCGGCCGCGCGTACGCGGGATCGGCGCCGCCGCCGGGCGTCGGAAAGCCCGGGTTCATTGGACGCCTGCCGCGCCTGTCGTCATGCGTTCCTTTGACGACATCAAAGACGCGGAGGCCGAAGATCGGCGGATCCAGGTTGGGCGGGGCCGGGCCCGATGGTCCGGGCGCGGACGGGCCTGCCGCCGGGCGTCGCGGCGGTGAACGGGGTGAGAGTTCACCGATCCCTTCTCTGGGGCGGCCGCGACCGACGGTGGCGTGGTGCTGCGGTCCTGAGATGGGGCCGTCGGCACGGGTCGGGCAGTGGTGGACCGGTCGAGGGCTCAACCCATTCTGTGCTCGTCTCCTCGGTCGGGTCGCCAGACGAAGCGACCAGATGCCCCCTGGCAGTGAGCTCGATGGCGCCGGTCGCCTCGCCGGATCTTCCCCCCTTTCCCGAGCGCGGCAAAACATCATCGGCATCCAAGGACGGGCTCGCCATAAGGCAGACGGGCATCAGGAGCGCAATTAGCGATATACGGAACGGCGGAATGCATGATTCGCCATACGGTCAGCCGTCATGGATTCAGTCGTAGGGCCATGACTTCACCAAGTAAGTCAAGACTTATCTTTAGGGAACTTTGACCGTATGGTGTGGCTCGAATCGAAGGAGCCCCCTGTTGTCGAAAATGAATGATCCCGCTGTGCGTGCGGTTGAATCGGAGCGGGATTATGTGTCCTCCTTGTATGAGTTGCTCACCGAGCGGCTTTCCGAGGCGCGAGTACACCGAGCGAGTGTGCTGAAGGCCCCGGCGGAAAGCGCCGGTGAGGCATACGAGAGAGAAATCGCCGCCGAGCGTCTGGCCAAGGAAATCGGCCGGCTGGAGGGCGCCGAAAAGGGGCTGGTCTTCGGGCGCATCGACTGGACCGATGGCACGGCCCTGCGCATCGGGCGGATCGGACTCCATACGGAGGAGGATGACCTGCCTCTGCTCGTGGACTGGCGCGCGAACGCGGCGCGGCCCTTCTACGAGGCGACACCGGTCCACCCGATGGACCTGAGGCGGCGCCGGCACCTGCGCCTCGAGGAGCGCACGGTCATCTCGGTGAGCGATGAACTGCTGGACGGGACCGCCCCGACCGACGAGGACGTCGTGGGGGACGGCCCGTTGACCGAGGCTCTGTCGGCACGGCGTACGGGCAGGATGCACGCGGCCGTCGCGACGCTGCAGGCCGAGCAGGACGAGATCGTCCGCTCCGCCCACCGCGGGGTGACCGTGGTGCAGGGCGGGCCCGGCACCGGCAAGACGGTGGTCGCCCTGCACCGGGCGGCCTATGTCCTGTACGCGTTCCCGCGCGCCGCGGAGGAGGGTGTCCTGGTGGTGGGCCCGAACGCCCGGTTCCTCGACTACATCTCCCAAGTCCTTCCCTCGCTCGGAGAGAACGACGTCGTTCTGGCGACCTGCCGGGAACTGGCCGGAGTGTCCACTGACACGGTGGACCCGTTCGATACGGCGCGTCTCAAGGGCAGCTCCGACCTCGCCGACGCCTTGGCCGGCCTGCTGCGCGTCCACCAAGCCCCCGCCGGTGACTTCACCGTGCGGGTCGGACAGGAACTGGTTCACCTGTCCGGCGAGGAAACCGCCACGGCACGCGACGCCGCCGTGGCAGCCGCACCGGGGCACAACCCCGCGCGCCAGGTGTTCAAGGAGCTTTTGGTCGACGCCGTCACCGACGCGATGCAACGAGACATGGGCGACCTCCTGGAGCAGATCGACGCCGATGCCGCCAGGATGACGGGCATGGACCTCGACCGGTTCACGGGAGCCGCCCAGCGCCGTGCCGAAGGTGCGGCCGACTCGGGTCCGGTCCACGAACTGGACCTGGACGCCATCCGAGCCGAGCTCCTTGACGACGCCGGCGTCGACCGAGCCGTAGAGGTGCTGTGGCCGCGGCTGGTACCCGGTGACCTCGTGAGAGCACTCCTGACGGACCCGGGCGCTCTCTCCGAGCATCTGCCCCTGCTGACCGCGGACGAGCGGGCACGGCTGCTGCGCGGCCCGGACGACCCGTGGACCGATGCCGATGTGCCGCTGCTGGACGAGGCGGCGAACCTGATCGACGGCCCGCCGGAGCGGACGTATGGGCACGTCGTCGTCGACGAGGCACAGGAGTTGACCGCCATGCAGTGGCGGATGATCGTCCGCCGCTGCCCGGCAAGGGCGATGACGCTGGTGGGTGACTTCGCCCAGGCAGGCCCGGTCGCGACAGCACGTGACTGGAAGGAAGCACTGAGCCCACACGTCGGACCGCGATTCAAACTGCACAACCTGACCGTCAGCTACCGCACCACGCAGGAGATCCTGGAGAGCGTCCGGGACCTGCTCACGCGGATCGCTCCGGACCAGAAGCCCACAGGGTCACTGCGAAGCGGTGAGAGCCCTCGCACCGTGACCACACCTTCGGACGGGTTGGTCACCGCCGTCGTTCAGGAACTCAGCGCCCAGAGCACCGCGCACTCGGGCGAGCTTCTGGGAGTGATCTGCGCGGACACCAGGGTGAGCGAGCTGACGGCCCAGGGCATCGCTCACCACGCACGCATCGTGCCGGCGTCCGAAGCACGCGGCCTGGAATTCGACGGGGTCGTCGTCATGAACCCCGAGGAAATCATCACGGCCCGCCCCGGTGGGGAAAGGGACTTGTACGTAGCCCTGACCCGGGCCACCAAGCGCCTCTGCACAATCACCGTCCAGCCCGCCTGACGACTCGGCGCCCGTGTCGTAGCCGCGGGCGCACCCGGCGCGGTACAGACACCGGCCCGCGCGCACGGGGCTGCTCGCCGCCTCACCGCTCGTGGCCACACCCGGCATCACGCGGCCTGGTCCAAGCCGACGACGTTCAGATCCCCTTCGCGCACCAGGGTGAAGTCGACGTCGAGCTTCGGGTCGTACGCGTCGGGTTCGATGCCGAGTTCGTGCCTGCTGTACTCGCCGAACCGTTTGATGTGCTCGGTCAGGTACGGCGAGATATGGGCCAGGTCCTCAGGATCGATCTCCCATCCCTCTTCCAGCAGCTGGCGGACGATCTCGGAGATGTCCAGGGCATTGTGGAAGATCACCGCATTCGTGAGCAGACAGGTGAACTTCATCGCCTTCTCCTGCTCGACGGGGTCGTTGTCGGCGAGTACGCCCTGGTTGCCGAAGGGGGGTAGCCCCCGGCACCGCCCTGAGGACAGCGCATCGGTACGTCAGGGGGAAAGCCGGATGGGGCGATCCCCCATCTGCTGGTGGGATGGTTGCCGACCGTCGGCTCCGGGGCGACACAGTCGCGGGCCACAGACTGAGCGGTCCTGAAGGCGTGCAACCTGAACAGAGAAGGGGTCGTCATGCATGGGTTAAGAAGGCGTCGGCGAGGCATGCTCGTCCTGACCAGCCTGGCTACAGCCGTCCTCGCCGCATCGACCGCGCCCACGGCGACGGCGAAGCCGCGGCCGGCCGATCCGCTCCAACGGCAGGTGGAGGCGATCCACGACACTGGGGCCGTGGGTGTGCACGCCGAGGTGACGTCACCGGACTCACGCGACAGCGCGTACGCCGGGACGGCCGCGATGAACACAGGGAGGCCGATGCCGCGGGAGGGCAGGTTCCGGATCGGCAGTGCCACCAAGACCTTCACCGCCACGGTTGTGCTGCAACTCGTCGGCGAGGGGCGAATGTCCCTGGAGGACACCGTCGAGCAGTGGCTGCCGGGAGTGGTCCGGGGTAACGGCAACGACGGCGGCCAGATCACCGTGCGGCAGCTGCTGCAGCACACCAGCGGCATCCCTGATGTCGGGCCGGAGATATCCGCGTTGAACAGCGCGGACGGCTATCGGGCCGAGCGGTTTCGCACGTACACCCCCAAGGAGCTGGTGGGTCTGGCGATGCGGCACCCTCCCAAGTTCTCCCCGGGCGCTGGCTGGTCCTACTCCAACACCAATTACATTCTCGCCGCGATGATCATCCACAAGGTCACCGGCCGGAGTTGGGCACGGGAGGTGAAGGACCTGATCATCCGCCCCCTGAACCTGAGGGACACCAGTACGCCCGGCGTCTTCCCGTCCATCCCGGGCCCGCACGCCCAGGGCTACGCCGCGTTCGGCACCGACACCGGCATCGACGTCACGGAGCTCAATTCGAGTATGGCCGTCGGCTCCGGCTCGATCATCAGCACCGCGCACGACCTGAACCGGTTCTACGCCGCGCTGCTCGGCGGCCGTCTGCTGGCTCCGGCGCAGCTCGACGAGATGACGACCACCACGCCCGCGCCCGAGCTGGGCGTGAGATATGGACTCGGTCTGGCCGAGATCCCGTTGCCCTGTGGCGGCAGCTACTTCGGCCACCGGGGCGAGCTCCTCGGCTATGTCACCTGGGGCGGCGCCACCCGAGACGGGACCCGGACCGCCGTGGTGTACGTCACCCGTGACGGCGGCCAGGACACCCAGCAGGCCATGACCACACTCGTGGGTCAGGAACTGTGCCGGACGCGTTCTCAGTACTCCAGCCGTAGACATTGATCTTGCTGGTGGCCGCAGGCCACAGCGTAGACCCTGCCGCTGGCAGGAGGGGTTTGAGACCCTGATGGGCCGGATAGCGGGCCGGTTCGCGCGGGTTGAGCCCCGGCGCCGGGTGAGGGACTTGGTGCTGGGGCTGCTGTCGGACCTGCCGCGCAGGTCGCCGTCTGCCTCGTCTACGCGGGTCGCCGCGGGCACGCGGCGATGGACCGCGAGTTGTACGTCCCGCGTTCGTGGACGTGCGACACGGACCGCTGCCGGGCCGCGGGGCTGGCCGAGGGCACCGTCTTCGCTACCAAGCCGGAGCTGGCCGCCCGCATGATCGGCCGGTTCCTGGACGCCCGGCACCGCGTGAGCTGGGTCGCGGGAGACGAGGTCTACGGCGGCAACCCGAAGCTGCGGTCCGCGCTGGAAGAGCGCCAGGTCGGCTACGTGCTCGCCGTCGCCTGCTCGGCCGAAGTGACCACCGGTGCCAGGAAGTTCCGCGCGAACGTCCTGGCCGCGAGGGTGCCGAAGCGGGCCTGGCAGAAGCTGTCGGCCGGGACCGGCGCCAAGGGTCACCGCTTCTACGACTGGGCCGTCATCGACCTGGCCGAACTCCGGCCCGGCTGTCACCGGCTGCTGATCCGCCGTAACCGCATCACCGGTGAACTCGCCTACTACCGCTGCTGGTCGCCCGCCCCGGTGCCCCTGACCATGCTGGTCCGCGTCGCCGGGTCGAGATGCCGGGTGGAGGAGACTTTCCAGGCCGGAAAGGACCTGGCCGGACGGGACGAGCACCAGGTCCGGCGCTTCACCTCATGGTCCCGCTGGGTCACCCTGGCCATGCCCGCTCACGCCTTCCTCGCCGTCGTCCTCGCCGACGAACACGCCCGCCATCCCGCTCCGGACGGGCTCGTCCCGCTCACCTGCAACGAGATCCAGCGACTGTTCACAGCATTCGTCCGACCCATGCGCGACGTGGCCCACCGGTTCGACTGGTCCGCCTGGCGGCGCCGTCATCAGGCACGAGCCCAGGCCAGCCATTATCACCGACGCGACGGTCTGTACGAGGCACGACCACCCCGATGGCACGCGCGGGGAAGGTGAGCCGGTGGAGCCGATCCGCGGTCTCAGGAAGTCCCGCCATCCCGTGACGACTTCATCCGCAGACCGTGCGCGTCGGCGACGGGTGTGGCACCGTGGACCTCGGGCCGGGTCCGTCACTTCCCCCCGTGGTGACGGACCCGGCCTCTTGCACGCCGCCGACGAGAGCCCGCTCCGGGGCAGAGCGTTGGGCAGTTCGTTGGGCAGCCGGCCGGGACCCGCCCGGCGTCCAGGCGCCCGGCCGCTCCGGCCGAGGCAGTGGCAGGCGAGAGCGGCGGCCTGCGCTGCCGGCAGGCGCTGGGCGAGCACATCACCGCTGGAGTTCTGTCTGAGCGCTCCAGTCGGTCCGGCTGGCCCACGGGAGCGCTCATTCGGGAAGCTGTCGGCTACCGGGCCGCCTCGCGGAAGAGGGCCAGGAGGGTCTGGGCCGACGTGGCGTCCGCGTCGAAGAACTGTGTGGCCAGTGCGGGCGGCACAGCCGTTCCATGCATCCGGACCTCGTGGCACGTGAAGCAAAAAGCCGCCTCGAACAACACCAGATCGAGGGCGTCCTCGTACGCTCGGATGCTCCAGCCTGGCGAAAAGCCGCAGCGGTGCTGTCCGCTGCCGGGCAGGGTCTCGATCAAGGCCAGGGCGTCGTCGGCCTCGTTCCCGGCCCAGTGGGCGACCACCTCGCCGGGGTATGGGGTGCCCCGCCTGGTCGGGAGGGAGGAGATCCTGACGACTTCGATCAGGACGGTGGCTGCGACGGCCTGCGCGGGGAGCTGCATGGAGGCAGTCTGCCCACCAGGTCGACGGGCTGCTACTCCGTGTCATGAATGGCAACCTGCTGCTCCACAGGGTGGGACGCCGTAGCTCCCTTTGGACTGAAGTTCAGGATGCACATCCTGGAAGACACATCCGAGCTCTCGGCGCGCGCACAGGATCTCCTGCGTCGGACAGGCCGGCGTGAGTGCCCCTCTCGGTTCGGGCGGCCGATAGAGCTCTGGCAAGTGCACGACCACGTGGGGAAACTCGTCCCCGCTCCCATGGATCTCATCATCCGAACGGGGATCGGTACGAGACCGCCGCCCGCGGGTGGGAGTACGACCACCTCGGCGTGAAGACGCGAGCATGGCAGGACATCGGGATCGAGGAAATCGGGTTGCGGTGCCCGCGTAGCAGGCCGAACGATTGCGCCTTGTGACGACCATCGGAGAGAAGCCGCTGTTCGATGCCGCCAGGCCGGTCGCGTTGGTGACGGGCGTCGGCCGCTCCGTCGGTATCGGCGCGGGTATCGCCTGCCGGCTGGCCGAGGCGGGCTGGAATCTTGCCTTCACGCACTGGACCCCGTATGACGCCCGTATGGCCTGGGGCATTGAGGCGAACGGGGCGCCAGCGCGGTGGCGGTGGAGGCGGACCTCTCCGACCCAGGAGCCCCGGAGCGGGTCTTCGATGAGGCTGAGCGCCGTCTCGGCGACATCACCGCCTTGGTGATGTGCCACTGCGAGTCGGTCGACTCCGGCCTGCTTGACACCACCCTGGAGAGCTTCGACCGCCACTTCGCGGTCAACGCGCGCGCCACTTGGCTGCTGATCCGCGAGTACGGCCGTCGCTTCCACGGGACTCCGGGCACCGGACGCGTGATCAGCCTCACCAGTGACCACCCCGTCGGGAACCTGCCCTACGGGGCGAGCAAGGGTGCACTCGACCGCATCACCCTGGCCGCCGCCCACGAACTCGCCGACCTCGGGATCACCGCCAACGTGATCAACCCGGGACCGGTGGACACCGGCTGGATGTCCGAGGACATCCGCGACCGTGTATTGCGCCAGACACCGCTGGGACGTCTGGGCAGCCCGCAAGACACCGCTCATCTCGTGGAGTTCCTGTGCTCACCGCAGGGCCAGTGGATCAACGGGCAACTGCTGAAGAGCAACGATGGTTTCGCCCCATGACCGGCCGACCTGAGTGGAGAAGGTCGACTCGATGGGGTTGGTGGTCCGCAGGTGGATCCAGCGTTCGGCCGGGAACCCGGAGAACGCCAGCAGCTCCTCCTGGTCCTCGGTGATCTTCGCGACGGCTTGGGCCACTTCGCGCCGTAGGTCTTCGCGAACGCCTCGATCGCCCGCTCGCTTTCGTCGCGCCCGGCTGTGCGGACTTCAGCGAGGCGTTCGTGATATTCCGGGATTTGTGAACCCAGCACATCTGCTGCCGGGAAGCAGGAAACACCTCGCAGCACCAGGACGCATGAGTGTGCCTGCCCGAGCCGAACCTCCGGACCCATGCCGTCGGCCCACACGTAGACGAGTCGCGGTCCGCGAGGTCGCCCTGCTGGAAGGCGGCGTGGTCGTCCTGCCACCGCTTCGTCAGCCGGGTCACCGTCGCCGACGACAGGTCGGCCGCACCACCCAGGAACTGCTCCAACGCGGGCACGAAGTCCCCCGAGGACAGTCTGGGCAGGTAGAGCAACGGCAGCACCTCGGAGACCTTCGAGGAGAACCGCCTGCGCTCGCCGGTGGCCGGTGGTGGCCGTTGCGGATTACCGGCCGACGCCCGCGCTCGTCCCGCTCGGACGCCAACTCGGCTATGTACTGCTTGACTTCCGCCTCCAGCGCGGCGACCGGCATCCGGCGGGCGCCCGGGCGAGGGCGAGGACAGCTTGGGCGGGTAGTTTGCCCTCCCTCCGCCTGCGGTCGTAGAGGGTCCGGGAGTTGGGGTCATAGCCCAGTGATCGAGAGGGCCGACTGGTTCTGATGTCGGATGCGGCTGGCACGATGCCTCGCATGGATCTCGAACACCCGCTGGACGGCCTGGACGCGCATTCCTGGTCCTCGTTCAGCCATGCCTACGGATGCGCCGACGACCTGCCTGATCTGCTGCGAGCTCTGGCCGATCCCGACGCCGGTGCGGCGGGCGAAGCCCTGTCGGAGCTGTACGGGAGCGTGCTGCATCAAGGGACGGTCTACGCCGCCAGTGCGGAAGTGGTGCCGTTCCTGGCCAGGATCGTGGCCACCGGCCCACATGCGGCGGACGTGTTGATGCTGCTCGGGGGCATGGCCGAGAGCGAGGACGAGCACGGTGTGGCACCGGGCGCGGTCCGGGCAGCCGTGGCCAGGCAACTGCCGCTGCTCCTGCCCCTGTTGGACGCCGCAGAGCCGGAGGTTCGCCGGACCGCCGTCTGGGCGGTGTCCCGCACCCGTGCGACGGCCCTCGTGCTCCCCGCGCTCCACCGGCGCTGGGAGGAGGAAGCCGAGCCGTTGGTGCGCTCGGAGATCCTTGCCGGTATCTCCCGGCTCGACCCGGCGGTCGGCGCGGAGGCTGCCGTCACCGTTCTGGCACCTTCCCAGCCGGCCGGGCTGCGCATGGCCGCGGTCTTCGCCTGCCTCGACGCGGACCTGCCCTGGACCACGGTGCACCACACGACGATGCTGTCCCTTCTACCGGCCGAACCGCTCGGGAGCGACCTCCTCGACCTCGAACGCAACGAGCCGCTCGCAGACGTCGTGGAGGCCCTGCTGAGGAGGGGCCGCCGTCCGGACCGGGAGGCGGCGTTCGCGCTGGTCGACGCCGCCCTGCGGGATGACCGGGCCGAGGTGCGGACCGAGGCCCTGTGGGCGGCCGACCGCGCCTGCATGCTCTCCCGCAGTGCTCCACGGCAGTTGCTGGACGGGCTTCGCGTGGCGGCCGTCGACGAGGAAGCCGTGGTCGCGATGGCGTCGCTCCTCGGTCGGCTGGGTGCAACCGCCGCACCGGCCGCGGACGTCCTGGCCCCGCTTGCCGGCCGCAACCCGGAACAGGCCGATGACCACGCGGACCGCGCCCTGGCCGCGCTCGTCCTCGTCGCGCCGGCGCAAGCCGCACCGTTGCTGGCCGACGGATTCGGCCGACGGCCGCGGGCGCTCGATGCCGCTGCCGGCTTCATGGCTCCGGCGGGCTCCGTCTTCCCGTACAACGGCGAACTCCTCGGCGCGGTCCGGCGCCGCCTCGCCCGGCCCGAGATCCTGAGCGGCAACGAGCCGGGGCAGATCACGCACCTTCTGGGCGGGTGGGGCCCCCAGGCCGCATCGGCACTGCCCGAACTGTTCGAGGCGCTCGCGCACTTCCCGGGCCAGGCCGCCCCGGCGATCGCCGCCATCGCCCGCGCCGCGGAGCCCGACGAACGCGCCCAAGCGGCCCGGGTCTTGCGGGCGGCCGCCGAGAAGGAGGTTGTCCCGGCTGCGCAGGCCCTGTACGACCTCGTGGGCGACCACAATCCCCTGGTCGACCTGCTCGAGCAGGCGTTGCGGCACGGCGGCCACCAGACCAGGCAGGCCGCGGCAACGGCAGCAGCGCTCGGATCCAGGGCGGGAACCCTGGCGCCCGCCCTGCGCGCCGCGCTCGGTGGCCCGAACGGTGACACGACCACGCCCGCGCTGGACGCGGACACGGCACTCGCCGAGGCCCTGTGGCGCGTAACGCAGGATGCCACCACAGTGGTCGCCGCGCTGGACTCCGTCTTCGCCCGAAGTGAGGACAACCGCTGGTCCCAGTGGTCCGTGGTACGGGCCGCACGAGCGGCGGCGCTGCTCGGTCCGGCCGGACGCCCGCTCTCCTCCCGCCTGGAAGCCGCGCTCGGCCAGCCGGTGCAGGCACCGGCCTCGGTACTGGCCCTCACAGTCGTGGCGGAACCCGCCTCGCTGGACTACACGGCGCTCGCAGATATCGTCCTGCGGTCTGCCGAGCAGGAAGCCGACCCGACGGGCGCCCTGGACGCACTCGCGGCCCTCGGAGCCGCCGCCGTGACCGCTGAACCTGAACACCTACGTCGGCTGGCCGTCCTCGCCGACGGTGACGGGCGGACCATCCGCTCGGGAGTGGAAGACCGCGTCATCCGCGAGGACGAAGCCTTCCGAACCCATGCCCGACGGCTCCTCACCGCCTTCAAGGCCACCGCACCTGACGAGACCGGGCGTCATCCACTGCCGTAGGCCGATCCGAGCAGTCGTCACAGGCCCGGCCCCCGGTCTGGTGATCGCGACAGCCGATCGAGTCGCGCTGGCCGGCCGCGGGGCCCTTTTGGTTGTAACGGGCCTCGGGATCGTGCGGGGTACCTGCGGGGTGACTGCGGGGAGACTGTCTCCATCGTCGACCACGGCACCCGTGCCGAACCAGGAACCGGCTGGCCGGTCATAGCGAACCGGTCGCAGCACATGGGACGGATCCGTCCGGATCCGTCCCCGCCGCATGACCAGCCCTGCCACCGCGAGCCGGTCCACGCCCAGCGCCAGGAACCGGTCCGCGCGGTCGTCCTCGGCCACGCCGCCCGGCAGCCGGATACCAGTCGGCGAAGCCGGCATCCGTGAACCAACCGCCCAGGCGATCGCGCGCCCACATCATGGTGCAGAAGGCGAGTCGGCCATTGCTGCGGTTGCGGCGAGCGAGCAGACAGAGGTGACCGGGCCGGTCGTCGGCAACGTCGGCCGGGGCCCAGTCGTAGGAGCGGCACCCCTTGGCGCCTGCGCCTGCGCCTGCGGAGAGCTTCTGCCAGGCCCGTTTCGGCATCCAGCAAGGTCGTAACCAAGGCTGGGGTATCAGGCGACCGTCAGGTCGGGCATCGCCTGGGGGCCGATGCAGTCGCGAAACAGCAGGATCTGGCCAGGACACCTCCCGCGCCTAGAACGACCGGATCAGCGCCGCCATCCCCGACGACGAAGCCGACCTGCGCGCCGACGTCGTCAGCGCCGCACTCATCGGCGTCGTCCTCGGCCGACACCTGATCAAGCTCGACCACCTCACCGCCGCCGACCCACAACGGATCGTCGACATCCTGCGTCCCTGCGTGCACTCACTCACCAAAGCGGACCCACCGACGGCTGACCACCACTAGGGCCTGTTACGGAAGTGAGTTGGGTGTAGCTCCTTTGGAGGGCTAGCCGAGCTGGGACGTCGGTGCCTGGCGCCTCACCCACCCGTGCCCGATGCGGCTGCCCCTCGTTGGAGCGCCGCGGGTAGACATGCTGGCCAGGCCGAAGATCGGCCGAGCGGTCTTCGGTGATCAGCGGCGGGACAACCGGAACCGCCGGAAGGATCACACCTCGCATGTGAACTCTCGGTGCCGGTGAGGTCGAACCTTGAGAGGAACTACACCCAAAGGCGCTCGGCTCCGAGAATGCCGCTAGTGCGTCAGGATCCTGCGAACGTGTCGGCGCCGAGCACGGTCAGCAGGGCAAGCTTGTCGTAGCTCTCCGTGCCAGGTGTGGCGGTGAAGATGAGCAGGGACTGCCCTTGGTCGGGGTCGAGCAGTGTCTGGCAGTACAGGTCGATGCGTCCGACCTCGGGGTGGACGAAGCGTTTGGCGTTGCTCCACCGCAGTCCCACTTCGTGGCGGTTCCACAGCTCGGCGAATTCCTCGTTGTGTTGCAGGTCGGCCACGAGCGAGGCGGCCGGCGACCCGGGACCCTGCGCGGTGGCACTGGCGCGCAGGATGGCGACGTAGACGCGGCTGTGCAGGTGGTGGTCGTCGGGCAGGTACCGATGGCGGGCGGTGGGGTCGGTGAACCACCGGTAGAGGGTGCTGCGCGCCGGGCCGGTGTGACGCGTCTCGTCGCCGAGCAGCGCCACGGCGGGCGGCGTCTGTTGCAGCGTTTCACCGACCGTGCCCACGATCTGCGCGGGTGTGTCCTGAAGCCGGTCCATGACGCGCAGCAGGCCGGGACTGATGTGCGCTTCGCGTAGTCGCCGTGTCTGGAGGCGGTACCCGCACAGCAGGAACAGGTGGTCACGTTCGTCGGGGGTCAGGCGCAGTCCCCGGGCGATGGCCGCCGCCATCTGCTGCGACGGCTGGGAACCACTACCGCGTTCCAGCCGGGCCAGATAGTCGGCCGACATGTCGCACAGCTCGGCGACCTCCTCCCGGCGCAGCCCGGTCGTGCGCCGTCGTGCGCCGCGGCGCAACCCGACGTCCTCAGGTTGCAGGGACTCCCGGCGTCCGCGCAGGAAATCGGCCAGACCCTCGCCATCCAATGCCGTGTCCACCATCGGGCTCCCCGCTTCGCATGTCGTATACCTCCGCCTCATTGTCCGGCAGGTCGACACGGGTAGCCACGCCCTGCGATTCAGTGGTTGGGCGGGTCCTTCATCCGCCGGCACGGGCCCCGTTCACTGGACGGCGTCAGGAATCAGGTAAAAGAGCCTCTGAAGGATTTCACTATGGCCAAATGGACCGCGGACCGGCTGCCGAGCATGGCCGGCGTGACGGTGGTGATCACCGGTGCCGGCGGGGGGATCGGGCTGGTGACCGCTCGCGAACTCGCACGGGTCGGCGCCCACGTGGTGCTGGCCGTGCGCAACGTCGACAAGGCGCGCCAGGCAGTGACCGGTATGCATGGAGATTTCGATGTCCGGCGACTCGATGTCGCCGACCTAGACTCAGTACGTGCGTTTGCGACGTCGTATACCGGCGACATCGATGTTCTGATCAACAACGCCGGGGTGATGGACATCCCGGCGGCGCGGACCGCGCAGGGCCTGGACGTACAGACCGCGACGAACTATTTCGGGCCGTTCGTGCTCACCAACCTGCTGCTGCCCCGGCTGACCGACCGCGTGGTGACGGTCTCGAGCCAACTGCACCGATTCGGCAGGCTGGACCTCGACGACCTCAATTGGCGCACCCGCAAGTACAACGGGCTGGCCGTCTACGAGTCGTCCAAGCTCGCCGTTGTGCTGTTCTCGCTGGAATTGCAGCGCCGTTTGACCGCCTCGGGCAGCCGTGTCCGCTCGGTCATCGCTCACCCTGGCGTCGCGCGGACCGGACTGGTCACGCACTCGCCGCTGGGATTCGTCAACCGGCTCCCGTTCCTGGTCCAGGACGTCGAACACGGAGCGCTGCCACTCATGTACGCAGCCACGCAGGACGTCCCCGGCAACGCCTACGTCGGTCCGGACGGGTTGTTCAGTTTCACGGGCTACCCACTGATCCGCAAGCCCAGCCGGGCCGGCCTGGACCCGGCCGTCGCCAAGAGGCTCTGGCAGGCAACCGCCACTCTCACCGGAACTGGCCTCTGAAAAAACCAGGCACGTTTCCCCGGTGCGACTCCGGGTGTAGTTCCTCTCAAGGTTCGGCCTCACCGGCACCGAGCCGCGAGTTCACATGCGAGGTGTGATCCTCCTCCAAAGGAGCTACACCCAAGTGAGTTTGCTGCTGACTGCCGAACTCGGACAGGCGCCCTCGGGCGCCCGTCCGGGAGGTGTCATAGTTGGCGGAAGTAGACCGTGAGTGGCAGGGCTGTGCACCCGAGCGCCTCGTAGAGGGCTCGGGCCGGTGCGTGGAACTGGTCTCCTCCGGTGCCGATCTCGACGACCTCGGCACCGAGAGCCCGCATCTGTTCGAATGCGTGCTCGCAAAGCGTGGCGCCCACATGGTGCCGTCGATGCCGGTTCGAGACGGCGAGGATCGTGATCTCACCCTTTTTGCGGGCCGGAGCGACGCTCCACGCCACGTAACCTGCGATGGTGCCTTCTGCTTCGGCGATGGCGACGTAGGTGCGATGCGCGGGCGCGTGGAGCTCGGCGACCTGTTTGCGGTAGTCGTCGCGCCAGTTGCTGTGCTGAACAGCGAAGACGGCGTCGCCCATCAATGGGCGGAAGGAGTCCTCGTAGAACGGCCGGAACGTGTCGATGGTCAGGTCGGTGAGTGCTGAGAGGTCGTGCTGGGTGAACGCTCGGACACGCATGGAAGTGTGCCTCTCAGGCTGAGGGCTTGATACCCGGCGGAACAAGGGCATCGGTCGGCCCGCTCCCGACAACAGACTTGGCGGTGAGTCGGGCCCCTCAGTGACGTGTGCGCCAAGTGTCAAAGCACTCCATGGCTCGCATCGTAGCCCCGGCGCGTACTTCGTATGCTTCGATCACAGCCACTCGTTGATGGCTGCGATGAGGACGGTCGCCTCGTAGCGGACCGCCAGCTTGTCGTATCGCGTGGCAACGGCGCGGTGCCTCTTGAGGCGATTAATTCCGCACTCAACCGCGTGGCGCTCGCGATAGTCGGCGGAGTCGAACTTCGGCGGCCGACCGCCGCGGGAGCCGCGCTGCTTACGGTTACGTACCTGGTCAACTTTGTCCGGGATGGTGCAGCGGATGCCACGTCTGCGCAGGTAGGCGCGGTTCATGCGGGAGGCGTACGCTTTATCAGCGCGCACACGATTGGGGCGGACGCGTGGCCGGACCACCCCGATACGGGGCGCGCGAACTTTCTCCAGCACGGCCTCAAACTGCGGTGAGTCACCGCACTGCCCGGCCGTCACCACCATCGACAGGGGTTTCTGTCCCTGCTCGACGGCCAGGTGCAGCTTGGTGGTGAACCCTCCGCGCGAGCGTCCCAGTCCGTGGTCACGGGGCTCGGTGAAAACGCCGCCTGGCGGTTCCTTCTGAAGGTCTCCCCGCTTTCGGGCCCCGGCCGCATGCTGATGAGCACGGCACACGGTGGAGCCGACGCTTAGCTCCCACCTAATCGCACCCTTCGCACGGCCAGGGACTGAAGCTGGGTAAGTATCCGGTGCCAGGTGCCGTCTCGCTGCCATCGGCGGAACAAGTCGTAGATCCGGGCCCATGGCCCGTACTCGACCGGTACGTCCCTCCACGGAACACCGGTCCGCACCCGGAACCGTATGCCATCGATCAGCTGCCGCCGCGGCCAGACAGGCGGCCGCCCAGCCTTCGCCCCCTGCGGCAAGGGCGGCTCAAGCACTGCCCACTGCTCATCCGTCAGGTCTCCCCGCCTCATGAACCACGATCTTGCAAGACCAAGATCTATTTCGATACACGCCCTAGGTGCTCCACCGCATAAGTCCGTGGAGGATCTGGCATCGGCTCTGTGTGGGAGTCGGCGCTGCACAGGCTGCTGTTGCTCTTGGCGCCCGACGGCAGCGGATTTGGCGGGAGTGGGGTGCGACTGCCCGCAAGGGGGCTGACCAAGGCGAACGTCAGGCCCGCGGTCGGCCTTCCGTTGCCGGCCGCAGGGCATCCACCACAAGGTCCAGTAGCCGTCCCGTCAGCTCCGGGCTGTTGCTGGCCGTCGTGGACAGGAACACCCCGAGGAGCATCATCGTGACCTCGTCCGGCTCGACGTCCGCCCGCAGTGAGCCAGCCTGCGCCCCGGCGTCGAGAATCACCGCGATCGCCGCGGTAAGCCGTTCCCGGGTGGCCGGTGTTGCGATGGCGCCGGAGGCCCAGCCTGCGCGGAGGGTATCGGAGATGCCGCGTTTGGCCGCAAAGAACGCCGCATATCGGTCCATCCAAGCACGCAGCGCCGACTCGGGCGGGAGCGTGGAGAGCAGTGCGGGGGCGCTGGTGACGACGGCGTCGAGTTCGGCGGCGTAGATGGCCTCGACGAGCGCTTCGCGGGTGGGGAAGTGACGGTAGAGCGTGCCGATCCCGACGCCGGCCTCGCGGGCGATGGCATCGAGAGGGGCCTTGCCGCCGGTCGCGGTGAAGGCGTCGCGGGCGACGTCGAGCAGCCGCTCGCGGTTGCGCCGGGCGTCTGCGCGGGCCGGACGCCCGGCCGCCTTCGCTGATCCGTCGGAGACGGGCGAGTCTGACGCGGTCAAAACGGAGGCCCTCCGGTTAGTGCTACGGTTTTAGTAACGGAGTCTCTCCGCTTAGTTTTCATCGTCTCATGAGAGCGAGACTGCCATGACGTCCACCGCTCGATCTTCCCAGCTCACCGCCACCGGAGCGGCACGAGCCGGCGGGCTTGGTGTGCTCGCGGGCCGCACCGTTTCCCGCGTCGGCTACGGCGCCATGCAGCTACGGCGCCTGGATCGCGAGGCCGCGATCGCGCTGCTGCGCCGCGCCGTCGAGCTCGGTATCGATCACGTCGACACCGCCCACTTCTATGGCAACGGCTTCGTCAACGAGGTGATCGCCGCCGCGCTCCGCCCCGAGGACGACGTCCTGGTCGTCAGCAAGGTCGGCGCCGAACCCGCTCCGGGCGGTCCCATCCCGCTGCGCCTCGCCCAGCGGCCCGAACAGCTGCGGGCCGGCGTCGAGGACAACCTCAAGAGCCTCGGACTCGAACGGCTCCCCCTCGTCAACCTGCGGCGCGCCGACCACGGCCCCGGCCTGCGACCCGAAGGCGACCAGATCGTCGACCTCGACGATCAGCTCGCCGTCATGGCCGACCTGCGGGACGAGGGAAAGATCGGCGCCATCGGTCTCAGCAGTGTGCCCCTCGACGGACTGCGCCGCGCCCTCCCCATGGGCATCGCCTGCGTGCAGAACGCCTACAGCCTGGTGGCGCGCGACGACGAGGACATGCTGCGGCTCTGCCTCGCCGAGGACATCGCCTGGGTGCCGTACTTTCCGCTCGGCGGCGCCTACGCGGGCCTGCCGAAGGTCACCGACGAGCCCGCCGTCGCCACCGCCGCGCAGGCGCTGGGTGTCGCCCCCGCCCAGATCGGCCTGGCCTGGCTGCTCCAGCACACCTCGAACACGCTCCTCATCCCTGGCACCGCCGACCCTGAGCACCTGTGGGCGAACACCGACGCGGGCGCGATCAGCATCGATGAGGCGACTCTCGCCGCACTCGACGCCGTCCCCACGCGCTCCGGCGACATCGAACTCGGATAACTCTGGTTCGCCCGTACCACCACACAGGCAGGTCACCCATGACACTGAACGCCGCCGAACGGCACCGCACAGGCGAGGAGTTCGCCCAGAACCTCGCACTGACCGGGCTCGCACCCCACGATGTCGCCGCCGATCTGGCCTTCACGCCCGAGCAGCTGCGGCACACGCTCGACGTCGCCCCCGCATCCGACCCCGTCGACGTGTGGCAGCTGCGCGACTAATCTCCAGCAGGCCGTCCTGGACGCCGGGGGTACGCCCGTCCCTTACACAGTGCTCAACGACCGCTCTCGGCTCAAGGCGCGCCTCTGGTTCCGACTGCGCAGCGCCCCACGGCACGTCTTCGCGAGGGCATGAACCAGCCCACTCATTGCCCCTTTGACCCGTATCTCCGTGCCCCTGGATGCAGCGGCGGTAGAACTGGACGAGGCGGTGTGTGAGTACCTGACAAGGGTGGCCGGTTCGACAAAAGCGCAGGTGAGAGAAGTCATCTGGGCGCGAATCGTGCTTGCTGCCGCCGATGGCTTGAGTAATGGCGCCATCGCGCGGGAGCTGGCGGTCACCGTGAACACGGTCCGCAAGTGGCGTGGCCGGTTCGTACTCCACGGGCCGGACGGGCTCAAGGATGCCGGCCGCTCGGGACGTCCCAAGATCTACGGCCCCCAGGTGCGGGTGGCGATCGTGGCGGCGGCAATCAGCGCACCCCCGCACCCGGAGGCGACCTGGTCGCACCGCACGATCGCCGCCTAGGTCGCAGACACCGTCCACGCCGCCATCTCGGCCTCCCAAGTCGGCCGTATCCTGGCGGACTTGGACCTCAGCCGCACCGAGTCCGCGGCTGGCTCACCCGCCGCGACACCCCCGACTTCTGGGACCGCGTCGCGGATGTGTGCGACCTTTACCGCAACCCGCCCCGGGGTGCCGTGGTCCTGTCCATCGATGAGAAGACCGCGATCGCCGCCCGCTCCCGACGCCACCCAGGCCACCCCGCCCGGCCCGGCGAGCCCACCCGCCAGGAGTTCGAGTATCGCCGCCACGGCACGGTGTCCCTGATAGCCGCTCTGGACGTGTGCACCGGCGAGGTCCTCACCGAGGTCATCGCCCGAAACGACGCGGTGACCTTCACCGCCTTCCTCGACCAACTCGACGCGACTATTGCCCCAGGCCAAAACGTTCACGTGGTCCTAGACAACGGCTCCTCCCACACGGCCAAGCACACCAAGAAGTGGCTGGTCGCACACCCCCGCTGGACCGTGCACTGGACTCCGCCGCACGCCTCCTGGTTGAACCAGATCGAGCTGTGCTTCTCCGCCATGACCCGCCGAGTCCTGCGCCACGGCGACTTCTCCAGCCGCGACGACCTGATCGACAAACTGGAGACCTACGTTATCGGCCGCAACGAAACCGTGAAGCCATACAAGTGGACTTACGACGGCATCCCGCTCAAGGCCACCTGATCAGCACTAGCACCCCTGCACGGACTTGCGCAGAGCAGCACTAGCACTCCACCCGAAGATCACGATCTACAACCGGGCATTCGTGTCGCCGCGGTCGGGTCCCTCAGCGGAATGGCCGAATTCAGGTGTGCCGCGCTGCCGCCCGCACGCGACCAGCTGGTCCGTGCTCGGGAGACCGTCGAACGCCGGCGGGAGCGGCTGGCCGGGCTCATCGACCTGGTCTGGGTCGTCCCCGACTACTTCGACGGCGTCGCCAAGCCCTTTATGGGTGGATGGGGAGTGGCCCCGCTCGCCGTCGCCCCCGACGGCACCGTCCTGCCGTGCCCGGCCGCCGCCTCCGTGCCCGACCTCGACGCGCCCAACGTCCGGGACCGTTCGCTCGCCTGGATCTGGGACCACTCCGCGGCCTTCAACCGCTTCCGCGGCACCGGCTGGATGACCGGCCGCTGCGGCGGCTGTCTCCGCCGGGAGGAGGACTCTGCCGACTCGCGACCGCCCGGGCGACCCTGAGCTTCCCCGGTAGCGGGCAGCCACGCAACCCGTACAACGTGTGCCATCGCCATCGCCATCGCCATCGCTACCGTCGCGGACCAGGGCGTAATCCTGTCGGACCCGAAGTGGCGGAAAGCTCACAGGCGGCGATCATCTGTCGCGGGTTGCCGCCCCTTTGCCCCTTGCCGGGGCCTTGTCACCCGCACAGCATTTCCCGCCTCTGCGCAGTGAAGGGAGACGTTACGCTGGGCGTTGGAAGTCCGGTTCGCGGGCCTTTGGTTAGCTTCGGAAGTGAGGAGTGGCCCGCGAGGTGGCCGCAGCGGGCCGGCGTCTGTGGCGTGCGGGCATCGCCGACCACCGGGTTGTGTCAGCGTTGACAGCGGTTCCGGGCAGGCGGGAGGTGAGGGAGAGACGTGACCAGCCTGATCACGGAGACCGGGAATCTGCCGGTGGCCTTCACCACCTTCGTCGGCAGGCGGCCCGACCTCGCCAAGGTTCGCCGCATCCTCGCCTCGGCGCGGCTGTTGACGCTCACCGGGATGGGCGGCGTGGGCAAGACGCGGCTGGCTCTGGAGGTGGCCACCGCGTCCAGGAAGGCCTTCCCGGACGGGACGTGGCTGGTCGACCTGGCCTCGGTGCGGGACCCGTCGACGGTGGCGGCCGCGGCCGCCACCGCGGTGGGGGGTGCGGACCTGGGCACCCGGCCCACGCTCGACGAGCTCGTCAGGTATCTCGCCGGGCGCCGGGCGCTGATCGTGCTGGACAACTGCGAGCATCTGATCGATGCCTGTGCCGAACTGGCAAGCACGCTGCTGTCGGCCGCGGCTGATCTGCACATTCTGGCGACGAGCCGCCAGACGCTGGGCATCGCGGGAGAGCACGTCTTCACTGTTCCACCCCTGTCGGTGCCGGACGAAGCGGTCGAACTGCTGCGGGACCGGGTCACCGCCGTGCGGCCGGAGTTCCGGATCACCGACGTGAACTGGGCGGGGGTCTCTCGGCTCTGCGCCGCCCTGGACGGGCTGCCGCTGGCCATTGAGCTGGCCGCGTCCCGGCTGCGCACGCTCACCGTCGAACAGACACTGGGCCGGCTGGAGGACCGCTTCGCGCTGCTCACCGGCGGCAGCCGGACCGCCCGCCCCCGCCAGCGCACGCTGCGCGCACTGATCGACTGGAGTTACGAGCTGTGCACGCCGGCCGAGCGGCTGCTGTGGAACCGGCTGTCCGTCTTCGCCGGCGGCTTCGGACTGGATGCCGCCGAGGACGTCTGCGCGGGCGAGGGCATCGACCGGAAGGAGGTGCTGGATCTCCTGGACCGGCTGGTCGCCCAGTCCGTCGTCCTGACCACCGAGCACGAGGGCCTGCCCCGCTACCGGCTGCTGGAGACCATCCGCGAGTACGGCCGAGCCCGGCTCGCCGAGTCCGGCGAGGAGCAGCGACTGCTGCTGCGCCACCGTGATTTCTTCCTCGCCCTCGCAGAAGGGATCTGCGACGGCTGGTACGGCGCCGGCCAGGAGGAGGCCCTGGCCCGCCTCCGCGCCGACCACCCCAATCTGCTCGCGGCACTGGACTGCGACGGTGACCCGCAGGTCACGCTGGCGCTGGCCGCGGCACTGCGCTTCCACTGGTGTGTCGGCGGATTCCTCGGTGAGGGGCGCCGCAGACTCGGCCGGGCGCTCGCCGCCGCACCCGAACCCACCCCCGCCCGGGCCCGGGCGCTGTGGGTCGCGGCCTGGGTGGCGCTGCTCCAAGGCGATCACGCGGCGGCCGACCGGTGGCTGGCCGCCGCGGGAGAGCTGGGCGGGCAGCTGGACGATCCGGTGGTGGGCGCCAATGTCACGGTCCTCCGTGGCTCATCAGCGATGTGCCAGGGGCGGATGGTAGAAGCTCTGGCCCTGTTCGAGCGCGCGGTCGCAGTTGACTCGACGGCCGATGACGGAGCCGTGGCGGTCTTCGTGCTGTTCCAGCTGGCCCTTACCCGGACCCACCTCGGGGACCCGCGTGCGGCGGAGACCGGCAGGCGAGCGATCGCTCTGGCGGAGGCGCACGGGGAGCGGTGGGGCCGTGCGCACGCGCTCTGGGCGCTGGGCTATGGCGCCTGGGTGCGCGGTGACCGGGAGGAGAGTATGGAGCTGATCCGGGCCGGGCTCGAGATCGAGCGGGGGTTCAACGACTGTCTCGGGACCGTGCTGATGCTGGAGCTGTTCGCCTGGCTCACCGCAACCGACGGGGGGTACGAGCGGGCGGGACGGCTGCTGGGGGCGGTGCGTGGCCTGTGGCGGGACATCGGCAACAGCATTACCGCGTTCGGCCCGCTGATGGCCGAGGACCACACGCGTTGTGAGGAGTCGGTCGTCTACGCCCTGGGCCCGGTGGCGTATGAGAGGGCGCTCGCGGACGGCGGCGGCCACAACAGCCCCGGCCTGGCCATCGACTACGCCCTGAGCACCGGCACCGAACCGGCTGCCCCGAGCCCGCTGACCCGCCGTGAGCGGGAGGTGGCCGCGCTGGTGGCCGAGGGAATGACCAATCGGCGGATCGCCGCCGAGTTGACGCTCTCCCCGCGCACGGTCGACAGTCACATCGAGAACATCCTGGCCAAGCTCGGCTTCGGCTCCCGTACCCGGATCGCGGCCTGGTGGACGGCGAACCAGCCACCCACCCCGTAAAACTCCGTAGAACCACCGATGGCCAGGGGCGGGTCCTCGCACTGATCCTTCTCGGCATGACGCCACACCGAAGCCGACCCGGCGCGCTTGCGACGGGTCGGTCCACATCAGCGTCCCGTGGCGCAAGGACAACAGGATCCGGGCAGCCGGGTCCTCTCGAAGAAGCCTTTCTGTCCGACAGCTGTTCAGCCCCGGACGTCGGCGTCGGCCACTGTCCAGGAGCGGACCGTCCTGATCCGCCTGGGCACATGCCTCGGTCGTAGGTGCGCTTCCCTCGCCTCGCCTTCCCGGGGGGCGTCCCGCCGCTGCGCCCAAGCCGTCGCACCGGACGTCCGCGTACCCCCTTCGAAGGGAAGATCATGCGAAGAACGAACGTGGCCAAGGCGGTGCTTGCCGCTGCCCGCGCCGTGGCCGGGCCGAGTCGTGGCCCAGCTGCTCTGGCCGCTCCGCGCGCCTCCCGTCTGGCCCGCGCGAGTGTGTCGCTGCGGCGGCGGATATCCGTCGGCGCCGTGGGCGTCCTGTCCCTCGCGATCGCCGCCGGTGTGCTGACCACCGCCGCTCCGGCGCAGGCCGAGATCACCAGCGGCCTGCTGCTGCGCTACAAGCTGGACGAGACGTCCGGCACGGTCGCGCACGACGCCTCCGGTCACGGACGCGACGGCACGGTCAACGGCACCGCCGACTGGAAGGGCGACGAGGGTCTGGCGTTCAACGGTTCGAACACCTACGTCAAGATGCCCAACAACATCATGGCCGGACTCAGCTCGATCACCATCGCCTTCGATGTGTGGATCGACCCGACCATGGGCAAGCCCTACTTCTTCTACGGGCTCGGCAACACCAGCGGCAGCAACGGCAACGGTTATCTGTTCACCACCGGCAACACCTTCCGGACGTCGGTCTCGATGACCGACTACACCGCCAAGCAGGACACCCAGCCGTCGGGCGCGGCGTACCAGCTGGCGCGCGGCATGTGGAAGCACGTCACGTACACCCAGACCGGCAACACCGGGATCCTGTACGAGAACGGCGTGGAGAAGGCCCGCAAGACCAACGTGACGATCGCCCCCGGCGCGATCGGCGGCGGAACGACCACCGCGGACTACATCGGCCGCTCGCTGTACGCCAACGACCTGTACTTCAAGGGCCGGATGCGGGACTTCCGCGTCTACAACCGGGCCCTGTCCGCCTCCGAGACCCGCGCCATCGCCACCGGGACCGAAGGGCAGTGGGAGCAACTGCAGGCCCTCGCCTCCTACAACGGCGCGCTCGTGGCCTTCGACGACCCCACCATCGGCCCCGTCGTCATCTTCCCGTCGGACTACACCGGCGACATCGAACACCTCCAGACCCCGCCGGACTGGGCCGACGAGTTCGGGCAGGTTCCTACCGACTGGCCGACCCCGACCACCGCGAAGAGTCCGCTGTTCACCCTCGATCAGATCACCGATCTCCAGGACGCGGTCACCGCGCAGATACAGCCCGACGGCGACAGCACCACCTACCAACTGAACGTCTTCTACGACGGGATACGTGACCGGGTGGTGGCACAGACAGACGCACCGGCCTCGGTCACCGATTCCCTGGCCAGCCAGTACGCGGGCAAGCTCGTGATCGAGGGATACACCTTCGACCACCCGGCCCCCGGCAAGTGCGCTCCGGAGGAGCGGACCGCGGGCACGGTACTGTCGCCCGCCGCCGCGCCGGCGGCGGGTTTCCAGGACGCCGCGACGAAACTGCAGTGGCAGCAGGTCCAGGCCCTCGCCGACCACAACTGCGCGCTTGCCGCGTTCGACGACCCCACCATCGGCCCCGTCGTCATCTTCCCCTCGGACTACACCGGCGACATCAACGACCTGCAGAAGCCGCCGGGCTGGACCTCGGAGTACGGGGACGTCCCGGCCGAGTGGCCCACGCCCACCACCGCGAAGAGCCCCCAGTTCACGCTCGACCAGGTCACCGACCTCCAGGACGCGGCCGTCCGGCAGATATCGGCGGACGGCGACACCACCGCCTACAGCCTGTCCGTCCGCTACGACGGGATGCGCGACCGGGTGGTGGTGACGACCGACGCCCCGGCATCGGTCACGGATCCGCTGCTGTCCGCCTACCCGAACCGGGTTGTGATCGAAACGGCCCCCGAACCCACTCCGGCTGACACGGCCAACTCCGAGGCTCTCGTCGAATAGCCGACCATCACGCACCCTTCGCGCCGTCATCGGCGTGAGCCAGAAAGGACGAGCGATGAGAGTTCCCCTCCCCAGGGCATCTCGCGGAAGACCGAACCGCCGCCGCAGCGGTCTCCTGCGGAAGAGACTTCTTGTGCCGATGCTCGCGGCTGCCATGCTGGCGGGCCTGATCGTCTCCCTCACAACGCCACAGCGTGCCTCGGCGGCGGTGGGGGACTTCCGGCCCGCGACCTACAACATGCAGGGCGGCGGTGGTGCGGGCGGCAGCAAGTGGACGACCGATGTCACGCAACTGATGAACGCCGGCTACAACGTGATCGCGCTGCAGGAGGCCGGCCCCCGGCCACCGGCGAGCGCAGGCAATCCGATATCGACCTCCGGCTACATGGGAGGCAACCAGCAGTGGGCGGGTTGGCGCGTACAACGGTACTCATGGGACCCGTGGCCGAACCGCATCAATATGCCCTGGACCATCTTCTGGGTGCGTACCGACTTCGGTGCCAACCGGGTGAATCTCGCCATTCTGACCAACCAGCCGGCCTCCTCGGTGTTGATCGCCCGGCCCGCGTTCTGGGGCAGCAACGGGCTTCCGACCTCCCGGCCCGCCCTCGGTATCCGACTGGGCAACACGCTCTTCTTCACCGTGCACGCGCTGGCGAACGGGGGCACCGATGGCCGCCAGCTGGTGCAGAACATCTCCGCGGTAGCGGGAAACCGCATGTGGGCCGCGATGGGCGACTGGAACCGCCAGCCGGGCGACCTCACGCTTCAACGCGGCCAGCACAAATACACGTCCCAAAGTCCCACCCATATGGGCGGGAACGGAACCAACCGTGAACTGGACTACATGGTGTCCAACGAGCGCATTGCCGGATACGGCGGCATCACCCGCGGCTTCGGCTCCGACCACATGGCCGTGGGGTTCCGCCATCTGGCCGCGAATGCCGGCGTCCAACTGCTCAACGCCCACGACGGCAACCGCGTCCTTGAGGTGGAGTCGCAGAACAGCATCTCCTCCGGTTCGAGCATCGTGTCGCTCGGCACAAGGCCAGGACCGTACGGCCACTTCAAGTTCGTCCGGGCCAATGATGGCAACTACACCATCAGAGTCACGAAGATGGCTCCAGGCAGCATCGAACAGTGCTTGGACGCCATCGACACACGGCTTCTCCGTTACAGCTGCGACGGCACCACCTCGCAGCGCTTCGACGTCCAGTACTGGGATGACACGGGGCAACTCAGACTCAAGCCGCTCAATCGGACGACATGTCTCGGAGATGACACCGACTTCGGGTGGGGAAGCGAGATCGTCACCACCATGAACTGCAACAAGGGCGAGGCCCGGTTCAACTTCCGATTCGACAACGACCCAGGACCGAACGCCCCACTCGTGGTGTTCTAGACACCGAGACCCGCCGGGCAGGCGCGCCTGCCCGGCGAGGGGCTGTGCGATGCGGATGCCCCCGGGTGATGCGCGACGGACGAGCTCATGACTGCCGGCGCCCCTGAGCGCACCCAGTCAATCGGACGTGTTTTCCGCGGAGGGCGCGGTGCCGGTGCCGTTCGCGCGCTGATGGGTGACGATGCCGGGCAGTTGCTCGTAGATCGCGTCGATCAGGTCGCAGACGCGCTCGGCGATCGGGCGGCCGAGACGGGTGAGTTCGTAGTCGACCCGCCTGGCGACCGTGGGGTGCGGTGTCCGCGCGACGAGGCCGTCGTCCTCCAGTCGCTGGAGGGTCTGCCACAGCATCCGGTCGGAGACCCCGGAAACGTTGCGACGCACCTCGGCGAACCGCAGAGGGCCTTCGACCAGGGCGGCGAGGGTCAGGGCGCCCCAACGGCCCGTCGCGTGCTCCAGTACTTCCCGGGACGTGCACTGCGGATCGAACACGCTCATCCCGGCGACGCGCGCGGTCCCTCGACTCATGCGCCCATGTTAAACGGATGATGTGCTTATTTCGAGTAAGTGCTGTACTTTCGTAAGCATGAGCCGCTGGGGCTCCTGAAGGGAGACGTTGTCCGATGAAATTCCTCCTCCTTGGCGCCACCGGCGCCACCGGCGCCCTGTTCGCGGAGCGGGCCACCGCGGCCGGACACGAGGTGGTCGCCTTCGTCCGCGATGCCTCCAGGATCACATCGACCGACCGGCTGACCGTGGTCGAGGGGGACGTTCGCGATGCCCCCGCGCTAGCCGAGGCGATGCGCGGCACCGACGCGGTGGTCAGCACGTTGGGGCTCGGCAGGGTCAAGGACCCGGGAAACCTGATCGCCGACAGCACGCGCGCGCTGGTCCGGGCCGCTGAGGACAGCGGAACCAAGCGCCTGCTGATCATGTCGGCGTTCGGTGTCGGCGACTCCCTGGCCAAAGCCTCCGCGTTCGCCCGGTTCCTCTACAACTCGGGCGGCAAGGCCACCTTCGCCGACAAGGAGGCAGGCGAGCGGATCCTCACCGCCTCCGGCCTGGAGTGGACGCTGGCCTATCCGGTGCTGCTGACCAACAAGCCCGCCACGGGCGACGTCCGCGCCGTCGACCTGACCGCGCTCGACCGCCTGCCCGGCCTGCCCAGGATCTCCCGAGCCGATGTCGCCGCCTTCCTGTTGGATGCCGCCGTCGAGGGCTCGTGGTCCCGGCGCACCGCGGTACTCACCACCGGCCGCTGACCACCTCGCCACACGCAGCGCACCGATCACACATCACATGGAGATCGACCCCGCGACCAAGCCCGAGGTGTATTGCCCTGTGAGGTTGGGGACGCGGCTGGCGGGTGGTTGGCCCTTCAGCGCGGTGTGTCCGCGGTGGTGATTGTAGGAGTGCAGCCATTGAGGGAACGCGTCGCGTCGTTCCTGTGACGAGGAGAAGTGGCGCTGGTTCTCCGAGGCCCCGGGCATCCCGGTGTCCGCCGACAAGGTGAAGGAACTGACCGACACCGCCGTCCGACGCTCCGCGGGCGACGCCCGCGCGAGCCTCGCCCAGGACTGAACCAGGAAGCGCGGTCAGGGACTGCGGCGCAAGGCTGACATGCGACTGGGCGTCAGCGTGGTGGGAGTTCGACAACGGCGATAGCGACGGCTTCGCCAGACCATGGCCGACTACGCCAGGTCCGGCATCCAGACCGCACTCGTCTCCTCCGCCTGCCGGGCAGGCCCAGTGGGCCCGGTGGATCGAGGCCGGCTGACGGAGCCGGTTCGAGTGCAAGGCCGCAGCCCAGCACGGAACCCTCACGGCACTGACCTCGACGTGAACCGAGCCGTCCGTGCCTGCCCTCGGCATGATGCATACGCAGGGAGAGAAATGTCCGATCAGCAGCCCCACAGGAAACCGCGGCCCGCGAACCCTGACGGACGCTCCGAGCGGTTGGCGACGCACAACACCCGCTACCGAGTCGCGCAATGGGCAACGGGCAACGTCGGGACGCGAGCACTGCGATGCGTCATCGAGCACCCGCAGTACGACCTGGTCGGCGTGCATGTGCACTCCGACGCCAAGGTCGGCCGCGACGCCGGTGAGCTGTGCGGCACAGGGCCGACCGGTGTCCGTGCCACCGGGAACACAGAGGACATCCTTGCCGCCGAACCGGACTGTGTGCTCTACATGCCGGCGCCCGAAGGCGTCAGGATCGACGAGATACGCCGGCTTCTCGAGTCGGGTGCCAACATCGTCACGACCGTCACCGCGTCCGAATTCACCCCCGACGTGCGGCAGCGGGTCGAGGCAGCGTGCCGGCGGGGCGGCACGTCGCTCTACGCCACGGGTTCGAGCCCGGGGTGGATCACCGAGGTCTTTCCGCTCGCGGTGACCGCTCTCCAGCGCCGGCTCGATCGCCTGACGATCGAGGAGTTCGCCGACATGTCGACGCGCGACTCGCCGGAGATGCTCGCCCGGATGTTCGGCGGCGATCCCGCGGCGATGGACCTCACGCACATGATCGGCCGCCTCGAGGACGACTTCGGTACCTCGCTGTGCCAACTCGCCGACGGGCTCTCAGCACCCCTTGACGACATCACCGCCACAGGGTCGGTCGCCGTTGCGGCGAAGACGGTGAGGGTCGGCGCGGCAGCTGTGGAGGCCGGCACGGTCGCCGCGTGGCGGTTCGAGGTCACAGGGCTGCGCGACGGCAGGCCGTTCCTGGTGATCAGGCCCACCTGGTACGTGACCAGGAACCTCGAACCGGCCTGGGAGGTGCGCGACACCGGCTGGCACGTCCTCGTTGAGGGCGACGCCCCGCTCGACATCGACATCCGCGTCGCCGGCGAGAACTACTCCACCGTCTCACCCGGCTACACGGCCCACATCGTCGTCAACGCCGTACCCGTGGTCTGCGAGGCGCCGCCCGGCATCCGGACCACCCTCGATCTGCCGAGAATGGCCCCGGACCTGGGCTGACAGTGGTTCGGATGATGGCGTCCCAGGTCCCATGCGCGGGGGCCCGGGACGGTCGACGTGAGGCGATCGAGCCGTCTGTGCCATCAAAGGTGTGACCTCATCCAGTTGCCAGCACAGGGCGTTATCAGGCCGAGTGGCTGCTTCGCCTGCCTCGCATGCCGGCCGCGCCTGACCGGAGGAGGGTCAGGGGCGGATACGGACGGTCACGTTGACGATCGTGTCGCCGGCCAACGCCACCACGCCGCAACGACAGTTGACCAAAAATCACTGTGTGGCCCCCTACGCCACCGGGGTGTTCTTGACAGGGCAGTCGCCCCATAGGCAGGCTCAAGTGACCTTCTTGCGCAGCTCGTTTCACACGTGACGATGGCGGTGTTCAGTGTCCGACCTGCTTGCAGCGGGGTGTCGCGTTCTCCTCTTCTTACGAACACCGTCCCGGCGCGCGGTCGCAGCGCGGAGCGGCAGGTGACCGGGGTCTCATCGCCCTGGCGGGCTCTCCCGCACGTGGTCGTACGCAGCGCCGGCCTCCCCTCGTCCTGGCTCGACAGCCTGCAATCCGGTGCGGCAGTGTCCGCACTACGGGAAGGCGACGCCGGCACCGCACAGGCCGCCTATGAAGCAGAGGTAGTGGAGACTTCCACAGCCGTCATAGGGTGGTTCCAGGAGGAGTCCGCGCTGCGCGACGCCGTACAGTTCGCGAATCCCTCGCTCTGGCGCCTGTTGTCGGAATGGCTGGACCGGCGGGCTGCCACAACAGACGGCTGGCGCAGCGCGGACCGGCAACGGATCGACACCCTGACCCGTATGTTCCAGCGGTACTGCGCGAAGAACGAGACAACCAGTCACGTCGGACCCATCACTCCAGCTCTTCTGTCCCGCAGCAGTCAAGGAGTCAACTGCAAGCCTGGTCTGCCGCTCAGACAGGTCCGGCTTTCCCACTGGGCAGCGGAGCGGCTGCAGGAGTCCTTCCTCGCAGACACAGCGGTCCCGCACTCCTGGTGGCGGCCCCGCATCACCCCCGGCTGCCACCTCGCTGGAAACGATGTGAGCATCGTCAGGTACAACTTCGCCCAACGCCACGAGCGCCTGCCCGATGCCGTGACGGATGTGACTGAGCGCCGCCTCACCGCAACCGAGACGCGGATACTGCGCTGGTGCAACGGCAGCCGGTCAGTGGCCGAGATTCTCGAACGGGACGCGGCCGCAAACGGCGCGCCCCTGTCCGAGGCTCAAGCTGTGACGGCACTGCGTTCGCTGGAGGTTCTTGGCGCGGTGGTGACCGGCCCGGAATTCCCCTACGGCATTCACGACGCGCTGCCACTGCTGCGCAGTCGCGCGGCCGAGTCCGCCGACCACAAAGCGGAGCAGCATCTCAACGCGCTGGATGCCGCGCTGGAGGATCTGGCTTCGGCAGCCGACGAGCACCACCGAGCCACCGCGATCGCCGCGGTCGAGACGGCGTTCACCGCGGCGACGGGTGAGGCCCCGCGTCGGGCCGCAGGGGTCACGTACGGCGATCGCACCGTCTACAACGAGGACTGCGGCAGCGAGTACGGCTCCATGCTGATCGGCGAGCCTCTGCCCGGCCTGATGGAACATGAACTCGCCTTCGTCTATGACCTCTTCCTGGTCCTGCCCCGTGTCCGGCTGCATGAGACGCGCCGGGTGATGCACCGCTGGTTCCAGCATGTCTTCGGAGCGGGCGCGACGGTCACGGTGCATGACTTCGTCACCGCCTGCCTGCGGCACGACGCGGCGCTGTCCGCTGGATTCGATGAAGTGGAGGCCGTGGTCTCCGCCAGGTCCACCGCGTTGACGGCTCTCCTCGCACCTGGAGAGCAGACCGGACGTGTCCATCACCTTTCCGCCGAGGCGATCTCCGCGGCACTTGCCCTTACGGACGAGCCCTCACCTGCCGTGTGCAATCCCGACCTGATGCTCGCCGCGGACGACGCGGAAGCGGTGGCCCGTGGGGACTTCCTGGCGGTGATAGGGGATCTGCACGCCGCCGAGGAGGGTCTGTCGCACAGCCTGTTCGCTCCGTGGATGGAAAAGGCATCGCCCGATCAGGCACTCGGTGAACAGGTCGCCGCAGCCTACAGGGCCATCCTGGAGCCGGGCGAAGACCTCGCCGACGTCACCCACCGGCACCGGAGCAAGCACTATGCGCGCACCGGCCTTCCCTGCCTCGACGTTGAGGCGGCCGACCGCTCACCGCTGTCGGCGCACGCGCGGATACGGTTGCACGAACTGATGATCAGCGATGCGCCACGGGGATTGCGGCTGCACCTGCCCGGTAGCGATCGCGGTCTGCGGCTCACCTCACCACCCCTGTACTGGCAAGGGGTACGCGCCCGCAATCCGTTCGCCGTGTTCTCCTTCCCCCAGCGGGTCGACGGCTTGCCCGTACCCCTCGGGGACCGTCCCTGCCTACCGCGCCTGGTACACGGGCGAGTGGTTCTGCAGCGCGCGATGTGGGCTCTGCCGGCCACCGCGTTCCACGGCCGCACCTGGTTCGCGGGCTTCCAGGGCGTTCAGGACCTGCGGACCAGGCATCAGCTTCCCCGGCATGTGTTCGTGAAGTTCCCCCAGGAAGTGAAGCCGATCTACTGCGACCTCGACAGCCCGCTGCTGGTCCGCCAGGTTTCCCACCTCGCGAAGGCGGCAGGGAGCCGTTCCCTCATCGTGTCCGAGATGATCCCCGCCCCGGATGAGCTGTGGCTCGAGAGCAGCCGGGGCAGAGTCACGTCGGAGTTCAGATACGCCGTCTTCAGCGGCGGCACCGAGCGCCCGCCGCTCGACAGCTCCACCGGTTCGGAACGAAGGGCGCGGTGAGGCGTCGATGCGGAATCTGATCGTCGATGTCACACCGCTGAAGGCCGAAGCGTCCTTCAGGCGGCTCTGGGTGGGCGGTGCGCTGTCGTCACTGGGCAGCAGGATGACAACGTTCGCCGTCGTGCTGCAGGTGTACCAGATCACCGGCTCGTCCGCGGCAGTGGGTGCGGTGGGGCTGGCGACCCTCGTGCCGACTCTCGTCATGGGCCTGATCGGCGGCTCCCTGGCCGACGCCGTGGACCGCCGGAAACTGGTCCTGGTGACCGGCAGCAGCATGGCCGTGGTCTCCTTGCTCTTCGCCGCCCAGGCTCTCGCGGGCAACGAGAACGTGTGGCCGCTGTACGTTCTCACCACCGTGCAATCGCTGCTGTTCGCGGTCGATGGACCGGCCCGCCGTACGTTCGTGCCCCGGCTGTTGCCGAAGGACCTGCTGCCAGCCGGCCTCACCCTGCAGATGCTGGCTTTTCACGCGAGTGTCCTCCTGGGCCCGAGCCTGGGCGGCGTCCTGGCCGCGGCCGGCGGGGTGAAGATCTGCTACATCATCGATGCGCTGACCTTCTTCGCCGCGCTGTACGGAGTGTTCCGGCTCCCGCCCATGCGTGTGGAGGGGACGTCCTCTCCACCGGGCATCAGATCGATCTGGGAAGGGCTGCGCTACGTCGGCCACAACAAGATCGTGGCAGGCGCGATGCTCTCCGACCTCAGCGCCACGGTCCTGGCGATGCCCTTTGCGATCCTCCCGGCCCTCAACGACGCCCGCTTCGGAGGATCACCCACCACCCTCGGCCTGCTCAACGCAGCCCCAGCCGTCGGCGGAGTCCTCGCCATGACCCTTTCCGGCCCCGTCGGCGGCGCCACACGCAAAGGCACCTGGCTGCTGGGCGCCGGCGCGGTATGGGGTACAGCCCTTGCCTGCCTCGGACTGACCGGGCACCTGTGGCTCGCGCTCACTCTGCTCATCGTTGCGGGAGCGGCCGACTCCACAGCCGTCGTGCTGCGCGGATCCATCGTGCAGATGAGCATTCCCGACGAGTTCCGAGGCCGCACCACCTCCGTCGACTTCGTCGTCGGCTCCGGCGGCCCGCACCTGGGCAACTTCCGGGGCGGGATGGTCGCCTCGGCCACCACCCCGTCGGTCAGCCTCCTCACCGGCGGACTCTCGTCCATCGCCGCCATCGCACTCATCGCGCTCTGCTTCCCCGCGCTCCGGCGCTACGGAACGAGTGCTGACCCCGCACCCGGGTCCGACCCCGATCCCGGTCAGCCCAGCAATGGAGAGAACGTGTCCGTCGGCGACCCCAAGTGACCACGGCCGCCCGGCGAACCGAACAGGCAACAGCCCAAGACGACTCGTTGGGGGTGCTCATCCATGATGAACGCGCGTGCATGCACACCGAGTTCGTACCGGACCGGGTGACCGACATGGTGAACCTGGTGGTCGGCAATGACTTCGACGAGGTGCTGCGGACCCGCCCGGCATCGGGCTGGTGGAATCAGCGCGTGGTGTGGTTCGCGCAGGACGACGACATCGTCGTCCTGCCGACCGCACCGGAAGAATCCTTCCTTCGCTATGTCACCGCCATGACGGGCACACGGCGATCGTCCTTGCACATCGTGGTACCGCCCACGGGCAGTGGTGGCTCCGAAACCCTGTCGGGGACGACCCTGACCGACGGGCGTCTGCTCGCCGAAATCCGCTCGGCCCTCGCCGGTCGCCCCATCACGGGCATCCTGCCCCTGTGGCCCGGTGCCTCCGTCGCTCGACTGGCCACTGCCCTCGGGGTTCCCGCGGCGCTCCCCGGCCACGCCTTCGTGGAGCAGGGCGGTGGCGCCCTGCTGAACAGCAAGACAGCGTTCAGGGCCATCGCCGCCGGCGCGGGCGCGGGCCTGCCGCAGGGACGAGTGTGCGCCGATCAGGGGGACGCCGTCGAGGCCGTATGGGAACTCGTCGGTTCCGGCCACGTCGCCATCCTGAAGAAGGACTACATGTCAGGAGGCGCCGGCAACGAGATCGTGTCCGCGGTGCCCGGCCTGACGCCCGTCGGAGCGAAGAGGGCCGTCGTCGCCGCTGACCACGATGCTGTTCGGCGCTATCTGAAGGACCGCTGGAACTGGCTCACCGACGACGACCGGCATCTCTTTGTCGTGGAACGGTTTTTTCCCGACAGCGTGGCGTGCTTCGCGGAATTCCTGATCACGGATGACGTCATCGCGTTCGGTGGCCACGGCGAGATGCTGTCAGAGCCGGTGACCACGAAGCAGATCATCCCACCGGCCCATGTACCACCGGACGTACTGGAGGAACTCGCCCGCCAAGGTCGGCAACTGTGCGAACCCCTTCAGCGCATGGGCTACCGCGGCAGGCTCAGTGCCGATGCGATCGTCACCCCCGACGGGGAGCTGCTCTTCACCGAGTACAACGGGCGCATCACAGGCTCGACGCACGTGTACAGCGTCTTCGGTGACGAGATCGTCGGCAGCAACTACACGAAGGACCGGGTCCTGTTCGAGGGCTTCTGGCCCAAGGGCTGGTCGGTCCCCTCGTTCGACGCGGCGATCGAACGGCTCCACGACGCGGGACTCGCATACGATCCGGACACCCGGACCGGTGTCATCATCAGCAGCGCCTTCGACCGGCGCGACGACACACTGCTGCACTGCGTTGTGGCCGAGAGCCTCCCGACCGCGCACGAAGTAGAAGAACGCCTCGCTCGGCTCTTCACCGCTTGACCAAGCGTGATCGTGCGGCCGCCCGGCGACGGCCGCACGATCACGACCAGCGCACAGGCAACCGGTGTACTCCGTAGAAACCGTTGTCCCGCCCCAAGGGCACCTGCTCAGGCGACACGGCAAGACGCAAGGACGGGAAACGCTGGAACAGGGCGGGGAACGCTATCCGCATTTCGGCGCGCGCGAGGTTCTGCCCGATGCACTGGTGCACCCCGTGGCCGAATGCGAGGTGACCACCCTGGCGTCGCCCGATGTCGAGCAGATCAGGGCCCGCGAACCGCTGAGGATCGCGGTTCGCCGCCGGGAGCGACACCGTCACGGCCTCACCCGCCCGTACCACCTCTCCCGCCAAGGGCACGTCCTCCAACGGGGTGCGCGGCACGCCGAAGTGGAAGATCGTCAGGTAACGGAGCAGTTCTTCCACCGCGGTATCGGCAAGACCGGGTTCGGCGGTCAACCTCGCCAGCTGGTCGGGGTGGCTCAGCAGGGCGAACACTCCCAGTCCCAGGGAGTTGGCGGTCGTCTCGTGTCCCGCAGACAGCAGCAGGGCAGCCACCCCCGCGATTTCGGCGGTGGTCAGCTCACCGTCGGTGGCCAGGGTACTGACCAGGTCTTCCCCCGGCCGCCGTCGCTTGGACGCTGTCAGGTCGGTGAGAAACGCCTCCAGATCCGCCATGGCGCGTACGGCCTGCTCCGCAGTCGCCTCCAGGCTGAACAGCGTGGCACTGTCGCGCTGAAAGGTGGTTCGCTCCGTGTAGGGCACGCCCAGCAATTCACAGATCACCAGCGACGGCACCGGCAGCGCGAACGACTCCACCAGGTCAGCCGGATCGCCTGCTTCACCCATGGCGGTCAGACGGTCGCTGACGATCGCTTCGATCCTCGGCCGCAGGGACCGCATCCGGTGTGCGGTGAACGCCTTGGCCAGCTGCCGCCGGATCCTGGTGTGCTCCGGTGCGTCCATGTCGACCAGCCATCCGGGCAACGCGGGCGCACGGTAGAACGGTTCTATGCCCGGGCGCACGGTCGGAGCCCGTTTCAACTGCGAGCGCGCACTGAACCGTGGATCCGACAACACCTGCCGGGCCATGTGGTAGCCGGTGACCAGCCACCCCAGATGGCCATCCGGGTAGCGCAACCTGGTCAGAGGGGAGGTGGCCCGCAGCTGTGCCAGTTCGGGTGGTGGGTCGAAGGGCGTGATCCGCTCAACAGGCAGCGAGGGCACCCGGGAAGAGGTCACGCGCCCACCTCTCCGCGCAGGAAGGCGCCGAGCCGGGCCACGCCGGCGGTGATGTCCTCGGCGTCCAGATAGCTGCAGGACAACCGCAGGACGCAGTCGCCGCCGGAGCCGAGGTGGAAGGCGGCCATCGGTGTCCACAGCACACCGTACTGGGCTGCGGAGAGCGCGAGCAGTTCGTCGTCGACCCGGATGGGCAGCCGCATCCGGACGAAGAAGCCGCCCGCCGGGCGGTTCCACTTGACGTCCCGCGACAGCCCCTGATCCCGCAACCCGTCCAGCTCGTCCAGCAAGTGGGCGAGGTTGCGCCGGTACAGCCCGGAACGCGCCCGGCACACGGCGGCCAGGGATCCGCCGTGCTCCAGCAGCATCCCTGCGACGACCGCCTGTGACAGCGGTGAGGTGTTCACCGTCACCATCGTCTTCAGCCGGGCCAGCTCATCCGCCAGCAGCGTGGTGCGGGCACCCTCGCAGCGCACCTTCTGGTCCGCCACGACATATCCCACCCGCGCCCCGGGGAAGCACACCTTGGCGAAGGTTCCGAGGTGGACCACCCGGCAGCCGCGATCCATGGCCTTGAGGCACGGCAGTTCTTCGTTTTCAGCGGCGGTGAATCCGTAGACGCTGTCCTCCACCACGAGGAAGTCCTCCGCCTCGGCCAACTCCAAGAGCTCTCTGCGGTGGGCCAGATCCATGTGGTTCCCGCCGGGATTGGAGAAGTCCGGTGCCACATAGAACGCCCGAATCCGGCGCCCGGAGCGGCGGGCCGCCCGGCAGGCCGCGCGCAGGGCCTCCAGATCCGGGCCGTGCTCCTTCTCGGCAACCGGAACGACCCCCACCCCCAGCAGTCGGGCCGTGCCGGTCATCCCCACATAACAGGGGTCCGCCACGGCGAGCAGGTCGTCGTCGCAGCGGATCAGGGCGCGCAGAACCAGCAACATCGCTTCCTGCGCACCGACAGTGATCACCACCGCCTCCGGCGAGGCGTGCACCTGCCGGTCGCGTCGAAGCAGATCGGCGACCAGGCCGTTGACCAGGCCGCGGCTCGGCCCGTATTCGTACAGCAGCCGACGCGCACCGGACGGCGTGTGGCCCCACTCGGCGCCCGCATGCTCGAGGAACCTGTGCATGAAGCGTTCCACGTCGAGGTCGGCATACGTGTCGGGGTGCGGAGCACCCGGAGCGAAGGAGATCGCGTCCGGGTACCGGCGCATGACCTCATTGAGGAACTCCACGGAACCCAGCAGCGGATCGCTCAGGGAGGAGTGCAGGTGGGAGCGGTCCAGCGCGGCGAGCGGCCGGGGCGGCTCCGGTACACCGCGCGCTGTGGCCCGGTTCTGCGCGGGCGTGGTCATGCCCCGGCCCACCGGCTTTCCACCCGGGCAATGACATCGGCGCTGTAGATGCGTTGGGCCTGTACCACCGCGAATTCGGCGAGGTAGGAGCGCAGGTGGCTCCACGGCTCCTCGGCCAGCGCCAGCATGGCGCGGTTGGCCGCCACCGCCGGGCCGGCCAGGTCGGCCACCGCCCGCTCCACGGCGTCGTGGAGTTCGCCGGCCGGCACCACCTCGTCGCATACCAGCTCCGCTCCCGGTTCGCCCGCACGCAGCCGGCGCCCCGACAGCAGCACCTGCCGTGCCATCCGGGCGCCGGTCAGCCGGGTGAGCCGAAGGTTGCCCAGACCGGGAACGATGCCCTCGTCTGCCGCGGGCAGGCTGAAGAACGCCCCGTCCTCGGCTATGACGCGGTCCACCACGAGCAGCAGTTGCATACCGCCGCCGATCGCGAAGGTGTCGACAGCGGCCACCCAGGGTTTGTGCACCGCTGCGGGCACCCGCCAACCGGACTCCGTGGGCAGCAGGCCGTGCGCGAGCTTGTTGACGTATCCCAGCTCACGGCCGAGCAGGAAGTCCAGATAGGAGATCGCGCCGTTGCGCAGGTCCTTCAGATTGATTCCCGCGCTGAAGACCCGCCGTCCGGCATACCGAGGGTGGTCGACCCCTCCTCCACGCAGCACACCGACCCGCACTCGGTCGTCCAGCAGCACCACGTCCACCGCCGACTCCAGGTCCGCGATGAGCTGGTTGTCCTCGGCGTTCAGGCAGTGGCTGTTGCGGAAGGTCACATGCGCGGCGGGGCCGCGGCGCTCCACGTGCACGGAGTTGAGTTCCAGCCGGTCGGTGCGGCGGAAATCCTCCAGCAGGGCCTGGGACCCAGGTGCCGTGTGCAGCATGGTCTCCATCAGGTGCGTGCCCGCGACAGCGCAGCGCAGCAGGGCGCCGAAGAAGACACCGAGATCGATCTCGTGGCCTTCCTTCTGGGCCTGCACACGGTCGCGATCCTCGGCGAGCCTCGCCTCGGCCGGCACGAGCCCGGGGAATCGCGCCTGGGCTTCCCGTACAAGAGGGTTCAGCCGAAGCCGCCGCGCGCGGCCTTCGGTCAGTACCTCGTACACCTGCTCCGCGTGCCGGGCCAGAAAGCTGTGCCGGGCCGTCCTACAGGCATCGCGGAGAGCGTCGGCCTGTGCCTCCTGCGCCGCGTCCCGCTCGGGCCGGGGCGGCAGCAGGGTCAACCGACGCTCTGCCCGCTCCGCGTAGCGCCGCAGCGCCTCGGCGTCCGTGGCGAGCTGCCCTCGCGGCACCGGAGGCGATGGAAGCGCGTGGGTGTCCGGGAGCATGGCGGAGCTCATGCGCCAGTCTCCTCGCCGCCGCCGACTGCGGCCAAGCGGCGCAGTTCCCGGTCGCAGGCAGCCAGATGGGCGCCCAGCGCGTCCTGGTACTCCGCGGACGGGGCCTCCAGCAGCAGTTGTCGACGCACCGCGAGCTCACGGTCGGATATCCGGCCCATCAGCACCACAGCCGTGTGAGCGGCCTCCGGCAGGTCATCACTGAGTTGGTCGACGAGGCCGAGTTCGTGTGCCCGGACGCCGTCAAGATCGTCTCCCCACAGCACGATCTGCCGGGCACGCCCGGTGCCGAGCTGCTGAGCAAGCCGGTACACGGCCATGCCCGGCCAGAAGTGCCCGTCGTTCACGGGCAGCATCAGCAGCAGGTCGGGAGAGGCTATCCGGAAGTCGCTGGCCAGCAGCAGGTCCAAGGCCGGGCCGCCGCATACCCCGGCCGCGGTCGTCACGATCATCGCAGGAAGCCGCTCCAGCCGGCGCACTGCCCGTTCCCAACGGTTCACTTCCTGCACGCCGACGCCGCTTGGCCAGGATCTCCGGTCGGCCGGGACCGGCAGTAACCGAATCCCCAACACCGAGCGGTCCGTGAGTTCCTCAAGGCGATCGCACACCGCGTCGAGCTCCGCCGTCAGTCGGGAAAGGGGCCTTGTGCCGTCCACGTTCAGACTCAGTTCCAGCCCCTCGTGGGCCCGATCCCGCTCACCGCTGCTTCGCACCGTCACACCTCTCTCCCGGCCCGTCACCACCGTGCCAGGGCCATTTCGATGGTCGAGCCGGGACCCATCGTCATCAGAATCCCGAAGTCCCCGGAGGCAGCCGCCTTCTCGTCAGCGAGCCGTTGACAGGAGAAGAGAAAGGATCCGCTGGACAGGTTGCCGTGGTCACGCAGCACACCCGTGGTGTGCCGGACGTCGTGTCGGCTCAGGCCGAGGTTGACCCGGACGGAGTCCACGACCTTCTTTCCGCCTGCGTGCACCACCCAGTGAGCGAGTTCGGAGCGGCGCACCCCGGTACCCGTCAGCAGTCTTTCCATGAGCTCTTCGGCATGGGCCCCCACGACGTATGGCACCTGCGGGTCGAGGGCGAAACTGAACTTGTGCTGCTCGTCGTCCCAGTCGTAGCGCATCGCGTCCACTGCCTCGGGAACGGTGCGGCTGGCGAAGGCCAGCAGTTCTGGGCCCGCGGCCGGCGGCTGAGTGCCGCCGGCCGTCACCGCGACGGCGGCGGCGCCGTCACCGAAGAGGCTGTTGACCACGGAGGTACGCCGCGTACCGTCGATGACGTACGCTGCCGAGCACACCTCGATGCACACCATGACCGCCAGTTCGCCGGCGTGGCATCGTGACCATCCCGCCACCGACGCCAGTGCGTTCAGCCCTGCGTTGCATCCCATTCCGACCACGTCCAGGCGGTAGCAGCTGGGACTGATCCCCATGTCCTTGAGCAGCAGGGCGGAGAATCCGGGGGTGAGAAACCCGGTGGACGTGACGCAGCACAGGTGCCGCACGTCCGTCACATCGGCTCCGGCTTCCGCAAGACAGGCGAGCACGGCCTCCCTGCCCAGCCGCAGCCCTTCTGTCAGGTGCTTGGCCAGTAACTCCCCTTGGGACTCCACCGCACGGGACCGGTCCGGCAGTTGAGGCGGCAGGGTCAGCCCGCGCCGCCGGATCGTACTGTTGAGGAAGATCGCCCGGGTCGCGGGATCGGTGATCCCGAATGTCTCAAGGAGTTCGTCCTGAGTGTAGGAGACCGAGGGCAGGGCGGTCCCGATGCCGATGAGTCGAGCCGGAGCGAGCACGCGGTCTCCTTCTGTGGCAGGCGGTCCCGGCGTGGACCGGCCTCAGTCGAGGTAGTCCTCCAGCCCGCCTTCGCGCACTGTGTCGAGGGTGAAGCAGTGGAAGCCGCCGCCGAACAGCCGTCGGTGCCTGTGCCGTACCGGCACCACTGTGAAGCCGTGCTTCTCCAGCATGCGCATCAGCTCCGGGCAGGCCTCGTTGACGAGTACGGTCTCGGGGGAGACGGACAGCACGTTCAGGTCGATGAACGGGCTGGTGAGGATCAGATCGTCATCGTCGTACGACGGGAAGTGGTTGCGCTCCGGAGCCGGCGGCACGATCAGGTCCCACGAGCGGAGCTTCTTGGGCAGCTTGTCGCGCAGCTCGGGTGTGCGGACCAGGAGAGTACCGGGCCGCAGCGCGAGCACCATGCTGTCGATGTGGCTGTCGCTGATGCGGTGAACCCGGTGGATGCGGAAACGGCCTGCCAGGTGACGCTCCAGCCAGTCGCACGCGAGCATGTGATTGGCGGTGGAGACGTTCACGACCAGGTCCCGGCCCAGGCGCAGGACCTGGGCACCGTCGAACATCATCTCCGTGCCGACGTCGTAACTCGTGGGCTGCGGATCGGCGATGGGCTCGGTCGGGCCACCCACAGAGCTGACCCTGGCGTACGACAGGTCGAAAGACGCATCCGTCATGAGGGGCCGTGGCATCACCGTCCACCGGGCTCCCCGCTCGAAGTACCGCTGGAACACAGGTGTCAGGAACTGGGTCTCGAAGTAGCGGGACCGGATCATCGGTGGCGTTTCGATGATCTCGTCGCCGACGATGAGGGTGTTGTCCCGTACGTTGAGCGGAGGCACCACCGAGGCGCTCCAAGCGAGCGCGCGCACCTCGGCCGTCTCGGCGTCCAGGTCCATCGGACGGTGAACCGTCACCCCCAGCGCGGTGAGAGCATCCACGATGCCCGATAAGTCCTCGTTGAGTTCGTCCACGTAGCGCTGTTTGATCGGCACGGTTCCGCTCGGTGACGACTCGCTGCGTCCACCGGCGGTCAGCCGCGGGTAATACCACTCCGAGCGGGAGGCGTTGTCACCGGCGATGTTGTCGTGGAAGAAGAGGTCGAAGGACAGTTCACGCTGATGCGAGGTGTAGTTCGTCGCAGAGCCGACCACCACCTCCTTGAGCGGCGACCATTCATCGAAACTGTTGAGCATCATGCGTGCTCCATCGATTGTCGTCATGCACCGCAGCGGGACAGCTCACAGGCCGGGCAGGGGCGCGGCGGCATTCGTGGCACGAGCCGGACAGAGTCCGGCCCACCACCGGCGCCAAATGTGGTGCGGCTCCTCAGTGTTGGGCATGTGCAGGATGAACGGAAGACCGTGCCTGGCGACCTGCACCGTACTTTCGGACATTTGCCCGACCAGTTCCAGGGGGACTCTCTGCCGTCGAGACGCCCTGTGAATACGTCATGACTCGTTAAAAAGGCGCCGTCTCCCGACAGATACGTCACGGCGCGATAACGGATGCGTTCCGTGTGCGCAAGGTGACCGAAAGTCGACCCCGCGGGGTTGCGGCGGTTACGCAGCGCTCAGAAGATGACTGGGGCAACACCAGAACTGCTGCCCACGGTCCGGACGGAGCGGGCGAGCGGCGGTCTCATTCCCCTCATGCCGTCCTGGCGGCAGCCTGCATCGACCACCAGGGCTCTTCGCCATTTCCTCACGAGTGCACAATCCGCCAAAGGGACCGGACGCGGCGCTCAGCGGCCCTGCATTCGCTCCCTTCGACGCCTACTCGTGCAGCCCACGGGACGGGCCCGCCGTCAGGCCGCCGGCCCTTGCGGCGTGCGTGGCCGGACCCATCGGCGTGACGCGACCAAGCGGCCCGGGAAACACCCCAGGCTGCTTCGATCGGCGACGAAACGGGAGGTAACAGGGTGATACCGCAAATACGGCTGCCAGGTCCTGCGGCCGGTTGGACCTCGAAAGAGCGACAGGCGGTCGCTGACGACATAGGCGACATCTGTCGGCGCGAAGGATTCTTCTTCGTCCGCGACCACGGTATTCCCGTCGGGCTGATCCAGGACGTCTACGCGGAAATGCGCACCTTCTACCGTCTGCCGTCCGACGAAAAGAACAAGTACGACGCCGCAGAGGAGTCCCAGTTCCTGGGCTACCGAGGACTCGGCAGGGAAAGGAGCCGCACCCACAGCGGCACCGAAGCCTGCGAGCAGTTCCGGATCGGCAACGTCACCGGCGAACTGACCCTTCCCGAGTCCGTGGACTTCTACCACGAACCCTTCCCCAAGTCCTTGGAGCTGTTCCACCGGTTGACCGACCTGGGTGACGGCCTCCTGGCCGCCTGCGCCATCGACCTGGGCCTGGGCGATGACTTCTTCACCGGTTACCTGAACACTCCGCTGCATCGCCTCGGACTGAACTACTACGGCGCCAGCCACCTGTCCGACGTCGGCTCGAAGGTCAACTACGCCATGTCGCCGCACATCGACCTGTCACTGCTGACCATCCTGCACCAGGACGAACCCGGCCTGGACGTCCGCAGCAGCGACGGCTCGTGGTCCGAAGTGCCCACCGAGCCGGACACCTTGTTCGTCTTCCTCGCCGACTACGTCCAGCGCTGGTCCAACGGCCGGCACCGGGCAGCACCACACCGGGTGAGCGCGGTGCGCCAGGACCGCATGTCCATCCAGTACAAGCACCGACCCGACTACGGCGTGGTGGTCGCGCCGCTTGACGCCCTCACCCAGGCCGAACCGCCCAAATACGCGCCGCTCGACACCGGTTCGGACTATGTGGCCGTTCTGAAGTCGATCCTCGGCACTTGAATCCCCTCTGGCGCCCAACGACCGTCCTCGGCGCCTTCCCGCACCGCGCACGGTTCGGCAGGAACACCCGTCACCCCAGGGAGCAAGGGCCGCAGTGAACAGACTCGAAGCGGATCGCCGGCCACCGTCCGGAGCGCCGTCATGACGTACGCGGGCGCCGGCAACGTCACACGCAACCCAGTCCTCGAGCACTACCACCGGCTGCCCGACATCGTGGCGGCATGCGGTCAGGAGCCGCACGGCGCCCCACAGCCCGAGGGGTTCCGGCCCGGCTTCCACTTCCCCGAGCTGGACGAAGCCGTCCGCGGGTACTTCGCCGCCGCGGTCGTTTCCTGGCGCCGGCTGGAGGACTTCCAGGGGCACCCGATGCGGCTGCTGGACCTGACCGCCAACCCTGCCACCCAGACCACCAAGACCCCTGCTTCCCTGCTCATCGTGGCGCGCGCCGTCGAACACCTGCGTCGCACCGGGATCCCCATCCTGCTGGTCACACCCACCTCCGCGAACAAGGGCACCGCCCTGCGCGACGCTGTGCTACGGGCGCTCGAACTGGGCCTGGCCGAACCTCACCAGTTGCGAGTGGTGACGATCAGCCCCGCAGCCTGTCGCAGCAAGCTGCGCCGCAGCCGGCTCGTCACCGACCCCGAACTGCGCGCGCTCAACCCCGTCCTGCTGTACGACGGTCAACAAGCCGAAGACGTCAAACCGCTCGCTCGGGAGTTCGTACGCACACACGCTGCTGACTGGGCCCGGCATACCGGTGGCCGCATGTGGTTCTCACTGGAGCTGGCCAACTACATGGTGGCGGACGCCACCCGGGCGTTCTTCGAGGAAGACGCCGACCCGATCACGCCGGGCGAGGTACGCACGCACGCCCACGCCGTCTCCAGTGCCTTCGGCCTGCTCGGCTACCACACCGGCAGGACCCTGCTGGAAGCCGCTCCCGAGGCCGCGTCCATACAGCGGCCGGAGTCGTATCTCGTCCAGCACCTCCACATTCCGGACATGGTGCTCAGCCAGCGCTTCGGCAGCTTCGACCGCCGCAACGCGCCAAGGTACGCCTGGGACCCCGCCGAGCGCCTGTACCACCAGGACGTCGACCCGAGTTTCCCCTACACGACGCAGAGCCCGAGTGAGATCATCGATCCCACGTTCTACACCCACCGGCCGCCCACCGCCCAGCGCATGAACGAGATCATCGGCAAGTTCGGCGGCGGCGGGATCGTCGTGTCACGGCATGAGTGCCTCAAGCACTACCCGGCCGTGCGTACCGCACTGGCCCATGCCGGGCTCAGCTTGCCCGAGGACCCGGACGAACTCGCTGAATGGTCACTGCTGATGGCGATGACCGGCGTGCGGGAAGGAGTGGAGCGCGGACTCATCGGCCCGCACCGGACCGTCGTCATCCACGGGTCCGGAACCTACGCGCGCTCCGACTACCAGCCGTTGCACGACGGCGACGCGCACCTGGTGCAGAGTGTCGCGGACGTGGCCGCCGCCGTCGGAGCGAAGTGAATGGCCCGCCTCCTGATCCTGGGTACAGGTTCGCTGGCCACCGCGACCTGCTGTGCCCTGGCAGATCTGTCCCACGCAGGCCTGCGCGTCACCGTGGCGGGCCGTCGGCACACAGCCGTCACGGAGCTGGTCTACCTCGCCGGCGCCCGGGCCGCCGTCGCAGGTACGGGCGTCACCTTCACCGCAGCGCAGGCCGCAACGGATGGGGAGGCGCTGTGTGAGCTGATCAGGGCAGAGCGTCCGGACCTCGTACTGGTCTGCGCCTCGATGCACTCGCCTTGGGAACGCGAACGCACTCCCAGCGCCTGGACCGACCTGATCGCCCAAGCGGGTTTCGGGCTCACTCTGCCGTTCCAGGCCGACCTCGCCGTACGAGCCGCCACCGCCGTGGCCGCAGCAGGCCGAAGCACCCGGTTGGTCAACGCCTGCTTCCCGGACGCGGTCAATCCTCTGCTCAACGCTCTCCACCTGCCGGTGCTGTGCGGTATCGGCAACGCCGGGCTCGTGGCCTCGTCCCTCACACACGCCCTGGGCGCCGTCGATCCACAACGGCTGCAGGTCCTCGCCCACCATGTCCACCTCAGCCGGCCCCGGTCGGCCGACGACGAGGCTCGCGCCTGGCTGGACGGCACGCCTGTCCCGGACGTGACACAGCACCTGGCCGCACAGCGGGCCACCGGGCGCGAACGCCTCAACCTGGTGACCGGCCGCACCGCTGCCCGACTGGCCGCAGCGCTGCTGTACGGCGCGGACTGGGACACCAGCCTGCCAGGGCCGTGGGGCCTCCCGGGCGGCTACCCGGTACGGATACGCGGCGGAACACTGCAACTGGCACTGCCCCCGGGGCTGACCCAGGAAGCAGCAGTGGCATGGAACCGGCAGGTGGGCACGGCGGAAGGCGTGGACATCGCCGACGGGACGGTCCGCTTCACCGGACGCCTCAGCGCCGCACTGCACGCGCTGAACGAGCACGAGGAGACCACCGGGCCGCGATCACTCGACGCACCGCAGGCAGGCGACATCGCCGACCTGGCCGACGGCTTCCCGATCGGCGAACTGAACGCCGCGCGCACCGTTGTGGAGACACTCCGTGCCCGTCTGCGAACCAGACCGGCCGCCCACCGGGCGAAGGCGGAACAGACGGATGCAGGCGCCCATGTGTGATGCGGCATGGACGGAAGGTTCGAGATGATGCTGGACCGACTGTACGCGGCGGGCGGGTACCGCTGGCGCAACGGCGAGGGCCCCGTGGTCCGCACCGCCCACCGGTTGTTCGACGTCATGGCGGCGCGCCGTCCAGTGTGGGTCGAGTCACCGAGCGGCGACGGCATGGTGCAGCTGGCGTACGCGGGCCTACCCGAGGGAGTACATCTGACGCTGCCCTTCCTCGAGCACCGCCGCGCCCCGGCAGCCGGGGCCGTGAGGACATCCGTCCGCCGCCGCTGGGGTAGCCTGCTCGCCGCACCCACTGCGGAACACACCGACCTGGCAGTCACCGGCTACGACATCCACCACGCCCGTCACCTGCCACAAGCGCGCTCCCTCACACTCCCTTTCCGGCTGGCGCTCACGGTACCGCTCGGCGACAAGGCCGACGTCCTGGGGCGGGTCTCCCGCAAGGACCGTCAGCAGTTCGTGCGGCAGCGCCAGTGCCGCACCTGGACCCTTGAAGTCGCCACCCGGGAAGCCGACTTCGCGTACTTCTACGACCACATGCACGCACCGACCATGCAGGTCCGGCACGGCGAGAGCACCCGCTCGGAGCGGCGCGCAATCGCCCATACCGAGATCTTCCGTAAGGGCGTGCTGTTCTTCCTGAGCCACTCCGGCGAACCCGTGGCAGGCGCCCTGTGCCGGCTGGAGCCCACCACCGGAATCCTGACGCTGCGGCTGGTCGGCGTAGCGGACGGCAACCCCGCCCACTACCGCGGGGGCACGTATACCGCCCTCTTCATCCACGTGCTCGAGTGGGCCGCACACCAAGGCATGGCCTCGGTCGACCTGGGCGGCTGCGAGCCCTTCATCAGCAAGGGCACTTTCCAGTTCAAGCGCAAGCTGCACCCCGTGGTCACCATGCCGGGCAACCATTTCCGCCACAAGCGGCTGCGGGTGACCGTCCTGCGCGACACGGAGCCCGTACGCCGCTTCCTCATCGACAATCCAATGATCGCCCTCGACGACCGAGGCGGGTTCGTAGCCGTCTACTTCCACGACGGCCGACGGCCGCCCCGTGCCGATCTGCCGTGGCGGACCGCCGGCATCGCGCAGGCGCAACACGTGGATCTGGACTCATTCCTTCACTCCGGCCCGAGGCGGCCGTCCGCCCCCTTCCCGTAACCACCGGGCGCGCGCTGCACCGACCGCTCATCCCGCGTCAAAACCGGTCCCAGGAAGGCTAGTTCGAGTGGAATCGGAAACCCACCGATGGTTCGATGCCCGCCCCTACCGCCACCACGAGCGCAGCCCGGCGGACGACGTCGTCGAGGTACTCCGCGACGAGCTGCGCGACTGCGGAACCTGGGTGCACACCCAGCCCGTTCCCCTCGAGCCGTTCGCCGTGTCCAAGGCCACCTACGATGAGCTGTTCTCAGCAGCCCGAGGCCTACTCGGCCTGCTGCGCCAAGCGCTGCTCGAGTCCGCCCCCGACCGTCCGGGCAGGCTTGCGGCCCTGGGAGTCCGGCCCACCACCCACTCCTTCCCCTTCTTCATCGACGACGACGCCTTCGAGCTGCGCCATTGCGACGCGATGGCCCGCCCCGACGTCGTCATCGGGCCCGACGGTCCCCGCTTCCTCGAGTTCAACGTCAGCGGAGCGTTCGGAGGGCCCACGGAAGCCCATGGATTCGACCGGGCATGGACCCGCCTGTTCGGCGCACCCGGACGGCCCCTGCCCTTCACGGTGGACGACCCGTTCGCGGCCCGCACCGAACTGTTCGAGGAGTTGTGCGACTCACTCGGCCTGCCGCGCGCAGTCGCTCTGGTGGGCAATCGGGTGGATCGCCGGGGCGAGACAACCCGCTACTTCGACGGCGAGGCCGCCTATCTGAGAGAACGCGGCTTCGACGCGCAAGTTCTGGAGCCGGGCGACCTGCCGCACAAGGTCGGCCGGCCGGGACAGCTGAGGTTCCCGCTGGCGCTGCGCTACTTCGCACCCGCCGACTGGGTGTCCCGCGGCGAACCGCTCGATCCGGTGCACGCCATCCTTGACGCAGGCTGCGTCCTGTACCCCCCGGAGAGCAGCTACCTGGTGGCCAACAAAAAGGTGCTGGCGTGGCTCTCCGAGGGCCGCCCCTGGATGGCCGGGAACGACCAGCGGCTCGTGACCCGGTACGTTCCCTGGACCCGAGTCGCCCGTGAGGGCAAGGTCGAGTGGCGGGGCGACCGGGTGGACCTGCTCCGTCTCCTGACCACGCACCGCGAGTCGTTCGTGGTGAAGCCGGCCGTCGGCATGATGGGCCGGGGCGTGGTGATGGGCCGTACATGCACCCAGCCGCAGTGGGAGGCGACGGTCACCAGCGCCCTCGACGCCGGCGACTCGATCGTGCAGGAGTACGTCGAACCCGGCCGCTATGAGCTGGAGATGGTGGCAGGACCCGGCTCCACGCCCTACCGGTCCTCAGTTGCCCCGGTCCTCAGCCCCTGCCTTTTCGGTGGTCGGACGGGCGGAGTGTACGCGCGCTACTACCCCGACGGCCGCAGTGGCGTGGTGGGTGTGGCACAGGGCGGCGCCATGGAGAACGTGGTCCTGGCCGCCGCCTGACCAGTGACCAGTACTCCACGGCTACCAGCGAACAGGAGGTGGCTCCCTCACATGTCGGACCACACTTGGGAGATCGAACGTCTCACCGGAAGCATCGGCGCAGAGCTGTCGGGGCTCGACATCTCTCATGTGGACGCGGCCGCCGCGGACCGGCTCAAGGCCCTGGTCTCCACTCACGGGGTGATCTTCCTGCGCGGTCAGCCCACCGATCCGGCGGTCCTGGTCGAACTGGCCGCTCACTTCGGCTCGGTGCTGCCCGCCCATCCCCTCAAACAGGGACTCCCAGGCCGCCCCGAGGTGCTGGCCAACCAGACGGGGGGCGTTCGTCCCGAGGACGTGCGCAGCCGTGACATCCACAACCGGCACGGAACCAACTGGCACCTGGACTGCACCTTCGTGCGCGAAGTGCCGACCTACTCACTCCTCCAGGCCGCACGCCTTCCGCAGACGGGCGGTGACACCCTCTTCGCGGATCTGGCCGGCGCCTACAGTGTGCTGTCGGAACCCCTGCGCACCCTGGCAGAGGGCCTCAGTTGCACACACGACGCGCGGCTGCTCTACGCCGACTGGCTCGCACCGGGCGCCGACTCGGTCCTGCGTGACCGACTGCTGGCGCTGCCTGCGATCAGCCATCCGCTGGTCGCGGTCGACCAGCGCGCCGACGGCCGCCGTTCACTGGTCCTCAACCCCAATTGCGTGTCGACCATCGAAGGACTGTCCGATCTGGAGGGTCGCACTCTCCTTGACCTGTTCCTGCACCACGCCCTGGTTCCGGAGCGCACGGTGCGCTGGCGTTGGGCAGTGGGGGACATCGCCGTTTGGGACAACGTCCGGCTGCTGCACAACTACGTACTGGACCACGGCGGCGCCGACCGCATGATCTACCGTGCGCTCGCCGGCTCCGCCCCGCTCACCGGCGTCACCTGCAAGAGTCGCGAGATCGCCTCCGCCCCCACCCACCGTCCGACCGATGGAGGTGCCCACCAAGATGAAATCCTCACAGACGTATGACGAAGAGGACCCCGTCCTCGAACGCTTCCACCTGCTGGTGAACGCTCCGGCCCTGTTCAATTCCCTGGTCACGGCGCTGGAACTCGACCTGTTCACCATCGTGTCCGGCGGACTGTCGTCTTTCGATGAAATTCGCGGGGCCACTGGACTGCCACCGCACTCACTCCGCGTCCTGTTGTATGCGGTGTGCACCACCGGCCTACTCGAACGGCGCGACGGGCACTACGTGAATTCTCGGGTCGCTGAGGAAATGCTCACCGGCGACACCCCGGACAGCTGGCGGCACATCCTGGTCGGCTGGCGGGAGGTGTACTACCCCGCTTTCGCGCATCTGACGGAAGCCCTGAGGGCCGGTACGAACACCGCGTTGGCCGCTCATCCGGGCAGTGAACCCACTCTCTATCAACGTCTGGCACACGACCCCGGGCTGGAGGCTGTCTTCCACCGCGCCATGGGCGCCTTCACCCTGCGCAGCGTCGACGCTCTCGTGGAGAGCGAGCAGTTCGCCTCTACGCGTCGGCTGCTTGACGTGGGCGGCGGCGATGGCACCACCAGCACTCGGCTGACCGCCCGGTACCCGAAACTGACCTCGACCATCTTCGACATACCAAGTGTGTCGCACATCGCTGAGCAAGCCACCGCCCCGTCCTTCGGGGAGCGGGTGACGGTGCATCCCGGTGACCTGTTCGCCGACCCCTTTCCCACTGGCAGCGACACGGTGCTGTTCAGTCACGTACTGGAAATCTTCTCCGGTGAACAGATCACGACCCTGCTGGCCAAGGCCATGGACGTGCTGCCGCCCGGCGGACAAGTCCTGATCTATGGGTACAACGCATCGGACGACGAAACCGAAGGCTGGTATTCGGCGCGCCTCACGCTCTACCTGAATGCCCTGGCCAGTGGTCAGGGCATGGCCTATCCCGCGGGAAACTACGAAGAATGGCTGCGGCAGGCGGGCTTCCAGCAGGTTCGCACACTCACCGGATATCCCTACGAACACGGCCTTCACATCGGGGTGAAAGCCTGAAGCCACGATCGCGCGGCTGCCAGGCCCGGCAGTGCATGAGATCGCTGGAGGAGCGGGAGACGGCTGCTCGTGTGTGGAACGCCGCCGTCGTAGCCGCGTGAGGCGGCCGGCTCCGTCACGGCGGTCCGCATCGACCGCGCTTCGATGACCCCCGCCGTGGGCTCGGCCGCACGGCCCTCCCGCTCCCGTGCGCACTGCGAGCAGAAACCGCAGGCGGGTCTCGGCGACGCAGGTCTTCCACACCGGGCCCCTACTGCTCATCGGCGCCCGGCGCCGCGCTCTCGTACCGCAACGATCCACCCGATCACCGGCAGCATCACCAGCCAGGCCGCCGCCACCGTGACGGGCCCTCCCCACCCGACGCCGGCAAGACAGGCCGGCCATGCCGCCAGCGCCGCACCGGCAGTGGCCTTGCTCAACGGGGCCAGGGAAGCCGGCAGGCCGCGCTCGGCGGCACCGCGCGCTCCCAGCAGCGCGCAGCCACCGGCCCCCAGCAGGTACGTTCCGCAGGCCAGCGACCCCAGCGCCAGGGCGGTGTCGATATCGGGGTCGCCAACAGGGTCGTCGTTGGTCTGCTGCGTGAGGCCGCCCTGGCTGACGGCTGTCGCGTAGTGCCGCCACACAGTGACGCTCACCTGGTCGCCCGGGCGCAACCGCTTCAGAAGGGGGCCCGCGGAACCCATGTCGAGCGAGCCGGAGGCCGGGGCGGGACCCGACAGTTCGAGCCGGTACGTGTCCTCTCTCCCGGAGCTCTGGATCACGGTCCCCGTGACGGTGGCGCGTACGGTGTGCAGGCAATCCGCCCGGTCGGCGCCGGCTCCGGCCGCCGTGCACGGGAGCGCCGCGAGGAACCCCCGCTCCTCCGCGACCGCCGCGGGCAGGGCAGTGAACGCATCGACCGCCCACAGCATGGCGACAGCGCCAAGAAGCACCGCGCACAGCCCCCAAGTGCGATGCCACCATGGCCGACGCCGCAGGCCACGGCGTGGCGGACCGTACCGGGGGAGCGGGCGCGAGACGGACCGTGGCAAGGTCATGAGCTGACCGCACAGCCACCGGCTGGTGCCGGCCGGCGTCGTTGGTGCGTGGGGGTCACTGTTGGGTCGCCGGACGCCTGGCACGGTTCTGCGGCCGTGACCTGGTCAGTCCGTCTTCCACGGCCCTGAGCAGGGTGAGGGCCGCGTCGAGGTGTTCGGTGTCGTGGTGGGCGGCTTCGGAGACGGTCGCGGCCCATTCCTGCCGGACGAGGGTGGTGTTGCTGCGTCCGCGCTCGGTGGAGTGGACCGTCACCCCTCGGCCGTCGCCCGAGTGGGCATGCCGTTCGATGAAGCCCTTCTGTTCGAGTCCGCGCAGGACGGTGGAGAGGTTGGTGCGCTGGAGCCCGGTTGCGTCGGCGATGCGGCTGGGCGGGGCCTCGGGGTCGCGCTTCAGATAGCGCATCACCATGCCCTCGGACTGTGACAGGTGGACAGCCTGCTCGTCCGTGTAGCGGCGGAACTGGATCTCCCGGCTGATGATCAGTACGAGGTCGGCCAGTTCGGCCCACCGTGGCTCGTGGTCCGGCCCTGCTGTCGGGCCTGTCGGGTGCGCTTGGTCCTCCATCACGGCTCCAGGGTACGGGGTTTGCCTCCAAGTGGTTATAGGTGCATACTCCTTATGTGCTCATAGTTATGAGTACATAACATCGGTTCTCGTGGGAGCTGTCATGACGACAACCACCTCCTCCCGGCATGCCGGCGCGGCCGCGCCCTCGCCCCATGCCACGGCCCGTGCGGGCGGACTGCATCCGCTCGGGGTGTTCATCCTGTTGGCGGGCGCGTTCCTGCCGATCATGGACTTCTTCATCACCAACGTCGCCCTGCCCAGCATCGACGCCTCCCTGCACGCGTCGGCGTCGTCGCTGGAGCTGGTCATCGCCGGGTACGGCGTCGCGTACGCCACCCTCCTCGTCCTCGGCGGCAGGCTGGGCGACCGCTACGGCCGCCGCCGCGTCTTCCTCGGCGCGCTCGTGGGCTTCGTCCTGGCGTCGCTGGCCTGCGGTGTCGCCCCGAGCGTGGGCGCGCTGATCGCCGCCCGCATCGTCCAGGGCGCGACCGCCGCCCTGCTGATCCCCCAGGTGCTGGCCACCTTCCACCAGGTCCTCGAAGGAGAACGCAGGTCCCGTGCGGTGGCCCTGTACGGGGCCACCTCAGGCATCGCCGCCGTGGTCGGGCAACTGGTGGGCGGCCTGCTGGTCAGCGCCGACATCGCCGGCACATCCTGGCGGCCGATCTTCCTGGTCAACGTGCCCATCGGTGTGGTCGTGCTGCTGGTGGCGGCCCGCATCGTGCCCGACACCCGCTCGCACCACCCGGTCGGCATCGATCTGCCCGGCACCGTGCTGTTCGCCGCGACCCTGACCGCCCTGCTGGTTCCGCTGACCGAGGGCCACTCCCTGGGCTGGCCGTGGTGGACCTGGCTGCTGCTCGCCGCCGCGGTCGTGCTCGGCGCCGCCACCTACGTCGTGGAGAAGCGCGCCGAGGAGCGCGGCGAGGTCCCGCTGCTGCCGCCGTCCCTGCTGCGCCTGCCGTCGATGTCGCGCGGCCTGGTTATGGTGTTCGCCTTCAGCATCGGCTTCGGCGCGTTCATGTTCGTCTTCGCCCTCACCGTCCAGAACGGCCTGCACGCCGACGCCCTGCACGGCGGCCTGGCGATCCTGCCGATGGCCCTGCTGTTCTTCGCCGGCTCGCTGGTCGCGCCGCGGCTCATCGGCCGATTCGGCAGGGCGGCGCTGTCCGCCGGCGCCGTCGTCCAACTCGCTGGGCTGGTCTCCCTGGTGGCGGTCCTGCTGGTGAAGTGGCCGCACGTCAGCCTGTGGGCCATGGCCGTACCGCTCGCCCTGGCCGGGGCCGGGCAGTCGATGCTGTTCGCCGGCCTGTTCCGCAGCGTGCTCGCCGACGTCCCCGCCCACCTGGGCGGCATCGGCAGCGGCGCGCTGATCACTCTGCAGCAGAGCGGACTCGCCCTCGGGGTGGCCACGCTCGGCACCCTCTACATCAGCCTCGCACCGCACGGCGTCTCGCACGCCTTCGCCGGAGTCGAGTACGTGCACATGGGCATCGTCGCCCTCCTCGCGATCGGTGCCGCAGCCCTGCCGCGCTTCACCGCCGCCGCGCCGGCCGCCACTGCGGTCGTCGACGCCTGAACCCGCCCCTTACGAAAGGGAGCAGTGATGAGTCTTCTCGACTTGTCGCGATGGCAGTTCGCCATCACCGTCATGTTCCACATGACGTTTCCGGCGATCACCGTCGGACTGTCGATCCTCCTGTCGGTCGTCTACGGCCTGTACTGGCGTACCAGCAGGCCGGTCTACCTGCAGATGTTCCGGTTCTGGCGGCGTATCTTCGCCGTCGGCTTCGCGATCGGCGTGGTCGCCGGGGCCGTCATCACGTTCCAGATGGGCCTCAACTGGGGTGTGTACGGCGCCAGGACAGGGCCGGTCATCGGACCGATCATCGGCATGGAGGTCGTGACGGCCTTCTTCGTCGAGGCCGGCTTCATCGGTGTCCTGCTCTACGGGGACGGCCGTGTTCGCAAGGGCACGATGTTCCTGTCCACCGTGATGGTGTCGGTGGGTACCGTCCTGTCGTCGACGTGGATCATCGCGGCGAACTCGTGGATGCAGACGCCCGCCGGTTTCAAGGTCGTCCACGGCCGGTTCGAGCCCACCGACTGGACACAGGTCATCCTCAACCCGTCGTTCATCTGGCGCTGGCCGCACATGCTGGCCGCCGTACTGATCTCGGCGAGCTTCTTCGTCGCCGGGATCTCGGCCTGGTACCTGGTCAAGGGGCGCGCGAAGGGTTTCGCCCGCCGCTCGATGTCGATCGCGCTCGGGATCGCCGCGCTGCTGATGCCCATTCAGCTCTACCTCGGTGACAGCGTGGCCGGGCATGAACTGCCCCACCAGCTCTCCAAGTTGGAGGCGATCGAGGGCAACTGGGACAACGGTGACACCGGCTTCGTCCTGTTCGCCGTCCCGGACCAGGAAGCCGCGCGGAACATCGCCGAGCTCGACATTCCCTGCCTCGGCAGCTACATCGCCAAGGACCTCAGCTGCAAGACTGCCATGCCCGGTCTGAAGCTCACCCCGGCGGCCGACCGGCCGGACATGGCCGCGACCTTCTGGGGCTTCCGCATCATGTTCCTGGCGGCCGTGCTGATGTTCGGCACGGCGTTCGCCGCCACCGTCCTGCGCATCCGCGACCGTCTGTGGACCGCGAGGCGATTCCACAGGTTCGTCCTCTGGACGACCCCGGCAGGGATCCTGGCCATCCTCGGGGGCTGGGTCACCGCCGAGGCGGGACGGCAACCGTGGATCGTGTTCGGGCAACTCCGCACCTCGGACGCCGTGTCCCACCTGGCACCAGGAGAAGTCCTGTTCTCGGTGATCGGCTTCTCCGCGCTCTACCTGATCATGCTGGTGGCCTACGTCGCCTACATCGTCCGCACCATGCGCATCGGCCCGGAACGCGACGACCCCCGACATGAACCTCCACCGCAGGACCTGCCGGATACCGGCCTCACCGAGGACGGCGCACCGCTGGAGCCTCCCGTACCGCTCGGCGCCCGGGAGGTGGCGGCGCGATGACCACGACCCTCTGGTCGGCGACCGTACTCGTCTGCCTTCTGATGTACGTCGTGCTGGACGGCTACGACCTCGGTGTCGGCGTGGCCACCCTCTTCGAACGCGATCCCGCGCACCGGCGGCACATGCTGGAGTCCGTCGCGGTGGGCTGGGACGGCAACGAGACCTGGCTCATCCTGCTCGGCGTCGCACTCTGGGCGGGCTTCCCCCTGGCCTTCGGCACGCTCCTGCCGCACGCCTACCTGCCGATGACGGTGATGCTGTTCTCCCTCGTCGTGCGCGGCGTGAGCGTCGAGATGGCGTCCCAGGCGCCGCCCGCTCCCCGCTGGACGACCGCCTTCGGCGTGGCGTCGCTGCTCGCCTCGTTCGCGCAGGGTTTCGCCCTGGGGACGCTGACCTCAGCGGTTCATCTGCGGGGCGACGTCTACACCGGGTCGGCCTTCGGGTCCTTCAGCTGGTTCTGCGTGCTGTCGGGCCTCACTGTCACGGCCGCGTACACCGCTCTCGGCTACGCCCATACGAAGCACAAGGCGGCCGGGCTCCTGAGGGAGTCGGCGGCACGGCGGGGTGCGGCCGCCACGGCGGTCGGGGGAGTGCTGCTGGTCGTGCTCCTCTTCGCCGTCGACGCCACCGCCGCACCGCTGAACCTCGACAGCCCGGGACGGGCCTTCGCGTTCGCGGGGCTGCTGCTGTTCGCCGCCGGGGGAGGAGTCACCTCTCTCGTCACGTTTCCGCGGCGGCGGGAGTCCGGTCCGGTGGACGTCCTGCCCCTCGGCGGACTCGTCGTCGCGACCGTGTCCGTGTTCCTCGCCCTGGCCGTGGCCCGCTACCCGGTGCTCGTGCCCCCGGACCTCACCGTCGACAGTACGGCCGGTCCCCACTCCACGATGGTCTTCATCCTCGTCGGCATCGGTCTGAACATGCCGCTGGTGCTGGCCTACAACGTGTTCGCCCACCGGGCCTTCGCCGGCAGGTTCCCCACCGAACTTCCGGGTGACGAACCTCCGGCAGCCCAAGGACCGCTTGTCACAGGAGCACGCTCATGACCACCCGGGACTCCGACCACGCGTCGTCGCCGCCCACGCCGTTCCGTGTCGTGCTGCGCCTGCTCGCCGCTGTCGTCTGGACGGTGCTGGGCATGCTCGCCTACTTCGTCTGCCAGGGGATGTTCGGCGGCTACCGGCAGATCCACTCGCAGCTGCTGACCACCCTGGGCATGATCGCCATCGCTCTGACCGGTGGCATCGCATGGATCATCGACGAGCGGCGCCCTCATGACGACGAATGAGACGAACGAGGGGTGCGAGCCGAGCGCCGTCGGAAAGCGGCCGGACGACGACGCATGGCTCACCGCGTGCGCCGCGCCGGGACGGCACTGGTTCGGTCTGTCGGCCACCCTCCAGACGCTGGGGACGCTGTTCACGATCACCCGCTGGGGCGCCCTTGCATGGACGGCCCAGGCAGTGATGGACCGGGCAACGACGCACGAGACGTGGGGCCTCGTGGCCTTCGCCGTCACGAGCGTGCCGGCCGTGGGCGCCGACCGGATGGCAGGCATACTCGCCGATCGGGGCGCGCGTGCCGTCGCCACCGGCCTGCGGCAGCAGTTGACGGGCGCTCTCCTGCCCACCGCAGGGCGGATCCCCACCGCAGGGCGGATCGGCGAGACCGGCCCGGCAGAGGCGGCGTGGGCCGTGGTCGATCTGGCCGACGACGTCGCCGACTTCCACGCGCAGGCCGCGCCCCTGCGCCGGTCGGCGCTCCTGTCCATGCTCGCCGTGTTGGCGGTCACGGCCGCGGTGCACTGGCCGGCCGCGATCGTTCTTGTCCTGACCACGGCGCTGCTGCCCCTGAACATGCGTCTGGCGGGGCTGTTCGCCCAGCACGGCGCGGACCGTCAACTGGCCGCGACCCGGCATCTGAACGCCGTCGTCCTCGACAGCTTCCGCGGCCTGCGGACGCTGCGCGAACTCGGTGCGGTCGGCCGACGCGGACGCACCCTGACCACGGCTGCCGAGCGGCTGAACAAGGCGACGATGAGCGTCCTGCGCCGCGCCTTCCTGTCCGGCGTGATCATGGACGTCGTCATCACGTTCTCCATCGCGGTGAACGCCACCTACATCGGCCTGTCGCTGCTCGGCTACGTGCAGGTGCCGCACGCCCCGAGGCTCACCCTGTTCACCGGACTGCTGGTGCTGCTCGTGTGTCCGATGTACTTCGCCCCGATGCGCGCCAGAGCCGCCGCCTTCCACCAGCGGGAGCGCGCCACGAACGCCGCCGGTGTCATCCGTGACATCGTCAAGGGCACCCCCGACGAGCCGATCCGGGCGGCCTACCCGCGGCCGACCGAGCCGGTCGGCGTGTCGCTGACGGCGGTCCGGCACCGCTACGACGGTGCCGACCAGGACACCGTCCAGGCCGACGCCGATTTCGCACCCGGCACGTGGACCGCGATCACCGGGGCCTCCGGCGCGGGGAAGAGCACCGTGCTGGCGCTGATCGCCGGCCTGCGCCGACCGACGGCCGGAACGGTCGGATGGCGCACCTCCTCCGGGTTGCAGGCACCGGTACTCGGCGGATGCGCCTGGGTCGGGCAGCGGACGGTGCTGCTCGACGCGACCGTTCGCGACAACATCCGCCTCGGCCGCCCGGAGGCCGGCGAGCGGCAGATACGGCGGGCCGTCGACGCCGCCGGGCTGAACACCGTGATCGAGCGGCTCCCCGACGGGCTGGACACCCGGCTCGGTGAGGGCGGTTGGGGTGTGTCGACCGGGGAAGCCCGCCGGATCGCCATTGCCCGCGCCTTTCTGCGCGGTGCCCGGCTCTGGCTGCTCGACGAGCCGACCGCCCACCTCGACGCGGACAGCGAACACGACGTCGTCGCGGCCCTGCGGCGGGCCACCGACGGCTGCACCGTCATCGTCGCCACCCATTCCGCCCCGCTCGCTGCCACGGCCGACACCGTGCTCGCGATCGACGACGGCCGCCTTCGCGACACGAGGCCGGTGAACGCGTGATGAGCGGCAGCCCCCGCCACACCCTCCGCCGTGACCGGCGGGCGCGTTCCCTTGCGACCGGAGGGCTGGTGCTCGCCGTCGTAGCCGAACTGTCCTCCGCCGGACTGCTCGGTCTGTCGGGCTGGTTCATCAGCACCTGCGCCGTCGCCGGCGCGGCCACCTTCAGCTCCTTCTCCTACATCGCCCCCAGCGGCGGTGTGCGTGCCTTCGCCGTGGCCCGCATCGCCGGCAACTACAGCAAGCGTCTGGTGCTGCACGCGGCCGCCCTGCGCCGGGTCGCCGCCGCGCGGGCCGATCTCTTCGACCGCGCCGCGGCCACCGACCGGGCACAGACGGACGGCCTGTGGTCGGGGGAACTGCTCGACCGCAGCATGGCCGATGCCGACACCGCCGGGATGGCGTTGATCGAGTGCACGACCCCCGTCGCCGTCACCGCCGCGCTGACCGTCGGCGCAGTCCTCGCCGTCGCCGCGTCCACGTCCGTCGTGCCGGCAGCCGTCCTCTCGGCCGGCGTCGTCATCATGGCGGTGATCGCCCACAGTAGGCCCGGCGTCGGCCGCGCGGTCGAGCAGAGCACCCGCAAGGCGCTGCGTGCCGAAGTCGTCACCGCCGTCGACGCATGGCCGGAGATGGCCTCGCTCGGGGCCGCCGAGCAGCTCGCCGCGCGTACGACGGAGAGGTTCACCCGACTCGACACCGAACGGGAAGCGGCCGGTCGGCGAAGGCGCCGGACCACGCTGACCGCCGACCTGGTCGGCACGGCCACACTGATCGCCACGGCGGCCACCGGCAGCGCACCGGATGCCCCCACGTTCGTGTTCGTCGCCCTGGTGTCTCTCGGTGTCCTGGCCCAGGCCGGGCAACTGGCGAACGCCGCCGAGGCCCGAGCCACCGCGAAGGCGGCCCACCGCAGGCTCACGACGAGCACACCGCCCACCCCGACCGAGGCCGGCGTTCCGGCGATACGGTCATGGTCCACCGGGCAGGGCATCGGCTTCGCCGACTACCTCCTTCCGCCGATGGCCCTCCGGCCGGGGCGCGTCCTCGGCGCCACCGTCGCCCGAGGCACGATGCTCGTCGTCACCGGCCGCTCCGGCAGTGGCAAGAGCACCCTGCTACGGGCTCTGGCCTCGTCGCTGCGGCAGGCTGCTGACGGCCACGACGGTCGGCCCGCCGTAGTGGCCGTCGCCGCCGACGACCACCTCTTCACCGGCACACTCGGCTCCAACTGGCGGCTCGCCGACGCCGACCTGACCGACGACGAGATCGACGAACGCCTCTCCGAACTGCGGCTGAGCGGCAGCGGACTGACGGCCGGAACCTCGGTGGGCCCCGGTGGGAGGCAGCTCTCCGGTGGTGAGCTCCGCCGGGTCTACCTGGGCCGGGCCCTGGCCCGCCACCCGCATGTACTCATCGTCGACGAACCGACCACTGGCCTGGACGACCGAACCGCCCGACACGTGCTCGGCATCCTCACGCATCTGCCCGACACCACCGTCGTCGTCGCACTGCACGACGTACCGGCGTGTCTCGAGCCGGCCGGACACGTGGCCCGGCTCCCGCTCGACCACAGGGGCCCGTGAATTCCGCACCTCCCAGGAGGCATCATGACCACGGCACCGTCCCGCGACGTGCTCACCGCCACCCATGGCGGACGGCCCCACGCGGCGCAGTCCGACCTGGAGCTCCAGGCCCGCTTCGAACCGGCCCTGACTTTTGTCGACCGGCTCCACTCGGCCGCCCTGCGGATGACCTGCCATCCTGCCGACGCCGAGGACCTCGTCCAGGAGACGTACGCCAGGGCCTACACCTCCTTCCACCAGTACCGCGAGGGCACGAACCTCAAGGCATGGCTCTACCGCATCCTCACCACCACCTTCCTCAACTCCCGTCGCAGCGGGCGGCGCCGCCCGCAGTACGACGGCCTGGCGGAGATCGAGGACTGGCAGCTGGCCCGCGCCGAGTCGCACACGTCGACGGGTTTGCGTACGGCCGAATCGGAGGCGCTCGACCATCTGCCCGACGCGGACGTGAGAGCGGCACTGCAGGCCATTCCCGAGGTCTTCCGGACAGTCGTGTACCTCTTCGACGTGGAGGGCTTCGCCGTTCGGGAGATCGCAGACATCATGCGGACCCCCGTCGGCACGGTGCTGTCGCGGCTGCACCGGGGGCGGGGGCAGTTGCGCTCGTTGCTGGGGGCATACGCCCGTGAGCACCGACTCGCCCCGGCGGGCCGGTCCCGGGACGGCGAGCGGAAACGACATGCCTAGTTATAGGCGCATAATGATGTTGAGGATATAGTTATGTGGTCATAGTCGCTTGGTGGTCCAGGGGCGGATGCCCTTCCCGACGCCCAGGACGCGGACCGAGAGGTCATCGCGCGGCGACTGTGCGAACGCTGCACCCAACCACACGAAAGATGCTCGAATCGAGGTTTGGGATGAATCAAGACACAGGACTCACCGGCGGTTCGACCCGGCGTCAACTGCTGCGAACCGCGGCCATCGGCGGGACGGCCGCCGCCGCGGCGTCACTCCTGCCCGCCGGAGCGTGGGCCGACACCCGAGCACGCGGCGGCTCCCCGTACGTGGAAGGGGTTGACGTCGTACCCGACGTCTCCCACGCCACCAGCGCCCTCGCGGCGCACATACGCGGGTACTTCCAGGCGAAGAGCGACCAGGACCTCACCTGGCAGTCGTCCTACTTCTCGCACCGGTCGACCACCTACATCGACGCGATCCTCGGGTGGCACTGGTACACCTGGCAGGATCTGCACGACGGCCTCGCGACGTTCTATCCCAAGTGGCCGAAGGACAGTAAGTCGTATCCGACGCGCATACTCGGCGACACGACGAGCGCGATCCTCTTCTTCACCGACACCCCCGGCATGTTCGGCCCCGGCCAGGTCCGCAACGCGGGCGCGGTCAACTTCGACCGCCGGGGCAGGATCGAGCGTTGGGTCGACTACTGGGACGCCAGGCAGTTCGGCGTGTCCAGCTGGCGGAAGGAACAGGAGCCGCCGAACCAGTGGCCGACCGACTTCCGGGAGTCCACGGTCGGAGAAACAGCCTCCCCGCTGATGCGCCGCGTCGCCTCAAGCCTCGCCGACGCCCTGCGCAAGGGTGACATCGCGTCCGCCATGGAGCTGTTCTCGTCCGACGCCGTCTTCGAAGACGTACCGGCCCACCTCCAGATCACCAGCAAGGCGAGCATCGGGACCTTTCTCACCAAGGCCGGCTCGATACTGCCGTACGTCGGCTCCGGCACGGCCGTACGGCATGTGCTCGGCAACGATGTGGGCGGAGGGTACGAGTGGACGGCCGCCCATGGCCCGGTACCCCGTGGCATCACGGGTATCGAACTCGACCCGTGGGGCAGGATCGAGCGGTTCACCGCCGTGTGGAACGGGGCCTACGCCGATGACTCCCTGCTGACCGAGCCGGCACAGAAGGCGATCGAGCGATGACCCGAGCGTCGAACGCGTGATGAGGATCCGGCCGGGCGGGCGCCGCCCCATGACCGCGCCCGCCCGGCCGGAAGCCGTTGTGCCTGGTAGGGCCCCGCTGTGAGCCCGGTATGGGGACGGCAAGTCCGGTACGCACGCGACCGGCCCCGGGGGAGGGCGCGGCGTACGGCCTGCCTGCGGAACACCGTCCGCAAGGAGAGCGACGGCGCCGGGACTGTGAGGCGTGCGTGCCGTGCATGACACGACCGGCCGGCTGCGATTTCCGGCCGGCCCCGACGCGGTCCTGCTCGCCCAGGCGAAGTGATCGAACAGCAGGCAGGCTGACGCCGTACCGATGAGCCACCGGCGTCCGTCGAGTGGCGACAGCGGATCGATCGGAGGGAGGCTGGAAGTGGGTCCCGCGTTCCCGACTGCGGTTTTCGAGGCGAGAAGGCCGCGATCGGGCGGGGTGACCGGCGGATGGGAGGAAGTCCATGAAGGTCGGAGTGTTGACCGGCGGCGGTGACTGTCCTGGCCTCAACGCCGTGATCCGCAGTGTCGTCCGCAAAGGCGTCAGTGCATACGGATTCGACTTCGTCGGCGTGCGGGACGGCTGGCGCGGATTGCTCCAGGGCGACGTCAGGCCGCTGGACATCTCCAGTGTGCGGGGGATTCTCCCCCGTGGCGGGACCATCCTCGGCTCCTCGCGCACCAACCCGTTCAAGCACGAGGACGGGCTGCGGCGCGTACAGGACACCCTCGCCAAGTACGAGGTGGACGCACTCGTCGTGATCGGCGGCGAGGACACGCTCGGTGTGGCCACCGAGCTGAGCCGCCAGGGGATCCACCTGGTGGGTGTGCCGAAGACGATCGACAACGACGTCTCCGGCACCGACTACACCTTCGGCTTCGACACCGCCGTCGGTATCGCGACCGAGGCCATCGACCGTCTCCACACGACCGCCGAGTCGCACATGCGCACCCTGGTGGTGGAGTTGATGGGACGGCACTCCGGCTGGATCGCCCTGCACGCCGGCATCGCGGGTGGCGCCAACGTGATCCTCATCCCGGAGCGACCGTTCGACATCGACCAGGTCTGTGCGCAGGTGAAGAGCCGGTTCATGATCAACTACGCGCCGATCGTCGTCGTGGCCGAGGGAGCCGTCCCTCGAGAGGGGCAGATGATCCTCAAGGACCAGTCCGTCGACGAGTTCGAGCATGTGCGGCTGTCCGGCGTCGGTGAATGGCTCGCCCGGGAGATCTCGGAACGTACGGGCAAGGACGCCCGCACCACGGTGCTGGGCCACATCCAGCGCGGCGGCACCCCGAGCGCCTTCGACCGGTGGCTGGCCACCCGCTTCGGGCTGCACGCCATCGACGCCGTCAAGGACGGTGACTTCGGCGTCATGGTCGCCCTGCAGGGCACCCGGATCGTCCGCCTCCCCCTCACCGATGTGACGGCAGCAACCAAGATGGTCGATCCCTCCCTGTACGACGAGTTCGAGGTGTTCTTCGGATGACCGGCCCGGTGCTCACCCGGATATGCCGACGCTGGTGACGACATCGGCTGGACCGTGCCGGTGGACTCCACCGTCTGCCGAAGGTTCAGATTGCCGGCGACAGCCACGCACGACCTCTCGCCCTCCACGTGACCGTAGGTCATGCGAAGTCGAGCTCCTCCACGTCCACCTGCCCGCGTACTGAAAACGCCCGCCACCGGCCCCGGCCCGCACCACCCCCGAGCAGGAGCCCGCCCGATGAAGCGTCTCCTCCGCCGCTGCGGCCGCGCGCCCGGCGTCCTCACCACCGAGGACCAACCCGCCGTCGACGCATTCCGCGCGATGCTCGCCGTCCTGCGCGGCCCGGAGCCCGGACCCCGGGCCGCTGCCAGGACGTCGCCGTTCGGGCCGGCCCGTTCGCTGAGCGTGCCCACACCCGGCCGGGTGACGACCACGGGCCCGACCTCATCGCCGTCGCTTTGCACACCCCGGCGGCTCGTACGCGCCCCAGCGCCCGCTACCGGGCGGCTGGGCCGGCCGCGCTGCGAGACGGCCACGATCCCCGGTGCACGGTCCGGCCTACGCGCCGCTCACCCACACCGCGGCCGGATTGCATCTCCCCGACGACGTTGGCATGCCCCGGCGAGCTACGGCGTCCACGTCGAAGCACGCCGCAGCGACGGCCCCGGATGCATGCTGCTCCGCCTGGCCCCTACAACCAGACCTGGCTCGCCGACCACGACGCCGACCGCCTCAACACCGAGCCGGCGGGCAAGGCGGCCACCGTCGTCCCCTGCCTCACGGTCACCCCGAAAGGCGCGCCCCTTCGACGTCGCCGACCACGAGAGCTACGACGACCCGTACGGGATCGACACCGCCGTGCTCCTGGCAGCCGCCGCTGTAGTGCTAGACGAACTGATTGCCGTCCGCGCGGAGCTGCCTGCGCAGGATCTTGCCGTTCCCGTTCCGGGGCAACGCGTCCAACCACACGACGTCGTGCGGGACCTTGTACCAGGACAGACGGGACTGGGCGAGATCGACCAGCTCGGCAGCCAGGGCATCGGAGTCGATGCTGTCACCCGACCCGGTTTCGGGGACAGCCACCACATACGCGCGCAGACTCGTGTCCCCGGCCCGACGCCGCACGGCGCTGACCGCCGCTTCCAGCACGCGCGGGTGGCTCTCGAGGAGCCGCTCGACCTCTCCCGGCACCACGTTCTGCCCGCCGATCACCTCGACGTCGTCGAGCCGGCCGTGCACGTGCACGACTGCGTCCTCGTCAATCGACGCCAAATCCCCAGTCGGCCACCAGGTGTCGGTCACCTGATGGGGAACCGGGCTGCTCCCCCTGGGAACGCCACGGGCGACGAAGGGCACGCGTATGTGCAACTCACCCCGCTTTCCCTCGCCCAGCGTGTGCCCGTCAGCGTCGACAATGCGCACCGGCCTGTCCGGGAACGCTCGCCCGACTGCCGAGGGCAGGCCGTACGCGGCCGGCTGGCCGAAAGCGATGCCGCCGAGCTCGGTCGAGCCGTAAGCGTTGACCAGTCGCTCCCCAAGGATCGGCACCAACTGCTCGCGCAGCCGCGCCGAGAGCACCTCCCCGGCGCACGTCACCCGCCGAAGCCGGCCGAGCACCTCGGAGCAACCGGGCTCGAGCAGCAGCCGCGCCAGGAAGCTCGGCTGCGCGAACAGGGTCGTGACCTGGTGACGGCGCATGAGCTCGATCGCCGCGGCCGGGGTCGCACGCGGACGCGAGAGCACGGCGGTCTGCCCGGTTTCGAGCGTGGTGAACAGCGAGACGCTCAGCCCGCCCCGGAAATACATCCGCGACACCGACAGCCCGACAGCCCCGGGCCCGGCGTCCCGGTACGAGCCGCGCTCGCCGATGAAGTTGCTGTGCAGGAAGAAGCACAGCTTCGGCGTGCCCGTGGTACCGGATGTGAAGTGGGCGAGTGCCGGAGCCTCCCCACCATCGGCGAATCGGGTGTCCGGCTCTCCCGCGATCAGCGGTTCGAACCCGGTGGTCGGCGCCAGCCCGGCGGTGTCGAGCCATCCGGCAGTGTCCGGGTCGACGACTGCCAGCGCCGGCTCCGCCGTGGTCACGTCCCGCGTCAGGTCCTCCCGACTCATCTGGACGTTGACCGGCACCGCGACGAGACCAGCCTGCCAGGCCCCGAGTAAGCACCAGACCATCTCCATGCTGTCGGGCAGGGCGAGCAGGACCCGGTCGCCACGGTGTAACCCCGCAGCCCGGTATACGCCCGCGACCCGTGCCGCACCGTCGAAGACTTGGTTGAACGTCCAGTCGCGGTCGTCAACCAGGAAGGCAACTCGGTCGCTCCACCCCTGGTCACGGACATGCTCAGCGAGGTGCTGCGTCACGTTTTCGGACATACCTACGGACATCTCCTTTGTAAGATCTCTTCCGCATTGCTGTCGCTCACGGCCGCGCGCCAGCTGTCAGCACGTGAGGACCGGTAGCACCCTAACGACGCGTTGCAGCCACCGAGCCGGGGGGTCGGGCTGCTCCCGGGTGACGGTGCGTGTGCATGCTCGCCATGGCTTTCCTCGTTCAACGAGGTCTGCGAGCACGGCGGGACGCGATACCTACGGGTCCTCTCCAAGGTGGACCAGGTGCCCAGCCGCCTCGATCAGTCTTCATCAAGGAGGCCGGCAGTACCGCGCGGCCGACCAACCAGGGTCAGGCTTCCGGAGACCCATCCGGGGCTACTGGCCCGCTGCGTCACCGCCTTGGCATCCGGCATCGCCGTGCAAGCCGCGAGCGGTGTCGGCCGCGATGAACGCTATTGAGCGCGGGCCTTGGCTGTCCTGCGGCCGCGGCCCCGTTCAGGGGCACCTCAGCGAGGAGCACCGGTACCGGACGCGCTCGGAGTGCTCGCCGCTGACGCCGTCCACGTACTCGGAGGCCCCGACGACTCGCCCGGCGGCGTAGTGCGGGGTTGCCCGGGTTCGCCGCCCGGCAGGGGGCTGCTCACCCCGGCAGTGGCGGATCTCCGGCTCGTGTACGGGGTGTTGACGGAGACGGACCGGCTTCTCGAGCCGCTCGAAACCGCCGGAGCGGATGAGGCTGGCACGCGAACGCGCCGACATGCTGGCGCTGCTCACGGACGTGGATGCCGTTCTGGGGCCCGCCGCGCTCGGTCCCGCCCCGAGGGGCCTGCCGTTGGGCCTGCAACTCGTCGGGCATCCCGAGCGCCTGGAGCGACTGACTTTTCGCGCTCGGCCACGCCGTCGAACAGGCCCCGCGAGCAAGGCAGTAGAGCTGAGTCGCGGTGCCTGCCCGCTGCTGTCTTGTTGGCCAGTAGTACGCAGCCGGCCAGCCACGACCAGACGACGGAACGCAGGATGCCTGCGCGGCGGCCATGGGGTGTGCAGCCCTCGCCGTGTTCCCGGCCCCTACTCACTTCTGCTCCTCCTCGCGATCACCGCGGGCATGGTGCGAGACAACGTCACCCCTCTCCAGGTCACAGCCATCACCGGTTGATGGGGCGCCGGTCGCGATGAGCGTCTCTCCAGCATCCTCCCCGCCTCCGTCACCATCGTCGGCGCGTCCGCTCCTGCGTCGGGCCCGGTACGACCTGGTTCGGCTCCGCCAACAGGATCCAGGGCGCCCACTGCACCGGTCGTACCTGCTGACAGCGGTCACATGACCGGGGGCCGCGCCCGGGACGACGGTGAGTCCGGGGCGACGGCAGACATGAGGCGTGCTACGCAGGCGAATTGCCGGCTTTCAAGCCAGTGGCGGCTGGCAGGCGTGCCGGGGTGGTGCGGCCCCAGCCCCGCGGGGCTCGGCCGGCGGCAACCGCCCAGGTCTTGTCGGCTGCCCTGCCTGGATGACATACCGGTCGCCACCGTGCCCGCAGCAGGTGCTCACAGTGGCTTTTCCCCGGTAGTCGGCCAGGACAGCCGATGCACCAGGTCAGCCTCCAAGCCCATGCGCGTGAGACCGGCGTCCCTACGCAGCCCGGCTGGACCTCCGCGATCCGCCAGCTCGTCCTCCAAGCCCCAGCCCCCGTCATTGCGAAGGCACTCGGCTCTCACGACAAGACCGCCTCCCACCTGGTCACCAAAGCTGGCGGAATACTCATGCTGATCTCGGGCGGGAGTCTGCGGTCTTGATCATCCGTCATGTCATCGGTCGAGGCTGTCACATGTGGGTCATTGAACCCAACCCAACCCAGCCAGCCGGGTGGTCAATGTCAAACAGCCGCTCGCGGCGGCGCGGCCCGAAGGGCACATCAGCCCCCAGCGTCATCTCCCGGTGCGGTACGCTCTCGCGGCCCACGGCCGGCGACGGTGTCCGCGAGGGGCGCAGCCAGATCTCCGTTGTATGTAGTGTGCGGACATGACAAGAAGTGAGCGAATCGCGGACCAGTTGGACTGGTACTGGAGCAAGAACCTGCGGCCACGGCTGGAGGGTCTTGCCGATGAGGAGTACTTCTGGGAGCCGGTGCGTGGCTGCTGGAGCATTCGCCCACGTGGCACGTCGGCCGCACCGATGCCGGCAGGTTCGGGGGAATGGACGATGGACTCCGCGTCCCCTGACCCGGTGCCGGCGCCGGTGACCACGATTGCCTGGCGGCTGGCGCACATCATCGTCTCCTGCCTGGGCTATCGGGTCGGATGGCACTTCGGCGGCCAGGACGTCGACTCCCAGACATTCGCCTACGCGGGGACCGCTGACGAGGCGCTAAAACAGCTCGATGAGATGTATGGGAGATGGAACGCGGGGGTCCGCGAGCTCTCGGACGCCGACCTGGAGAATCCGCCCGCGGTGGGTCCCGAGCGGTTTCCCATGGAGGGCATCGTCCTGCACGTCAACAGGGAGCTGATCCATCACGGCGCCGAGATTTCCCTGCTGCGCGACCTCTACCGCTGGCAGGACGCAGCCGTACCGCGCCGAGTATGACTTTGCGGTAACCGGCGATCGAGCTTCGGAAACCTACGTGGACTCGGTGACGCTCCGTGGCTGCGAGCTTCAGTGGGAATAATCTCCGCCCCCAGGGACGTGGTGGCTTCTCGGGTGCCGCGCCCCCAGGGCCGTTTGTCCAGGCGGCCCGGGCGTGGTTGCGCAGCGTCTCCGGGTTGGCTCCCGGATCAGCGGCAACCTGCCTGGTGGGTCGCCTCGTCTGACACGTCCCCCCTCGCTCCATGGGCGCAGCTCGCTACGCAGGCTGTCGTAGACCGGTAGTGGGCGGCAGATGAAGCACGCGGGTTAGAATGCTTCAGATCTGTTCACAGGGGGGCCCGTGTCCGACATTCTCGTTGCGCAGCGGCATGAGCTACTGGTCAGGCAGCTGGAGGCATCCGACGGGCTGAAGGTCACCGAACTCGCCGCACGACTGGACGTCTCGCGCGCCACCATCCGGCGGGATCTGCTCGACCTGGAGGCCCAAGGGCGGGTGACCCGGGTCCGCGGGGGCGCCGTGCCGACGATGCCGCACCCCGCCGGGCAGCCGTCCGAGCCGAGGCCGGTGATCGCGCCGTCGGCCGCTCCCCGCTCCGACGCCAGGGCGACTTCGGCACATACGCTCGGGTTGCTGGTCCCGTCGGCACGCTACTACTACCCGCAGGTCGTTGCCGGTGTGCAGACGGTGGCCACCGAGCGCGGTGTCCGCGTCGTCATCGGCCTCAGCAGTTACACGTACCCGAATGACGTGCAGCAGATCGAGGAGCTGGCCGCGTCGGGCGCCACCGGGCTGCTGGTGGCCTCCGCCACGGGCCACACCATGCCTCAGGAGCCGTTCGAACGACTGCGGGCCGGCGGGCTGCCGTTCGTGTTGATGGAACGCCAGCCGTACGACCGCTACGCGCCGTGCGAATTCGTGGCAACCGATCACCGGCAGGGCGCGTTCGCGGCGGTCAGGCACTTCATGAGCCTGGGGCACGACCGAGTGGCGCTGTTCACCAACGGCAGCCCCACGGCGGCCCTGCTTCGCGAGGGGCACGAGGCGGCCGTGCGGCAGCTGGGCCTCGCCTCCGGCGCGCCGGTGCTGGACAGCGGGCGCCCCAGGCTCGACCCCGAGGAAGCCACCCGGCTCTACGACCGGTTCATCAAGGAGTGCCTGGCCGCCGGCACCCGGGCCGCGCTGGTGCACTCCGACCACGACGCGATCGAGCTGATGCGGCGGATGCGTTCCCACGGCCTGCGCACGCCGGAGGAGCTCGCGCTGATCGCCTACGACGACGAGATCGCCTCCCTGGCCGACGTGCCCCTGACCGCGGTGGCGCCGCCCAAGCACGAGCTCGGTGTGCAGGCCGCGCGGCTGCTCCTGGACCGTCTCGACGCGGCCGACCCGTCAGCCGTGCCCGTCCGCCAGCTGCTCATCCAGCCCCGTCTGATCGTCAGATCCTCCTGCGGAGCGGCTGCCCGGGCCTGACCCCCGCCCGCCACCGCACGGAAATGTCTCCTCCGTGATGCAACTTGACGCCTCTATTGACACTTGATGCCTGCAAGCGCAGCATTATGCAGAAATTTGATGCTCAGTGATTCAAAGATTGCCGTAATGATTCACTGAGTCATCGAGAGCCGCTGTGCCACCCCGAGTGCCCGACTGTCGCTTCAGTCATGGCTGATCCGGGATCAACCCGCCGTGCACGGATCCGCCTTGCCTGACCTGACATGGTCATGACGGCTGATCCTGTCGGTGGCATGTCCGCCAACTACCCGAGAGGGGTGCGGAAAGTGGAAATGGGACAGGAACGTGAGCAACGACCGGTAGGTGTGCGCCGCCGAACGTTACTGCTGGGCGCTGCGGCCGGTGCGGGCGCGCTCGCTCTGGGCACCGACGCCCTGGCGACCCGGGCGGAAGCGGCGCCGACCTTCATCAGGGGCGCGGATGTCAGTTGGCTGCCGCAGATGGAGGCGCAGGGCTACTACTGGAACAACAGCTCCGGTGTGCGGCAGGACCTGTTCACCATCCTCAAGGGGTACGGCGTCACCGCGGTCAGCCTGCGGACCTGGGTCAACCCGTCCAGCGATCCGGCCAACGGGCACTGCGGCATCGAGGAGACCGCGCGGCTGGCACAGCGGGCCAGAGACGCCGGCATGCAGGTCCTCATCGGATTCCACTTCGGCGACACGTGGAACTCGGTCGGTGTGCAGAACCCGCCGGCGGCCTGGACCGGCATGACCTACAGCCGGATGCTCGACGCCATGTACGACTACGTCTACCACTCGTGCAACGTCATCAAGTACTACGGTGTGACGCCGGCCTGGGTGAAGATCGGCAACGAGACCAACTCCGGGATCTGCAGGCCCATCGGCGGCGTCGGCCACCCGGATCAGATGACGGGCCTGCTGAACGCCGCGTACGACATGTCCAAACAGGTTTTCCCGAACACCCCGGTGCTGGTGCATCTGGCCCAGCCGCAGAACCTGACCAGCATCCAGAACTTCCTCAACGCCTACGGGGGCAACGGCGGGAAGTGGGACATCACCGGCCTGTCCTCGTACGCGCAGGGTGGCAACGTGCCCGGCGTGCTGGCCAACATGCAGACCATCCAGTCCAGTTACGGCAAACCGGTCATGCAGGTGGAGTACGGCGGTCCCGTGGGCAAGGCCACCCAGGTGCGCAACTCGCTGAGGGCGTTCACCACCGGGCTGCAGGGTTTCGGCGGCCTGGGCACCTTCTTCTGGGAGCCCGAGGGCTACCCGTCGTTCAACGGCTACAACAGCTCGGCCTGGGACGAGACCAGCCGGCGGCCCACGGCGGCCCTGGACGGTTTCCTCAATGTGTGACCGTACCGCGCGAGCGCGGCACTGACGCGCCCGCGCCCGCCCGAGCGACGCCAACGAATCCCGGAGTGAATGATGAGACGTGCCAAGTTGGCCGGACGTGCCCTGCTGGTTTCGACGGTGATGACAAGCCCCTTCGCGATCGTCGACAGTTCGGCGGCCGTGAGCAGTGCCGCGGCCGCGAACGTCTATTACGTCGCCCCGAACGGCAGCGACAGCGCCGCGGGAACGCAGGCCGCCCCCTGGGGCTCGATCGCCCATGCGCAGGACGTCGTCCAGCCGGGCGACACGGTGTACTTACGAGGCGGCGCGTACACCTATACCCACGGGATCAACAGCTGCAGGAGCCAGACGGACAGAGTCGACGCCATCGCCCTGAACAAGAGCGGCAGCTCGGGCAATCCGATCCGCTACTGGGCCTACCCGGGGGAAAAGCCGGTCTTCGCCTTCTCGGGCATGACGGACGACTGCCGGATCAAGGGATTCGACGTCACCGGCAGTTGGATCCATCTCAGGGGGTTGGAAGTCACCGGCGTGCCTCAGAACAACAACCTGAACCACGAGTCCTGGGGGATCTGGGTCTCGGGGAGCAACAACACCTTTGAGCGGATCAACACCCACCACCACATGGGACCGGGCCTGTTCATCCAGCGTGGAGGCGGCAACCTCGTCCTCAACACGGACTCGCACGACAACTACGACCTGTACTCCTCCGGCGGAGCCGGTGAAAACGCCGACGGCTTCGGCGCCCACATCTCGGCAGGCAATTCCGGGAACGTGTTCCGGGGCTGCCGCGCGTGGTGGAACTCCGACGACGGGTTCGACCTCATCAGCGCCTATTCGTCCGTGACCATCGAGAACTCCTGGGCGTGGCGGAACGGGTACATACCGGGAACAACCACGGGAGCCGGCAACGGAAACGGCTTCAAGGCCGGTGGCTACGGAGGCGACTACGACGCCGGCGCCGTCAAGCACACCGTCCGCACGTCGGTGGCCTTCGCGAACAAGGCAGCGGGCTTCTACGCCAACCACCACCCGATCGCCAACGACTACTTCAACAACACCAGCTACGGAAACCACCCCGACTTCAACATGCTGGGAGTCGATTCCAGCGGAGCCGCCGTCGGCCGGGGCAACCTGCGCAACAACATCGCCTACACCGGCACCCTGACGTCGAACATGACCGGCACCAGCGCCGCGAACAACTCCTGGAACCTGGGCATCACCCTGTCGGACAGCCAGTTCCAGAGCGTGTCGACGTCCGGCTGGGACGCGCCCCGCCAAGCCGACGGCAGCCTGCCCGTACTGCCCAACCTCCGCATCGCGCCAAACAGCACCATGATCGACAAAGGCGTCAACGTCGGTCTGCCCTACAGCGGACAGGCACCGGACCTCGGCGCCTTCGAAGCTCCCTGAGGGCTGCCGCCACAGGACCGTTCCGGGCCGCGACGCGGACGCACATCCCGCGCCCCACCGGTGGTGGCGTGTCGGAGCAAGCCGCCTGCTGCCTGCCCTTCCGGGCACTCGCGCGCGATACGACCGTCCGCGCCGCCACCGGTTCTGACCTTGTAGCGCGCCGCTCAACACCGCCCCGACCCGCAGGACTCTCGCGCCCGACCCCGCGGAGATCGACGGCGACGTATACGTGTCCCCCTGCTTCCTCGCCGGAACCACCTGGACCGGCGATCCGGCCCTGGCCCCGTCGCTCGCCCTGCGCCGGGACCTGATGCCGGTGGCGGGGCGGAACGTGTCGCGGAAGGCGCTGGGCGGGACGCCGAGCCGCGTTTTGAACAGCACGGCCAAGTTCGCCGATGTGCCGAAGCCGCAACTCGCAGTCCGCGCTCGGCGACCTGAACTCCGTACCGGGGGTCAAAGGCGTGCTTGTGATCCATACGAGCCCGCTCGGCACCAGGGACCCGGCCCGGCGCGGCCCCAGGACTCCGGGACACCGCCGATGGTCGGCCTGGCCTCGTGTGCCGAGCTCGCGAAGATGCCGGCCTACAGCGCATGCGCCTCCGGAGCCTCACGCAGGACGGTGTCGGTGGCGTCCGCGCCCGTGTCCTGAACCAAACACCTCAGATGGTGACCCGGGGAAGCGGGGTCCATGGCAAGGGCGCCGGCGGTTCCGGCCCCGGCTGGGCCTGCCGTCCTTGGCCCAGGCCGCGGTTGCGTAGCCCGGGACTCCGCTGGTGATCCTGCCGGTTGATGACATCCATCGGGTTGTCAAGCTCGCAGTCCGCGACGAGAGGACCGTCCTCGTCAGCCGTGATCAACGAGTGGCTGTGACCATCGCTCTTTCGTGTTCAGCTCTGCAGTCGCGCCCGACCCTTCTCTGCCACTGCGTAGCCGGGCACGGACGGCCATCGAACAGTCAGCACCACCGACTCTTCCTCCGCGAACCATGAGTGGTCGACTCCGCGCCCCCACACGATGTAATCACCCTGCTCTTCCAGAAGAACGGTCCGGCCGGGGAGTTCCACGCGGAAGCGGCCACTGATGAGAACCAGGAGAGCAGTGCGCTCCTCGCCCTTCACCCACTCCAGTCGCTCGTCGCCACGAGGGTGGACGCCCCATTTGATCTCTACAGCCTCACTGTGGCGCGGATCGCCAACATCCTTGAAGTGCCCAAGGAGCCATCCCCGGTCCAGTGCCGCATCCTTGGCCGCCTTGCCCACGTACACGCTGTCGCTCACGGGGTCAGACGCTAGCAACTGCTCCTCCGAACGCAATCAGCACTCCCCACCCACGCTCAGGTGGCGTTCAGGCGCGGGACGCTGATGCCGAGGGTGCGGTGCCGACGCACGTAGCCGACGCAACCACCCGCCCATCCGGTCAGCCGCACCTTCGACTGCTCGCCCCCCAACCCGGCCGGGCCGCGACCGCTCTCCAGATCGAGGCTTGGCCGTCCAGACAGCCCGACACGCCGCGCTGCTCCTTCCTCCTCCGCCCCGCGGCCCGCCCGTGCCCATGCCCACCCAGCCGTGGACCTGGGCGCCGGCCACTGGGTCGCCTGGGGAGGGCGTCACTGCGACGGGGCCGAACTCAGCCGGAGGAGAACGGCGGTGTTGGCACGGGGTAGGGAGACGGTGAGTTTCCCGTCGGCCGCGTGCCACTCCGCAGCCGCATCGGCGGTCGCGGGATGCAGCACCGTGGGATGAACGTGAGCGCCACGCAGGCGGGGGAGGGCGAGTGTGCAGCGGTCGTCGACGGGCTCGTTCCGCCCGTGACGGCTTTGGGCGGTCTCACCTCCGCCAACGTCGGGCTCCCGCCGCCACACCGTGAGGTACGTGGAGTCCTGCCCCCGCAGGCCATGGGCGATCCAGGTGTCCTCCCAAGCGGGAAGGCCCAGCGGCCAGAACGGGAGCGCGCCGCTGATCTCCGGCCGGATGTCCTTGTACGCGCGGATCGCCGAGCGGACGAGGTCGAACTGTTCGTCACTCATGAGGTTCAGGAAGCCGGAGAGGTGGACGCGGCCGAGCAGCGCGCCGGTGAGGGTGAAGGCGATCTCGTCGAGGCTCTGGTCCGGCTGGGGGTAGGCCCAGACGGCGGCCTGCTCAGGTGTGGCGGCGGTGGCGGCCGCGGCGGCGATGGGCGGGTAGCGCAGGGGGTCCTGCTGGTCGCTGGTGGACTGCAACTGCGCCACCGCAAGCTGCGCGTAGTCCATGCGCAGGCCGCCCGAGCCGCAGTTCTCCAGGACGAGGCCGGGGTGGCGGTCGAGGAGGGAGCTCATCCAGTCGAGGTGGGCGCGGTGGTGTCCGAGCAGGCCGGCGCCCGCGCTCTCGAGGCCGTTCTCCGTCCCGGGGCCGATGTTGATGTTGTAGTCGAGCTTCAGGTAGCCGACGCCCCACTCGCCGACGAGCCGGTCCACGACCTCGTCGAGGTGGGCGCGGGCCGCGGGGTGGCGCACGTCCAGGTGGTGGCGGCCGTGTTCGGTGACGCGCAGGCCGCCGCGCTGGAAGAACGCCTCGGGCGGCAGGCTGTGGGCCAGGGGGCTGCGTACGCCGACGACTTCGGGTTCCAGCCACAGGCCCGGGGTCATGCCGTGCCGTCTGATGGCGTCCAGAACCTCCTGTATGCCTCCGGGGAAGCGGTGGGGGGCGGGTTCCCACGCGCCGACGGCGTCCCACCAGCCCTGGGCGTCGTCGTCGTACCAGCCCGCGTCGATGACGAAGACCTCGGCGCCGGCCGCCCCGGCCGCCTCGATGAGGGGCATGAGCTTTTCGGTGGTGGGGTCACCCATGAGGGTGTTCATGTAGTCGTTGTAGATCACCGGGAGCGTGCGATGGTCCGGATGAACTCGGCGGATGCCACGGCGGTAGTCGGTGAGTTCACCGAAGGCGGCGTCCAGACCGCCCGCCTCGGTACGGACGAGGACGGCGGGAACGGTGGTGAATCCCTCGCCGGGCGCGAGGGTGTGGTGCCACTGGTGGTGGGCGTCGTCGGGGCCGAACAGGGCGACATAGGCGGCGCCTTCGCGTTCGCCGGTCTCGAAGCGCCAGCCCGCGCTGGACTCGATCTGCCACAGCCAGGTGCGGCCTTCCTGGTCGCTGAGGGCGGCGACGGGGAGGTGGCGGCCGGTGGACCAGCTGCCCTGCGAGTAGCGCTCGAAGCAGCCGCGCCCCTCGTGGCCGTGGGCGGACCTGCTCAGGGGAACGACCTGGTCGCGGAATGCGGCCTGGCGCCAGCGGCATTCGGCGAGCCAGTCGTTGTCCGCCCAGTGGAGGGTCAGGCCGTCGAGGTCGCCATCGGCGTCGGCGATGCCGCCCAGGGTCAGGGTGGTCACACTCTCCAGCCGGAGCGGCGCGCTGCCCTCGTTGGCCAGACGTACCTGCCCGCGCAGGAAACCGGCACCGGAGCTCGCCTCCAGGGTGACCTCGGCGGCCAGTCCGGTCACCGGGTCCGCCAGATGGATCGTCGTACGCTCCCGGCCTCTGCCTTGGACCGTCTCGTGGGCACGGTAGGTCAGGCGGTCGCCGATGGCCGTCTCGATGAAGCGTTCCCCGGACCACATGCGCCCGTGGCCGGTGGCGGTGACCTCGACGAGGGGGACCAGACCGGCCCACTCCTGGTCGGGTCTGCCCAGCCTGACGGAGCCGGCGGCGTCCACAAGGGCGTGCAGCCCGAGGTCCGGGTGCGACCAGATGCGGGTTCTCTCGGCGGTTCCGACGGCAGCGGTCAACATTTTTCCCCTTCCGGGATAGTTCGGTACTGCGGTGGCTCTCGTGGGCGCTGAACTGGGGATTCGCGATCCGCAGGAGAGGGGTGTGCCGCTTCGGCGGATGTACTCCAAAAGTAAATCCCCAGTTACGGTCTCTTGACGCCCACATTGTGACCGGTCACAATCCTCGCATGATTGTGACCGGTCACACAAGCTCCGGTGGCCATACCGACCCCCTTCAGGGGCAGCAGAAGGCCGCCAGCATCCGCGACGTCGCCCAGGCGGCGGGCGTCTCGTACCAGACCGTTTCGAGGGTCATCAACGGCCATCCGAACGTCAGGGAAGAGACGCGCAAGCGGGTCGAGACGGCCATCCACGCCCTGGGGTTCCGGCGCAACGCCACAGCGCTCGCGCTGGCCAGCGGCGTGACCCGGTCGGTCACGGTCCTCACGTCGAACACCGTTCTCTACGGTTACGCAGCCACCCTGCAGGGTCTGGAGGAGGCGGCCCGCGCCGCGGGCTACCCCCTCGGAGTGCGGGTGGTGACCCCCGAGGACGACCTGGACCGTACGATCGCCTCGGCCGCCGACACCGGTGGCGGACTCGTCGTCATCGGCTACGACCGTCTCGGCGCCGCCGCACTGGATCGTGTACCGGCACACGTGCCGTGCGCGGCGCTGGTGGAAGCACCGCCTCCCGGCCGGACACCCGACCGCCCTGCGGTATGGGCCGACGACCGCGAGGCGGCCCGTACGGCCACCGAACACCTGCTGGCGCTCGGGCACGAAAACGTGCACTATGTGGCGATCCCCGCCTCGACCGGAACCCGGCGGACGGCGGCACCCCGCGCCGAGGGCTGGCGTCAGGCCCTGCGAGCAGCCGGGGTGACCCCTCCCGCGCCTTCCGGCAAGGGCTGGGACGCCCAGGCCGGATACGAGGCCGGGAGGAAACTCGCCCGGAATCCGGATGTCACCGCGATCCTGTGCGGCAACGACGATCTGGCGCTGGGCGTCCTGCGGGCCCTGCACCACGCCGGCCGACGGGTCCCGGAGGACGTCAGCGTCATCGGCTTCGACGACGCCCCGCACTCCGAATTCGTCACCCCGTCCCTCACCACGGTCCGCATGGACTTCCACGGACTGGGGCGCGCGGCCTTCACCCTCCTGCGCTCGCAACTCGACACCGACCAGCAGGCACCTTTGCCCGTGCCGGCCGAACCCACCCTCGTCCTCCGAGAGAGCTCCGGGCCGCGAGCCGTATGAACCGGACCCGGCACTCGCCCTCTCCTCGCCCGTTAGCCGCCTTGCCCGCAGCTATCGCACATCTCCGCAGCACCGCCCCGCCCTGCCTCTCCGCACCATCAAGGATCTCGCCATGAGAAGAGCCGTCTCCGTCCTTGTCACTGCCTGCATCGTCGGGCTGACCGCCACCGCCTGCAGCGACACGAGCGGCAGCAGCACCGGCGCCGCACCCACCGGATCGGTCGACGCCACCGCCTCCCTCAAGGGCGTCAAGCTCACGATGTGGGTCGCCCAGAACAGCGTCTCGGAGCCCAAGCAGGCCATCGAGGCCTTCGAGAAGGCCACCGGTGCCACCGTCACCACCGAGGTCATCCCCGACCCCTACGAGTCGAACGTCCCGACCAAGCTCGCCTCGGGCGTCAAGCCGGACCTCATGTTCTGGCAGCCCACGGGCAGCACCCTGCCGTTCGTCCAGCCGGCGAAGAACCTGTTGCAGCTCGACAATGAGGACTGGGTCTCCAAGCTCGGCAAGACGGAGCAGGGCCTCGGACAGGTCGACGGCCACCGCTATGCCGCCATCGTCACCAGCCCCGCCGTCCTCGGCGTCTACTACAACAAGGACGTCTTCAAGAAGGCCGGCATCACCGAGATGCCCAGCAGCTATGACGACATGCTCGCCGACGCGGCGAAGATCAAGTCGAAGACGGGCGTGGCCCCCTTCTTCGAGGTCGGCGGCGACAAGTGGCCCCTGCAGTGGCAGGTCCAGGCCCAGATGACGGACCTGCCCCAGTCGTTCTGGGACGACCTCAACAAGAACAAGGAGTCCTGGACCAACAAGACCATCGTCGACGCCATCACCAAGTACAAGACGAAGATCCTCGACGGCGGCCTGGCGCAGAAGAACTACAAGACCGCCACCTTCGTGGACCAGGGCAAGGCGATCATGGACGGCACCGCCGCGATGGCCCTGAACGTCACCGCGCTCCAGTCCGAGATACAGGCCACCTCCAGCACCGAGGAGATGGACAAGAAGCTCGGCTGGTTCCCCATCGCCAACAGCGCCGCCAACGCCGAGTACTCCCCGGACCAGACCAACGGCGTCGTCGCCTTCAACACCGGCGACAGCAAGCGTCAGAACGCCGCCCGGCAGTTCATGTCCTTCTGGCTCGGTGCGGACTACCCCGCGTACATCAAGGCCAACAAGCTGGTGTCCGTGGAGCCGTCCGTGCCCAACCCCGACGGCCTGCCGCAGACCGCCATCGCCCAGTCCAAGGCGCTTTCCACGGCCACCGGAGTCTTCCAGGTCAACGCCCTGACCGCCCCGGACATGCACCTGGCGCTCGCCGACATGATCTACGGCAAGAAGACCCCGCAGCAGGTCGCCCAGGCCGCCGAGGACCAGTTCAAGCAGGTCCTCAAGGCGCGTGGTGTCTCCGGCTTCTGACCGGCGCTCGCCCCTTCGCTTGCCCCCTTCCCCGGGCCGCCCGTCGGCGGCGTGCCCGGGGCCCCGTACCGGAGGTTGAAAAGTGGCGGACACAGCCACCGCCGGCGTCACTGACGCCCCGCGCGCAAAGGAACCGGACCGGCCCGCGCGTCACGGCCGGCGCGAGCGCCCCCGTCGCAGGGCCAACCAGCCGTGGTGGTTCGCGGTTCCCGCGCTTGCCGTGTTCGGCGTGTTCTTCCTGCTGCCGAACCTGCTGAACTTCGTCTACCCGTTCACCGACTGGTCGGCGTTCCACTCGCAGATCGGCTTCGTGGGCCTGTCGAACTTCAACACCATTCTTCACGACGGGTCGATGGCCCGTGACATCCGCATCACCCTGGAGTACGCGGTCCTCGTGGCCGTCTTCCAGAACGGCTTCGGTCTCGCTCTCGCCCTGCTGCTCGAGCGCGACACCCGCTTCAACCGCTTCTTCCGTGCGGTCTTCTTCCTCCCCGTGTTGATCTCCGCACTGGCCGTCGGCTACATCTTCCGGGCCCTGCTCGCCCAGGACGGCGCCCTCAACAGCGCGCTGTCCTCCCTCGCCGGACACCACGTCGACACCCCCTGGCTCGGCTCGACGACCTGGACGCTGGTGGTGGTCACGCTCATTCACGGCTGGAAGTGGATGGGTCTGGCCATGCTGATCTACCTGGCGGGTCTGAAGAGTATGCCCGGTGACGTGCTGGAGGCCGCCCGCATCGACGGCGCCGGCGGCTGGCGCACGTTCTGGTCGATCAGGTTCCCGCTGCTGGCGCCTGCGGTGACGTTCAACGTCACCACTGCGCTGATCGGCTCCATGAACACCTTCGACATCGTTCAGGCCACCACTGCGGGCGGTCCCGGCAGTGAGACCGAGGTGTTCAACATCTACATGTTCCGCATCTTCGGCCAGGGGCTGTACGCGCAGGCATCGGCGATGAGCCTGGTGCTCTTCCTCATCGTCGTCGTCCTCGCCGTGCCCGTCATCGTCGGCCTGCGCCGCAGGGAGAACAACCAGTGACCACCGTCCCCGCGTTCGCCCCCGCGCACCGGCGTCCGCTGCGCTGGGTTCAGCCTGTCGCCGTCCTGCTCATCGCCGCCGTCACCATCGGCATCCCGCTGTGGCTGGTGGCGGTCACCTCCGTCAAGCCGCAGGCCGAGGCCATCAAGCCCAACCTCGCCCTGCCCCACCACGTCCAGGCCGCGGCCAACTACAAGCAGAGCTTCGACGAGGGCAAGGTCGTCCAGGGCTTCGTCAACAGCCTGCTGGTCGTCGCCCCGTCGGTCGTCCTCGTCCTGCTCCTCGGGGCCGGCGCCGCCTGGGTGTTCGCCCGCCGCAAGGGGCGCCTGGTCAACGCCATGTACGCGCTGAGCATCAGCGGACTGCTGCTCCCTCCTGCGGTGATCACCATCGTCATGGAGCTTCGCCAGCTGGGCCTGGCCGGCACCCGGCCCGGCATGATCGGCGTCTACGCCGGGATGTACCTGTCCACGTCGATCTTCTTTATGACCGGGTTCATCCGGGCACTCCCCGATGAGCTGGAGGAGGCCGCGCGCATGGACGGCGCCGGCCCGATGCGGGTCTTCCTGCGCATCATCCTGCCGCTGCTGCGGCCGGTCATCGCCACGGCGACGATCATGGTGATGCTCTTCGCCTGGAGCGACATCTTCTACTCGTTCTTCGTCCTCGGCGGCGGCGACAAGGCCACCCTGCCGCTGAACCTCTACCAGGTCGCCAACGCGCAGCTCTACCTCAACAACTGGCACCTGATCTTCGCCTACGTCGTGATGATGAGCCTGCCGATGGTCCTCGTCTTCGTCATCGCCCAGCGCCGCATCGTGTCCGGCATCACCAGCGGCGCCGTCAAGTAGCCCCGGGTAGTACCCACCCCCGCAAGAACCCACGAACCTCCCGCAACGGTGCGGGAGTTGGAGGACAGCCATGCCTCGAACACATCGCAGATCCGGTCGCTTCCGCAGCCTCGTGGGCGCGGGCGCCGTCACCGCCGCCCTGGTGGGCACGGCGCTGGCCATCCCCGCCGCGCAGGCCGCCACACCGCAGCTGACCGTCGACCTCGGCCAGACCACCGGCGCGGTGATGCACGGCGCCAACGGTGCCCTGTACGGGCTCAGCGACGACGGGGTCCCCGGCGACAACCTGGTCACGCCCCTGCACATGACGAGCATCGCCACGAAGGCGCCCGACGGCGCGCAGCACCCCAACGGTGACGCGCTGGTCGTCCAGCCCGCCTTCGCCCGCGGTGGCGGCGGCGACAACCTGATCTACATGCAGGACATCTACGCCAACTGGCCCTACGAGAACCTCGGACTGAGCGACTACCTGGCCAAGGTCGACACCATGGTCCGCAAGGTCGCCGCCCGGCCCGACGCGGACACGTTCGTGTGGGTGCCCTTCAACGAGCCGGACGGCAACTGGTACACCGGACTGGGCAGTTCCAACACGGCCACGTACGCGAACGCGCTGAGCAGTTTCGAAAGCGACTGGACCACCGTCTACAAGAAGATCCGGTCGATCATTCCGGAGGCCAGGATCGCCGGCCCCAACGAGACGCATTACGACGCCCGCCTCATGGGCGACTTCTATCCGTGGGCGAAGGCCAACAAGGTCCTGCCGGACATGACCACGTGGCACGAGCTGGACCCGGGCTCCCTGTCCCACTTCGAGGGCAACCTCAGCGCCTATCGGGCCATCGAGCGCAAGATCGGCATCAGCGCCCTGCCGGTCAACATCAACGAGTACGGCAACCGCCGCGACCTCTCGGTCCCGGGCCAGATGATCCAGTGGATGTCCATGTTCGAACGGAACAAGGTCTACGCCGACCAGGCGTACTGGGACATCGCCGGAAACCTGGACGGCAACGTCAGCCAGACCAACATCCCCAACGGCGACTGGTGGCTGCTGCGCTGGTACGCGGGCCTGACCGGCAAGACCGCCAAGGTGACCCCGCCGCAGTCGAACGTCATCGACACCCTGCAGGGCATCGCATCGCTGGACACCCATGCCAAGCAGGCCCAGGTGCTCCTCGGCGGCGGGACCTCCGGCTCGGCCGACACCGTCATCCAGCACATCCCGGCCTCCTTCGGCAGCAAGGTCAACGTCTCCGTGGAGCGCACCGCCTGGAGCGGCTACGAAGGAGCGGCCGCCGCGCCGAGCGTGCTTGCCCGCAAGAGCTACACCGTCGCCGCGGACGGCAGCGTCACCGTGCCGCTGACCGACCTCGACCCCATGTCGGCCTACCGCATCACCGTCAACCCGGCCGGCACCGGCTCGCCCACCGCGGCCGACGTCCCCTGGTCCGCGACGTACGAGGCGGAGAACGCCGCCCTCACCAGCGGCACGGTCTACACCCAGGGCACGGTGTCCAACCCCTACGGCTACGCCACCTCGGGCACCAAGGACGTCGGCAGCCTGAACCAGCCGGACAGCAAGGCCGCCTTCACGGTCGACGTCCCGAGCACCGGCACGTACGACCTCGACGTGTTCTACGGCAACCAGTCCGGCGGACCGGCGACCCAGACCCTGACCGTCGACGGCGGCTCGGCCCGGACGATCACCTATTCGCCGACCCTGAACTGGACCTACCGTTCCATCGCCGGCGCATCGGTGTCCCTGACAGCGGGCAAGCACACCCTCACCCTGGCCAAGGGGACCAACGAGGTCACCCTCGACAAGATCGACCTCACCAGGTCCTCCACCGCGGAGACCGTCTACCCGGCCACCTACGCCGACATCACCGGAAAGCCCGCCTACCACTACGACGACTCCGGCATCACCGGCGCGGGCGCCCTGCACCTGAAGACAGGCGACTCGGCCATCTTCGACGTCTACGCGCCGACCGACGGCTACTACACCGTCCACACGGACTACTCCTCCAAGGGGGGCGCCACCCTCACCCTGGACGGCGCCACCGCCGTCGCTCTGCCGTCCACGAGCGGCGATCCCGCCGACCGGAGCGCACGGCTGTACCTGTCCGCGGGCAACAACCGCATCACCGCCGCCACCTCCGGGTCCAATCTGGACCTGAGCGACCTGCGCGTCGCCGCCGCCGGTGACACCTCGGGCGTCACCGCCTACGAGGCCGAGAACGGCACCCTCGCCGGTACCGCCGTCGTCAGCTCGGACACCTGGGCCTCCGGCGGCAAGTACGTCGGCTACATCGGCAACGGCTCGGGCAACACGCTCACCGTCAAGGTCGATGCCCCCAAGGCCGGGCGGTACGTCATGAACGTCCGCTACGCCAACAACCAGGTATCCGGCTCCGGAAACTACAACACCAACGTCGTCTCCCGGGCAGCCCAGATCGCTGTCAACGGCACCGCGCAGACCGTCATGTTCCGCAACAACTACAGCTGGTCGACCTACTGGGACCTGCCCGTCCCGGTCACCCTCGCCGCCGGCACCAACACGATCACCTTCGCCAACTCCAGCGCGTACGCGCCCAACATCGACCGCGTCACCGTCGCGCCGCTCGTCGGCTGACGACCGACCCCGTCCGGGGCCCGGCCACTGGAGCCGGGCCCCGGCTGGAACCTCTGTCCCACGGGTTTCCTCTCTCCACCCCACTCAACGCTTCGAACGTTGCACGAAATGCCGAACGGAAGGGCGACCCGATGATGAACGCCGAGCACGGCGACCACACCCACTCCGACGCCTGCGTCGTCGGAGTCGATTACGGGACGTTGTCGGGGCGGGCGGTGGTGGTGCGTGTCGCCGATGGCGCCGAACTGGCCTCGGCGGAGCATTCCTACGCCCATGCGGTCCTGGACC
>NZ_JBHSFK010000020.1:0-205056 GCF_042653945.1 Streptomyces vulcanius | reverse complement strand
AGGCCCTGATCGCACTCGCCCGGCGCAAGGTCAACGTCCTCTACGCCATCCTGCGTGACCGTCGGCCCTTCGAAGCCCGGCCAACTCTTCGTCTCGTGGCTTGACTTCAGCATTAGGCAGCGGCCTCCTTGCGCAGTCGCGCCCTGAACTCGTCGAGAGCGGTCCGCAGTTTCTGCAACGGCGTCGGCGGCAGGGAACGGGTGGCACCCCGGGCGTAGTACCGCTCGACGTAGAACTGGGCGACGGAGACGAGGCTGGTGAGGATGAGGTACCAGACGGTGACCACCAGCAGCAGCGGCACGATGTCTCCGGGGTAGGTGGCGCCCATGGTCTGCGCGGTGCCGAACAGGTCGAGCAGCGAGACGTAGAAGACCAGTGAGGTGGCCTTGACCAGGCCGATCAGCTGGTTGACGTAGTTCGGGGTGATCGACCGCAAGGCCTGCGGAAAAACGATCCGCCAGAACTGGTAGCGCTTGGGCAGGCCGAGCGCGGCGGCGGCCTCGTGCTGGCCCTGGTCGACGGAGAGGATGCCGCCGCGGACGACTTCGGCGGCGTAGGCCGCCTCGTTGAGGCTGAGGCCGACGACGGCGATCACCATGTCGGTGGCGAGCCGGGACTCGTCGAAGGTGAGGAAGGCGGGGCCGAAGGGAACGCCCAGGCTCAACGTCCGGTACAGGGCGCTGAAGTTGTAGAGGAAGAGCAGGACGACGATCAGCGGGATGGAGCGCAGCGCCCATACGTAGGTCCAGCTGACCGCGCGCAGCACCGGGCTCCTCGACAGCCGGGCGAGGGCCAGCAGGATGCCGCCCAGGAGGCCCAGCACCGCGCTGTAGGCGGTCACTTCGAGGGTGATCAGCAGTCCGTCGAGGATCACCGGGCGCAGGAACCAGTAGCCGAAGCGGTCCCACTGGTAGAAGGGGTTGGTGACCAGTCCGTGCGCGAACTGGGCGACCAGCACCAGGACGACGGCGGTGGCGATCCAGCGGCCCGGTCGGCGCAGTGGCTGAACTCGTTGGGCGGTGAGCGGTTTTGACGGCGTGTCGGCGGGTGGTGTCGTGGGGAGGGACGCGACGGCGCCTGGGGGTCGGCTCATGGAGGGCTCCGGCAGCAGAGTCGGACACCCCGGGGCGCGGCCGGCGCACGCCGCCGTGGAGGCGGGCGGGGCGCGGGAGCACACGGGACCGGGGGCTGGGCGAACGAGGGCACACCGCTCGGGCGGTGTTCGTCGGGGATGCGGGGGCTGAGGTGAGGTGTCAGCCCCGGCAGCGGGCGCGGCCCGGTGCGGTACACAGTGCGCTGTTCACGCGGAGCAGATCGACGGAGCGGTCGGCGACGAGGGGCTGTACCGACGGGCGTACGCAGCCCCGGGGGCGGCGGGGGGCCGTCCTGAGAGCTGCGTACATGTGTGTCTCCGTCACTTTTCCGGCCCCTGGGGGCCTCGCGCTTACCGGATCGCCGTGGTGATACGGCATCCGGTCCGGTCGTCACCTGGGGCACCCCACCGCGGTGCGAGGGTTGCCGGTCAGCAAGCCAGGGCTTGTCGCTGACGCTCATGACCGTTCTGGGCGTTAGTAAAGACAGCCGCCCGAACGAATGTCAATGCCGGTCCACCGGCTGGAACGGCTGGTGGGTGCGGGTGGTGTGGGCGGCCCAGTCCAGGATCTGCACGGCGGAGCCGGCGGCCTCCAGGCCCTGGCAGCGGGCGTGGTGGCGGCGGGCGATGCCGTCGAGGTCGAGGTGCGCGCCGAAGGCGGGGTGGGCGGTCAGCCGGCGGGCGTAGGCCCACAGGGCGGGATGGGCGGCGACACGGTGGACGGCGTCCGCGTCGAGGTGGTGGCGGTGCACGGTGTCCAGCTGAACCAGCGCGACCCACAACTCGACGTCCGCCGCGGTGATCTGATCACTGATCAGATACGGCTGCACGGCGAGCCCTTGCTCCAGCACGCCCAGGGTGGTGAGGAGGGAGTCGAGGGCGGCGGTGCGCTCGCTCTCCTCGGCGTCGGCCGCTCCGGCGCGCTGTGCGGCCCGTTGGATGCCCCGCGCGCACATCCGCTCGACGGCCTCGACCGCCGACTCGGCGCCGCACGGGTACAGCGCGCGCCGGCCGCCGCCGAACCGCCGGGCGAGGTCGCGGGCGATGTCGGGGCCGTGGGTGGAGACGATCCGCCCGGACCAGTCGTCGCTGAGCACCGGCGCGAGGGCGGGTCCGGTGTACCGGTGGGCGCTGGCGTCGTAGAGCGGGCGCACCGCGGAGTGGCCGCCGTCGGGACAGTCGGGGACGGCGGGCAGGAGCATCACGGGACAGGCCCGGTCCAGGCCGAGGAGGCTGTGGGTGACGGCGATGCGCAGGCCGTCCGGGTCGGCGGTGGACAGGTGGAGGCGGTAGCGGCGCGGCACGGCGTAGTGGCCGCTGCGCGAGTCGTGGCCGATGCGACCCCGGAAGGCGGGGGCGGGGCGGGCGGTCAGGTGGGCGGCCGGCGGTGTGACGGTCATGTCTCTCCCCGAAGGACGGCGCGTTGGGGGTGTGCGCGGCGGATGCGGCATCGGGACGGGAGGCCGTCCCCTCCCGCGCACGCTGTTGGCGTGAGGGGGTGGGGCGGCTCGGCCCTGGGGCGTGTCGTCCGGATCGGCTCAGCGGGGAACCGTGGCGTCGGCGGGCGCGGGCGATGGGGTGCCCCCGCGCACCGGTTCCGGCGCGTGGAGCCGCCGCGCCCCGGGCCGGTCGATCCGGCAGGAGACGCGCTAGGGGCTGATCGCGCTGCAGACGCGCTGCAGGTCGATGTGACGGCGGGAGGTGAGAAGGGGCGACGACCATGCCGTACGGTTCACTCGGCCGATGGCCGTCTCCAGACGCCCCATGCTTCCCTACCTGTTCACTAGGATTCCCGATCGAGTGTCGATCCGCCCCCGTCCGACGTCAAGAGGGCGTCCACCAGGTGAGTACGGAGCTCGGGACGGTTCAGTCCGAGGCGGGCAGCGCCTTGGGGGCCTTGACGGTCAGCGGCTGCCCTCCGTAGGTCAGCGGGCCCGCCCCGGAGGCGGTGCACAGAAGTTCGAGGGTGTCGGCGGCGTCGACGTACCGCTTGCCGATGAGGGCGCCGGGGGCCTCACCGGCGGCGGGTGCCGCGGGGGCCTGCCGGGCGGGGACCATCGGGACGCCGCCGCACTCGATCGCGCCGGCGCCGCCCTCCGGTGCGCGGATGACGATCACGCGGGTGGTACCGGTGGCCGCGGCGAGCTGGTCACCGGGGCGCGGGGTCGGTGCGGGTGACGCCATGGCGCGGTTCTCCTTCGTGCGCGGGAGCGGGGGCGAGGGCTGGAGCGGGGGCGGTGAGGCGCTCGCCGAGCCGGTCCAGGTCGAACGACTGGCGGGCGAGCCAGAAGCGCAGGAAGCCGGTGAGGGAGTAGCGGAGGAACAGCGCGCCGCCCACCACGGCGGCGGCGACTCCGCCGAGGCCGAGGGCGAGGGCGTCGCCCTGGCCGAGGGGGGAGTCGGTGGCGTGGGCGAGCGGGAAGGCGAGTCCGCCGAGGACCAGTCCGGCGAGCATCAGCAGTCCGCCGAGCCGCAGCCAGAGGGCGGCGCGCGCGGCGGCGGGGTCGGGGATCTTCAGCGCGGCGAGCTCGCGGACGAACCGCTCGGCCCGGTCGACCCGTTCGGTCTCGTCGGTCCGGTCGGCTCGGTCGGCCTGTCCGGCGGCGGGCGATGACGACACGGGGGTCGTGGTCATGGGGTTCTCCTCAGCGGACTCAGCGAACTCATCGGGCTCAGCGGACTCATCGGACACTCCTCGGCCGGTTCGTACGGCGTTCCTGCGCGTCCTCACCGCGCGCTCCCCAGGTAGTACGAGGAGAGTTCCGCGTGCAGGGAGCTGTCGGGGTGGCCCTGCCACTGGACGCGGCCCCGGACGAGGACGGCGGCGTGGTCGGCGATCTTCAGTACGGCGGCAGCGAACTGTTCGACGACGAGTACGGCGACCCCCTGCCGGGCGATCTCGGCGACGAGTTCGTAGAGTTCGGCGACGACCAGCGGGGCGAGCCCCATGGAGAGTTCGTCGAGGAGGAGAACGGCGGGATCGGTGGCCAGTCCACGGGCGAGGGCGAGCATCTGCTGTTCGCCGCCGGAGAGGGTGCCCGCGTGCTGGGTGCGGCGGCTGCCGAGGACGGGGAATCGGGCGTAGGCGGCTTCCTCGATGTCCTCCCGGGCGCGCCCGGTGAAGGTCATCATCAGGAGGTTCTCGCGCACGGTGAGGTTGGGGAACACGCCCCGGCCCTCGGGGATGAGGCAGACGCCCGCGCGGGCGAGGTCGCCGGGGCGGACGCCGGTGGCGTCCCGTCCGCCGAGGAGGAGGCGTCCGCCGCTGGGGCGGTGGGTGCCGGAGGCGACCTTGAGCACGGTCGTCTTCCCGGCGCCGTTGGGACCGAGGAGGGCTACCACCTGACCGGCGGCGACCTCCAGGTCCACCCCGTGCAGCACGGTGATGCCGTTGTACGCGGCGCGCACGCCGGAGAGCGCCAGCAGGCTCATGCTTCCCCCAGGTAGGCCGCGAGGACCGTCTTGTCCTGCTGGATCCGGGCGGGCGGGCCGCAGGCCACCACGGCGCCCAGGTCGAGGACGTACACCTCGTCGCAGACGCTCATCACCAGGCCCATGTCGTGCTCGACGAGGAGGACGGCGGTGCCGTCGGCGGCGAGGGAGCGCAGCAGCGCGGCGAACCGCTCGGTCTCCTCGGCGTCCTGGCCGGCCGCGGGTTCGTCGAGGAGCAGGACGCGGGGTCTGAGGACGAGGGCGCGGCCGACCTCGACGAGCCGGGCGAGGCCGGTGGGCAGCGCGTCGGCGGGCTCGTCGGCGCGGTCGGTGAGCCCGAGCCGGGTGAGCACGGCGTCGGCCGTGCGGGCGGCGTGCCGGCGTTCGGGGCCGAGTTCGGCGGCGACGAGGAGGTTGTCGCGCACGGTGAGCCGGCCGAAGAGTTCCAGGTGCTGGAAGGTGCGCGACATCCCGCGCCGGGCGCGGCGGGCGGGGCCCTCGCGGGTGATGTCGCGGCCGTCGAGCCGGACCCGGCCCCCGCGTGGCCGGCGCAGCCCCGAAACGACGTCGAACAGGGTGCTCTTTCCTGCCCCGTTGGGCCCGATGAGCCCGGTGACCCGGCCCGCCTCGGCGGCCAGCGACACCGTGTCGAGCGCCCGGCGTCCGCCGAAGCTGACGGTCACCTCCTCAGCCTGCAGCAGTGGCACGGCCCAGCACCTCCCCGTCCTCGGGCCGCCAGGGGCGGCGTACTCCCCACCACTCCAACGGCGGTTCGGGTGACGGCTGTTGACCCGATGCCGCGCGGATCCGCAGCGCCGTGGCCGCCGCGAGGGCGACGGCCAGCAGCAGCCAGCCGTTCACCGTGTCGAGGGCGGCGAGCAGCCAGCACACCGCGAGGGCTCCGCCCAACGCCCCGAGCAGCACCCGGTTCTGAGCGAGCGGAGCCCACTCGGCACGGAACCGGCCGATGATCCCGCCGGGGCTGTGCGCGAGCCCCATTCCGGCCAGCGCGATCAGCAGCGCGGACAAGTCCTGCGCCCAGGTGCCGAGTTCGCCGAGCAGCTGGGTCGGTAGGACGAACGCGACACCGGCGAAGAGCCCGGCGCCGACGTAGCCGAGCCCGGCGATGACCGCGATCAGGAAGATGGGCAGCCCGGCGACGAGGTTGAACTGCTCTGCGGTGACGGTCTGGAGCTGCATGCCGTACAGGGCGCCGCCGAGGCCCGCGATTCCGGCGGAGAGGGCGAAGACGGCGACCTTCGCGCCGAGGAGCCGGCCGCCGAGGGTGGCGTAGGCGGCCTCGCTGTCGCGCAGGGCGATCAGCCGCCGCCCGTACCGGCCCCGGCGCAGCGCGGCCACGCCGAGGGAGGCGAGCGCGAGACAGCCGGCGGCCAGTAGAAGCAGTTCGGCGGGGGTCGTCAGACGCAGTCCGAACAGGTCGGGTCCGGTGACGGACACCGAGCCCTGGTCGAACAGGGCGATGCGGACACCGAGAACGTCGAAGGCGGGCAGGGTGAAGATCCACCGGTCGAGGACGACGGCGAACGCGGAGGTGCCGAGCGCGAGGTAGATGCCGGACAGCCGCAGTGCCGGTACGGCGATCAGCGCGCCGACGGCCGCGGTGACCAGCACGGCCACCGGCAGCGCCCACAGCTCGCCGTGCGCCCCGAGGTGACCCCACACCACCGCGCCGATCCCGGCGATGGACAGCTGGCACAGGGAGACCTGCCCGGCGAACCCGGCGAGCGGGACGTACGACAGGGCGACGACGCCGAGGGCGAAGATCGCGCCGTACGAGACCAGGGCCTCCTCGGACAGGACGGTGACCAGGACCAGCGCGAGGCCGAGGACGGCGCCCGCGAGCAGCAGGGCGCCGCGGCGGCCGGGCAGCGGGACGGGGACGAGCCGGCGGTCCCGGCCGCGCAGCCTGCGGTGCGGGAAGGCGAGCAGGGCGAGGAAGAGCAGCAGGGCGGGGGCGGCCAGGCGCAGCCCGGGGAGGTAGTCGTTCTGCGGCAGGTAGCCGGCCAGGTAGGCCTCCAGCAGGCCCACGACGACCGCGCCCAGGAAGGTGAGGGGCAGGCTGCGCAGCCGGCCGAAGACGGCGGCGGTGTAGGCGCTGACGATGAGCAGGGACAGCTGCTGGGCGTCGAGCGCGACGGTCGGCGCGATGAGGATGCCGCCGACGGCCGCGAGCTGGATCCCGAGCACCCAGGCGAGCCGCCCGGCGCGCAGCGGGTCGGCGCCGGTGAGCCCGGCGAGGGCACGGTCGTCCACGCAGGCGCGCATCTCGGTGCCGGAGCGGGTGCGGTGCAGGAGGAACCAGAGGCCGGCCGCGACGGCCAGGGCGACCGCCATGGTGACGGCCTGGTGCCAGGTGACGGCGGTCGGGCCGAGCCGGATGGCGGAGCGGTCGGCGAAGAAGGGGTTGAGGGGGCGGGGGGTGTTGGGGTCCCAGACCCAGCGGGCGAGCGCGATGCATCCGGTGAGCAGGGCGACCGTCATGACCAGGCGCTCCGCCTCGCCGAGCGCCTGCACCGGGCGCATCAGCACCCGTTCCACGAACAGTCCGAAGGCGGGCGCGAGGACGAGGAGGACGGCGGCGAGGGCGAGTGGTACCGGCCAGCCCCAGCCGACGGCCAGCTGCCAGTAGGCGAAGGCCGCGAGCATGCCGGCCGCGCCGTGCGCGAAGTTGAAGACGCCGGCCGTGGTATGGGTGAGCACCAGACCGCTGCCGATCACGGCGTAGATCGCGGCGGTGCTCAGGCCGACCACCGTGAAGGCCAGGAACTGATCCATGGTCTGGAAACTAGCTTCTCACTATTGGAGAATCAACCATCCGGACACAACCATCCGCACACAGCCATCACACCGGGAGGTTCTATGACAGGCAAGCAGCGGCGGGGCACCGCGATCGCGATGAGCGCCGCCGAGACCGACGCGTTCCTGCGTGCCCAGCCGGTCTGCCGGGTCGCCGTCACCGCGTCCGACGGCCATCCGCACATCAGCCCGCTGTGGTTCGTCTGGGACGGCACCGCCCTGTGGCTCAACTCGCTGACCCGCAGCAGACGCTGGTCCGACGTGGTGAAACAGGGGCGGCTCGCGGTGGTCGTGGACGACGGCGGCTTCGACTTCACGGCGCTGCGCGGGGTGGAGCTGCGGGGACCGGCGGAGGCGGTCGGCGAGGTCCCTCGCACGGGTGAGCCGTACGACGAGCTCATCGAGCCGGAGCGGCTGTTCGGCGAGAAGTACGCGGGCGGGCGGTTCCGGTACGACGGACGGCACGGCTGGCTGCGGATGGTGCCGGAGGAGGTGGTCAGCTGGGACTTCCGGAAGCTTCGGCGTTGACGGAGGACGCGACCCCATGGAAGCGTGATACTCATTCGCGAGAATGAGATTCTCACTGGAGGTCCCTTGAGCGACACCGACGACCTGGTGGAGATCGAGCAGCTCCTCGGCCGCTACGCGGTCTCGATGACCCGCGGCGACGTGGACGAGGTGCTCGCCGTCTTCACCCCGGACGGCACCTACAGCGCGTTCGGCGACACTTACTCGCTCGACGGGTTCCCGGCACTGGTCTCCGCCGCCCCCAAGGGCCTCTTCCTCGTCGGCACCCCGGTGATCGAGCTGGCCGGGGACACGGCGACCGGCACCCAGCCGCTGTGCTTCGTGGAGCACTCCCGGCACGAGATGCGCATCGGCTACTACAACGACACCTACCTCCGCACCCCGGACGGCTGGCGGCTGCGCACCCGGGCGATGACCTTCATCCGGCGCAGCGGCGCGCACGACTCGGGGCGACCGCACGCCTTCACCCGGTCATGAGGGTGTCTCCCTTCGCCGACCTCGACGTCTTCCGGCGCGAGGTACGCGGCTGGCTCGACGACCACGACCTGTCCCCGGACTCCGCGGACCACGGCCTGGACGCACAGGTCGCCCAACTCGGCCGGGTGCGGCGGGCGTTGTGGGCAGCGGGCTGGATGCGGTACGGCTGGCCGGCCGAGGTGGGCGGGCTCGGCGGGCCGAGCGCGCTGCGCGCGGTGCTGGGCGAGGAGGCCGCCTCCCGGGACCTCGCCGAGCCCGGTATCTGGTCGATGGTCGAGGTGCTGGTCCCGACCCTGCTGGACTACGCGCCGCCCGCGCTGGCCGCCGAGATGGTGCCCCGGCTCCTTGGCGGCGCCGAGCAGTGGTGCCAGGGCTTCTCCGAACCGGGCTCCGGCAGCGATCTGGCGTCCCTGACCACCCGGGCGGTCCGCGACCCGGAGGGGGCCGGCTGGGTGGTGTCGGGGCAGAAGGTGTGGACGAGCCTCGCCCAGTACGCCGCCCGCTGTGTGCTGCTCGCCCGCACCGGCGGCCCCGGACACGCCGGGATCAGCGCGTTCTTCGTCGACATGGACTCCCCCGGCATCACGGTCCGCCCGCTGCGCACGATGCACGGCGTGGACGAGTTCGCCGAGGTGTTCCTCGACGGCGTACGCGTCCCGGAGTCCCGGCTGCTCGGCACGCCCGGGGACGGCTGGCGCCTCGCGATGGACCTGCTGCCGCACGAACGCTCCACCTGCTTCTGGCACCGGATCGCCCACCTCTACAGCCGCCTGGACCGCCTGCTCGCCGACAGCTGCGAGGCCGACCCGGACGCGCTGGGCGGCGCCTGGCTCGATCTGCACACCGTGCGCTGCCGCTCGGCCGCCACCCAGGCACGCCTCGCCACCGGCGGACGGCTCGGCCCGGAGACCTCCGTGGACAAGATCCTGCTCGCGGGCGCGGAACAGCGGCTCTTCGACACGGTCCGTGACCTGCTGCCGGGCACCATCGAACTGGCCGACTCACCGTGGCGCACCGAATACCTCTACTCGCGGGCCGCGACGATCTACGGCGGCACGGCCGAGATCCAGCGCAACATCGTCGCCCGCCGGCTGCTGGACCTCGGAAAGGAGTGACCGCGTGGACCAGGCCGAACGCGCCCTCCTGGCGGACGCCCTGCGCAAGACCCTCACCTCCGGCGCCGATCTCGCCGAGCTGGGCTGGCCCGACATGCTCATAGAGGAACCGGACACGGTCGTCCCGCTGGTCTTCCGCCTGCTCGGCGAGACGGGCACCCACGCGCCGGTCCTCAACGACGTCCTCCTGCACGCGGCCGGCCGCCCCCTCGGCGGCACCCCGCCCCTGCCGTTCACGGGCGGCACCCTGGTGCTCTGGCTCAGGGACGGATCGTCGTACGACAGCCCGCTCGACCCCGAACTCCCGCTGCGGCGCGTCGACTCCGGCGTACCGCTCCCGCGACTCGCCGCAGGACGCCGCGCCCTGGGCTGGTGGCTGCTCGGCACCGGGCACGCGATGCTCGCCCTGGCCCGCCGGCACGTCCTGGACCGGCATCAGTTCGGGCGCCCGCTCGCCTCCTTCCAGGCGCTGCGGCACCGGCTGGCCGAGACGTACGTCGCCCTGGAGGGCGCGGAGGCGGCGCTGACCGCGGCGGCCGACGACACCGGGGCGCTGCTGGCCAAGGCCGCCGCCGGACGGGCCGCGCTCACCGCCGCCCGCCACTGCCAACAGGCCCTGGGCGGTATCGGGTTCACGGCCGAGCACGAACTGCACCGGCATGTGCGACGCGCGCTCGTCCTGGACGGGCTGCTCGGCTCCGCCCGCGAACTGACCCGTGAGGCCGGGTCGTTGCTGCTGCGCGAGGGCCGCACACCCCGTCTCGTCGACCTGTGAGGAGCCTCCGATGACGACCGTCGACCTCTGGCCCGACCTGCTCGACTGCCTGGACCTCGCACCCCTCGGCCAGGGCACCTACGAGGGCGGCTCACAACAGCTGGAGTACCGGCGGCTGTTCGGCGGCCAGCTGCTCGCCCAGTTCGCCCGCGCCGCCGGTCTGGCCGCGCCCGGCAAGGGCCTGAAGTCGCTGCACACGCAGTTCCTGCGGGAGGGCCGCACCGGGGAGTCGGTGCGCTACGAGACCGAAGTCCCGCAGGAGGGGCGGACGTTCGCCGCCGTACGGCTCGTGGCGCGCCAGGAACACGGGGTCGTGGCCGTGGCGAACGCGAGCCTGCACACATGGGAGCAGGGGCCCGACCGGCAGTCCGTCGACCCCGCCCCCGCCCTCCCGGGGCCGGAACACACGGCCGAACTCCCGCTCCTGCCCTGGGAGTCACGGGCCGTGACCGACCTCGACACCGAGAAGTCCGAGCCGCCCGTGTTCGAGCTGTGGACCCGTGTCCCCGAGACGCACCGGTCGCTCGGGCCGGCACTGCTGGCGTACGCCACCGACCTCACCCCGATCGGCACCGCGCTGCGGCCGGTGGAGGGGGTCGCACAGACGGACTCGGGGCGCGCGTTCGCCTCGGCGGTGACCTCGCACACGGTGTGGTTCCACCGGCCGCCCGAGACCGGCGCCTGGCTGCTGCTGCGCCAGCACAGCCCCGTCGCCGCCCACGGCCGCTGCTTCGGCCGGGGCGACGTACTCACCGAACAGGGCACCCTGCTCGCCTCGTACACGCAGGAGGCGCTGCTCCGGTTCACGAACTGACGACCGAACCCGGGCCGGCATTCGGCCGATCCGCCCCTTGCCGGGCCGTTTCGTGCCCCATTATGTCGGGCAGCAACCTGCTCTACTGATGGGAGAGTTGTCCGAAGATGCCGAACACCCCCGAAGACACCGAGGCCACACCGATCGACATCGACCTGGTCTCGGCGGTCCAGGCGCTGCGCACCCAGATCACCGAGGCGGCCAGGACGGCTCCCGGCTCCGACATCCGGTTCCAGGTCGGTCCGATCGAGCTGGAGTTCACCGTGGCGCTCACCCGCGACAAGACCGTCAAGGGCGGCGTGAAGGCGTGGGTGGTCACGGCGGACGCCGAGGGCAAGTGGTCGACGGCGACCACACACCGGGTGAAGCTGAACCTCACCCCGGTCTCGGCGTCGACGGGTGAGAGTCCCGAGATCAACACCGTCGACCCGAGCCACCGCATCGTCCCATGAGCCCGCTGCGTCATCCCGGCCGCGCCCACCTCGTGGCCGTGATCACCAAGGACGGCGCGGTACGGGGCAGCGGCTATCTCCTCGCCCCGGACGTCGTCCTCACCGCGGGTCATGTCGTCGCGTCCGTGCCGCCGGGCGAGCTGCAGGTCTGTCGGCTGACCGGTCTGCGCTACGCACCGGCCGAGGTGGTGTGGACCGGGCACGACGTCGCCCTCCTCACCACGGGAAAGCTGGCGGAGGAGGGCGAGCTGACACCCGTCGTCCTCAGCGAGTTGGCGGCAGACGCGGAGTTCGACGACTGTGCCGCCCTCGGCCTGCCCACCGTGATGACCCGCCCCACAGCCGGTGTGACCCCACTGGAGGCCCGGTTCCGCGTGGCGTCGAACAGCGCCGACACCCACGGCTACCTCTCCCTGGAGTTGCAGGGCCATCCGCCCACTGGCGACCACCCCTGGGGCGGCATGTCGGGTACACCGGTCTTCCACGCGGGTCGCTGGCTGGTGGGGGTGATCGTGCGCGACTCGGCGGGCTGGGGCCACTCCCGGCTGGAGGCCGTGCCGGTCAGCGCCTTCCGCGACGCATCGCCCCTGCTGAGCGCCGTATGCCGGACCGGGCCTCCGCTCACCGCGCGGGACGCACGGGACAGCGCGTTCCTCGACACCTACCGCCAGGAGGTGATCCGGCGCTTCGGCCACATCCAGCTGTTCGGGCTGGGGCAGCGCGGGCTGGAGGACGACATGCAGATCGAGCACGCATACGTCAGCCTCCACGCCGGACTGCCCCCGACCAGGCTGACCCAGGACGACCAGGCACGGCCCGTGGAGCAGCTGCTGCCGAAGAACCCCCGTCTGCTGCTGCGGGGCGACCCGGGCGCGGGCAAGTCCACCCTGCTCGAATGGGTGGCGGTGTCGATGGCCCGCCGCTCCTGCAAGGGGCCCCTGGAGCCCTTCAACGACCAGGTGCCCTTCCTGATCCGGCTCCGCGACATGTACGCACCCCGCTGGAAGCAGGCCGAGGGATCGGACGGGGTGCTCCCGCAGCCCGAGCAGTTCCTGCGCTTCAGCCGCATGGGCACCGGCGCCGCGCCGCCGGACGGCTGGATCCACCGGATGCTCGACGGCGGCCGGGCGCTGCTGCTGGTGGACGGCCTCGACGAGGTGCTGGAGATCCACCGCGACGGCGTGCTCCGCTGGATCGGCGCGCTGCTGCGCGACTTCCGCTCGCTGCACGTCATCGTCACCGGCAGGCCCGAGGCGATCGAGCACTGGCAGCCGCCGAGGAAGCTCGGATTCGCCGAACTCCGGCTCCGCGAACTCAACAAGGATCAGCGCTCGGAGCTCATCCGCAAGTGGCACCGGGCGGCCGTCCTCGGAGTGCGATCGGCACGGTATGGCGAAGAAGAGAGCGAGCGCCGGATCGCGCGGCTGACCTCGCTGGAGACCAGCCTGATCGAGCGGGTCGACGCGTCCGACGACCTGGCCGCGCTCGCCGCGAGCCCGCTGCTCTGCGCCGTGCTGTGCAAGCTCCACGAAGTGCACGCGACCCGGCTGCCGCGGTTCCGGCACGAGCTGTACAAGAAGACGATCGACATGATGCTCGGCCTGCGCGACGAGGACCGGGAGGTCCCCGATCCACTCCCCCACCTGGACGTGGACCAGCGTCGCGCGATCCTGTCGTGGGTGGCCGGATACCTCACCACCGAGGGCGAACGGGAGATCACCCCTGAGCGCTTCGACCAGAAGGTCGACGAGCGGCTGCTCAGCCTCGGGCGTGAGGCGGGCGCCCGCACGGCCGGGGAGATCCGCAAGGCACTCCAGGAACGCAGCGGACTGCTCGTCGCCCTCAGCGAGGACACCCTGCGCTTCAGCCACCGCACCTTCCAGGACTATCTTGCGGCGACGGACATGGTGGCCCGGCGTGCCTTCGGCCAGCTGGCCGGCCGCGCGGGCGACGAGACCTGGAACGACGTCCTGCACTTCGCGATGAGCCAGTGCACGGTCGCGGACACCGGCGAGTTCGTCACCCAGTTCCGCCGCAAGGTACGTCTGGAGACGAACCGCCGCCGACGGGAGCGGATGCGGTTGGCGGCGGCCTCCTGTATCCCCTACGCGGTGCAGATGTCCGAGGCGGACCGGGAAGTGCTGGTCACGGGGGTGGCGCGGTCGTTCCTGACGCTACCGGAAACCGCTGGGCTCCTCTTCCGCTCCTTGGAGGAGTACGTGGCTGTGGGGCCCGACCTGCTCACCGCGATCGAGCGGAAGATCGACTGGAAGATCCAGGCCTCCAGAGGCAATACGCTCGCCCTGGCCAAGAGGATCAGAGGTCCCGAGGCCTTGCGCCTTCTGAGGCAGATCCCAGCGGAGGTACGCCGCTCAGAGGCCAGGGAACTCGTCGGGTTCTGGAACCTCTTCCCCGGACCGGAGTACGCCGCCGACATCCTCGCCGGTCTGGACCTGCCCTTTCTGCAGATCCAGTCGCCCGACGAATTGAGCCATGCGGCTGTTGTGGGCGAGGTCAGAAGTCTCCTGGTCTCTCAAGACGGTTTCCTCGCTGAAGTGGCCGACTTCGCTGCCGAGCACAACGTCCAATTCCTGCACCTGGAAGGTTCTCTCATTGAGAATCGCTCCCTCGCCCCGTTGGCCAAAGCACCTGGTCTGGTCGAACTCTCCATAGGCACCCCGTGGTCTAACCTCTCCTCACTTTTCCCCAAGCAGAAGAGCTCGATTTTCAGCAGTTTCCATTGGTATGCACACCGCGGCAATGCCAGCTTCCAACTGCCGCCGCTTCCGGGCCTGGAGCACCTGTCCTTCAACGCGATGCCCTCTGACTGGCCGGAGCAGCAGGCTGGTTGGACCAGGCTGACGCACCTGGGCGTCCTCGGCCCTGTCGCAGAGGCGCTGGAACAGCTCACGCGCTTGCCCGAGTTGACGCACCTTGTTCTGTTCTCTCGGTACGGATACGAGTTGCCGTCTGCCGTCGTTCAACCGCGGACAACACATCTGGCGCTCGCCGTCGGAGACAACACGGTCACAGGCCTCGACCGTCTCCGGACCACGTTCCCTTCCCTGGCCGAGTTGTACCTCCACTCATCCTCGGACAAGGCCGTCGTTGATCTGACCGAGCTCGAGAACCTGCGAGGTCTACGCATTCACCTCGTCGGCTTCTCCCGCGACCAGGTCCACGCGTCGGCAGCGCTCAAGAGCGAAGCAATGTGGCACAGACAGATGTGAACGCGTATCCCGCGCACCTCACGGCGCCTCCACCTCCACCACCACCGCCGACCCCATACCGCCGCCCGCGCACATGGATGCGACGCCCACTCCCCCTCCCCTGCGGCGCAGTTCGTGGATGAGGGTGACGAGCATGCGGGCGCCGGAGGCGGCGACGGGGTGGCCGAGGGAGCAGCCGCTGCCGCTGACGTTGACCGTGTCGGCGTCGAGGCCGAGGCGGTGGACGGCGGCGACCGGGACGGAGGCGAACGCCTCGTTGATCTCGAAGAGGTCGACGTCGCCGACCGTCATCCCGGCCCGGCCGAGGGCCTTGGGGATGGCCTGGACGGGGGTCAGGCCGGTCTCCGCCGGGTCCGCGGCGACCGAGGCCCAGGCCCGGACCGTGGCGAGGGCGGGCAGCCCCGAGCGTTCGTCGGCCACCGCGAGCAGCGCCGCCGCGTCGTTCGCCCCGGAGGCGTTGCCTGCCGTGATCGAGAACCCGTCGATCTCCGGGTGGAGCGGCTTCAGCGCGGCCAGTCTCGCGGCGCTGGTGTCGCGGCGCGGGTGCTCGTCGGCCTCGAAGGCGCCGTGCGGGGTGTCGACGGGGACTGTCTCCGTCTTGAAGCGGCCCTCGTCCAGGGCGCGGACGGCGTTGCGGTGGGAGCGCAGCGCCCAGTCGTCCATCTCGGTGCGGCTGATCCCGGCGCGGACGGCGGTGTTCCAGCCGACGGTGACCGACATGTCGAGGTTGGGCGCGTCGGGCCGGTCGGGGTGGGAGGGCGGCACCCAGCGTTCCGCGTCCCCGTACGACAGCCGGGGCGCGGTGGACAGGGACTGGACCCCGCCCGCGAGGACGAGCCGGTCCATGCCGGCCCGCACGGACGCGGCGGCGGCCTGTACGGCCGAGAGTCCGCCCGCGCAGTGCCGGTTGAGGGCGAGGCCCGGTACGTGCGGCAGTCCGGCGGTGAGCGCGGCGTGCCGGGCGACGACTCCGCCGCCGTGGTGCGACTCGGCGAGGACGACGTCGTCCACGAGGGCGGGGTCGAGGCCCTCCGCCACCGCGCTGATCACCCGCTCGGCGAGTTCGTAGGCGGTCGTGTCGCGCAGGGTTCCCTTGAACGCGGTGCCGATCGGGGTGCGCAGCGCGGCGACGATCACGGCTTCAGGCATCGGCGGCCTCTTCCTCCAACTCGGCGACGAGGGTGCGGCGCAGGAGCTTTCCGGTGGCGGTGCGGGGCAGTTCGGGGCGGAAGACGACCGTGTCCGGGGTCCTGGACGAGCGCAGACGCGTCCTGGCGAAGGCCCTGATCTCCTCGGGATCGCCCGCTCCGACGAGGACCGCGACCAGCCGCTGCCCCCACTCCGCGTCGGGCACCCCGAGGACGGCTGCCTCCCGCACACCGGGATGTTCCAGGAGTACGTCCTCGATCTCGGCCGGCGCGATGTTCTCGCCGCCCCTGATGATGGTGTCGTCGGCGCGGCCCTCGATGTAGAGGTAGCCGTCGGCGTCCAGCCGCCCCCGGTCCCGGGTGGCGAACCAGCCGTCCTCGCCGCCTCCCTCGGCACCCGCGTACTCGCCGGAGATCTGCTCCCCGCGCACGAGGACCAGCCCGATGGCGCCCGCCTCCAGGGCCTTGCCGTCCTCGTCGCGGATCTCCACCTCGATGCCGGGCAGCGGGCGGCCGACGGAGCCGAGCCGTTCGCGTACGGCGGGGTCGTCGGAGACGATGGCCCGCCAGTGGTCGTCGGGGCCCAGGACGCAGATGGAGGACGCGGTCTCGGTGAGGCCGTAGGCGTTGACGAAGCCGGTGTGCGGGAACTGGCGCAGGGCCCGTTCGACCACCGGGCGGGGGGCGCGGGCGCCGCCGTAGGCGAGGCTGCGCAGGCTCGGCGCGTCGGCCGTGGCCGCGCCGAGCTCGGCGGTGATGCGGGCGAGCATGGTCGGCACGAGCATGGCGTGCGTGACGCCCTCGCGGCGTACGGTCGCCAGCCAGTCGGCCGGTTCGAAGGAGGACTGGTAGACGATGCGGCGGCCCGTGTAGAGGTTGGTGAGCAGGTTCATCAGGCCGGCCACGTGGTACGGCGGCAGGGCCACGAGGGTCGCGTCGTCCGGGTCCGCGGAGCCGAAGTCCTGGGTGTTGAAGACGTAGGCGAGCAGATGGCGGTGGCGCAGCAGGGCCGCCTTGGGGGCGGCGGTGGTGCCGCTGGTGTAGAGGGTGACGGCGGTGGCGTCCCGGTCGTCGGGGGCGGACGCCGACTCCGGTTCCCCGGGCGGGTCGAGGAGCGCGTCGAGGTCGTCGGGGCGCAGCACCTCGGCGCCCGGGTGACGGTCGATCAGTTCGCTCGACTGCTCCTGTGACAGGCGGTAGTTGAGGGGGACGAAGGGGACCCCGGCCAGGGCCGCGCCGAAGAGGGCGACCGGGTAGGCGAGATGGTTCGCCCCCAGGTACAGGACCGCCGGGCGGTCACGGAAGCGGTCGGCCGCGTGGCGCGCGAGGCGCTGGAGTCCGGCGGCGGAGAGCGAGCGGCCGCCCTCGGTGACGGCCGACCGGTCTCCCGCGGAGGCGGCCATTTCCAGGATCACGGCTATGTTCATGAGAACGTCATTCTCATACAGTAAGAGGCCCACTTGCAAGAGCGGGTGCGGGAGAGGGGAGTTGTCGTGCGGATCGAAGGTTCCTCGGCCCTGGTGGTCGGCGGCGCGGGCGGTCTCGGCGAGGCGACGGTACGGCGGCTGCACGCGGCCGGGGCCCGGGTCGTGGTGGCCGACCTCGCCGACGACAAGGGCAAGGCGCTGGAGGCGGAACTGGGGGTGCGGTACGTGCGCACCGACGCCACCGACGAGGGCTCGGTGACGGCCGCGGTCGAGGAGGCCGAGGGGGCGGGCACGTTCCGGATCGCGGTGGACTGCCACGGCGGCCCGGCGAGCGGCGGCCGGCTGGTCGGCAAGGACGGCTCACCGCTGCCCCTGGACGGGTTCCGTACGACGGTCGACGTGTACCTCACCGGTGTGTTCAACGTCCTGCGGCTGGCCGCGGCGGCCCTCGCCCGCACGGCGCCCTTCGGCGAGGACGGCGGGCGCGGGGTCGTCGTCATGACGTCGTCCATCGCGGCCTACGAGGGTCAGATCGGCCAACTCCCCTACGCCGCGGCGAAAGGAGGCGTGTCCGCGATGACACTGGTCGCCGCCCGCGATCTGTCACCGCTCGGCATCCGCGTCGTCTCGGTGGCCCCGGGCACGGTCCTCACCCCCGCCTACGGCAAGGCCGCCGACCAACTGGAGGCCTACTGGGGACCGCAGGTGCCCCACCCACGGCGGATGGGGCACCCCGAGGAGTACGCGGCCCTGGTCCAGCACCTGTGCGAGAACGACTACCTCAACGGCGAAGTGATCCGCCTGGACGGCGCGTTGAGGTTCCCGCCGAAGTAACCGGGTTTCAGTCCCGGTCCATCTCCTGGCGGGCCTTGGCCCACAGCCAGCCCGCGTAGGTGTGCAGGCCCTCGCCGAGCTTGCGGTTCATCCTGCCCGCGAGGGCGCGGGCGTAGCTGCCCTCCAGGAGGGCGGCGAGGCGGAAGCAGGCCAGGACCTGGTACCAGCGGAAGCCGGAGACGTCCCGGCCGGTCGACTCGCCGTAGTGCGCGACGAGTTCGGCGCGGCCGGGGATGCCGTCCCAGGGCTGGAACTGGGGGTCGCTGCCGGGTGGGTCGCCGGGCTCGCGCCAGGCGGTGAGGATCCAGGCGAGGTCGAGGAGCGGGTCGCCCAGGGAGGCCATCTCCCAGTCGACGATCGCGGCGAGGCGCGGGGCGTCGTACGCGAACATGACGTTGGCGAACTGCAGGTCGCCGTGGACGATGCCGGTCGCGCCGTCCTTCGGGGTGTGCGCGGTGAGCCAGTCGGCGACCCGGTCGACCTCGGGGGACTCGCCCTCCCGGTAGGCGGGGTCGTCGCGGTAACCGTGCAGCATTTTCAGGTACTTGGGTGTCTGGCGGGCCAACCAGCCCTCGGGGCGGCCCAGATCGGCCAGGCCGTGGCGGGCGGGGTCGACGGCGGCGAGCTTCGCGGCGCCGTCGACGAGGGCGAGGGCGAGGGTGCGGCGCCAGTGCGGGTCCTCGGCGTACCGGCCCGGCAGCCTGCCGCGCGGTGCGAAGCCCTCGATCTTCTCCAGGACGGAGAAGGGCCCGCCGAGCACGTCCTCGTCGAGGACGCTCGCCCGCAGGCGCGGGTGCGGTACGTCGGTGTCTGCGAGGGCGGCCAGGACGCGGCTCTCGCGGCGGAAGGCGTCCGAGGCGCCGGAGCGCAGATGGCGGCCGGGGCGGCGCAGGACGAGTTCGGTGCCGTCGGCGCGGCGCAGGGTGAAAAGCAGGTTCTGGGCACCGCCGGTGAGGGGTTCGAGGGCGGCCACGGGGCCCTCGCCGGGGAGGCCGGCGAGGCCGGGCCACTCGTTGAGCCGGTCAAGGTCGGCCTTCAGGTCGTCGTCGCTCACCAGGCCACCGCCGTCTCGGGAAGGCGGTCGGCGTACTGGGCGCGGGCGGCGGCCAGCCGGGTGGGAAGGTGGGCGGAGCCGAAGAGCGGGTCGTCGGCCGGGGTGGCGTCCTTCAGCAACAGGCGGGCCACGACGTCCTGGTGGGCCTCGGTGGGGCCGTCGGCGACGCCCAGGGTGGGGCCGGAGTGCCACATCTTGGTCAGCGGCAGTTCGTTGGAGACGCCGAGGGCGCCGTGCAGGTGCAGGGCGCGGTAGGCGACGTCGACCAGGACCTTCGGGGTGGCGACCTTCACGCCGGAGACATGGAGGCGGGCGCGGCGGCTGTCGGCGCGGTCGCCGGTGCGGTTGGCCTTGTCCATGTGCCAGGCGGCGTGCAGCACCTGGAGGCGGAACTGCTCGATCTGGATCCAGGTGTCCGCGAGTTGGTGGCGGACCGCCTGCTGGTCGGCGAGGGCGCCGCCACGGGTACGGCGGGTGGCGACGCGCTCGGTCATCATCTCCAGCGCCTTCCCGCACTGGCCGACGGAGCGCATCGCGTGGTGGAGCCGGCCACCGCCGAGACGGGTCTGGGCGATGAGGAAGCCCGAGCCCGGTTCGCCGAGGAGGTTCTCGGCGGGGACCCGGCAGTCGGTGAAGCGGAGGTAGGCGTGCACACCCTCACCGAGCGGCTCGCCGCCCATGCCGGTGCCGCGCACCATCTCCATGCCGGGGGTGCCGGCCGGGATCAGGATCATGGAGGCGCCCTGGTGGACGGGGACGTCCGGGTCGGTGATCACCATGGCGATGACGAAGGCGGCCAGCGGGTAGTTGGAGGCGAACCACTTCTCGCCGTTGATCACCCACTCTCCCCCGCTCTCGCGGACGGCCGTGCAGGTGAAACCGCCGGGGTCCGCGCCGCCCGTCGGCTCGGTCATCGCGAACGTCGAGACGATCCGGCCGTCGAGGAGCGGTTCCAGATACTCCTTGCGCTGTTCCTCGGTGGCGTAGTGGGCGAGGATCTCCGCGTTGCCGGAGTCCGGGGCCTGGGTGCCGAACGCCATCGGCGCCCAACTCGACCTGCCCAGGATCTCGTTGAGCAGACCGAGGTTCACCTGGCCCATGCCCATCCCGCCGAGCGAGGGCGGCAGATGGGCAGCCCACAGCCCCTGCTCACGCACCCGCCGCTGGAGCGGCCGTACGACCTCCCGGAAGACCTCGCTCTGCCGGTCGTAAGGGTCGGCGTTGCCCGGAAACAGCACGTCCAGCGGCTCTATCTCCTCGCGGACGAGTGTCGCGGCCCAGTCGAGCTTCTCCTGGAACGCGTCGTCGGTACTGAAGTCCCACATGACGCATCCTCCCTCACATCAGAATGCTATTCTGCACATTCGAGAACCTTACTCTCACTCAGGAGAATGCTCCAGGAGGCGGGATGGGATACGCGGACGAGTTGTTCGACCTCACCGGCCGGGTCGTGGTCGTCACCGGCGGCAGCCGGGGGCTGGGGCGGGCGATGGCGTTCGGCGCCGCCCGCTGCGGCGCGGACGTGGTGGTGGCCAGCCGGAAGTACGAGGCCTGTGTCGCCGTGAGCGAGGAGATCGAGAGGGAGACCGGCCGCGCGGCCCTCCCCCACGCCGTCCACGTGGGCCGCTGGGACGAGCTGCCGGGCCTGGTGGACGCGGTGTACGACCGCTTCGGCCGGCTCGACGCGCTGGTCAACAACGCCGGGATGTCCCCGGTCTACGACGACCTGACCACCGTGACGGAGCGGATGTTCGACGCCGTCCTGGACCTCAACCTCAAGGGCCCCTTCCGGCTGTCCGTCCTCGCGGGCGCCCGGATGGCGGCGGCCGGCGGCGGCACGATCGTCAACGTCAGCTCCACCGGCTCGCTCCGCCCGCGCCCGGCGATCGTGCCGTACGCGGCGGCGAAGGCCGGGCTCAACGCCGTCACGGTCGGCCTCGCCCACGCCCTCGGCCCGAGCGTCCGCGTCAACACCCTGATGTGCGGCCCCTTCGCGACCTGGGCGACCCGGGGCTGGCAGGAGGACCCCGAGGCGCTGGCCGAAGGGGTCCGCCCGCACGCGCTGCAACGCATCGGGGCCCCGGAGGAGGTGGTGGGCGCCGCCCTCTACCTGGTGTCGGACGCGTCGTCGTACACGAGCGGGGCGACGCTGCGGGTGGACGGCGGGATGCCGTAGCCGCCAGGTCAGGTCAGGTCGCCGTGCTCGCCCAGGCGCGGGGGCGGGCCGTACGACGGCTCGTACCCCGTGACCCGGAACGGGCTCGCCACCAGGCGGGTACCGCCCGCCTCCACCACGGCCTCGGGGGCCGCCGCCAGGGCCTCCGGGAGGGTGCGGACAGCGGCCGCCGGCACCCGCAGGGGACGTAGCCGGGCCTCCCAGCCCGCCGCCGTGTCCGCCGCCAGGGCCTTGGTCACGGCGGCGACGACCTCCTCGCGGTGGGCCGCGCGCTCGGCCATCGTGTCGTGGCCCTCGATGCCGGCCTCGGCGGCGAAGGCGCGCCAGAAGGCGTCGTGGGTGACGAAGAGGGCGAGATGGCCCTCGGCGGTGGGGAAGAGCTGCGCGGGGACGTAGTAGGCATGGGCGCCGCCGAGGCGGCGGGGGGCCGTGCCGTCGTTCAGCCAGGCGGCGGCGTGGTAGTTGAGCTGGGAGAGCATGACGTCCCGCAGGGAGACCTCGATCTGACCGCCGCGCCCGGAGACGACCTGGGCGAGCAGCCCCAACGCGGCGGCGAGACCTGCCGAGTTGTCGGCGGAGGAGTAGCCGGGCAGGAGGGGCGGGCCGTCCGGGGCGCCGGTCAGGGCCGCGACGCCGGTGGCCGCCTGGACGACGTAGTCGAAGGCCGGTTCGTCGCCCGCGGCCATGCCCCAGCCGGTCAGGGACACACAGACCAGCCGCTCGTTGACGGGGCGCAGGGCTTCGTAGGTGAGGCCGAAGCGGTGGACGGCGGAGGGCTTGAGGTTGACGAGGAGGGCGTCCGTGTCGCGGACCAGCCGATGCAGGTGCTCCTGGCCCTTCGCCGTCGCCAGATCGACGCGGACCGAGCGCTTGCCCCGGTTGAGGCTCGCGAAGTAGGCGTCGGAGACCTGGCGGGAGAGGTCCCCGCCCGGCGGCTCGACCTTGGTGACCTCGGCACCGAGATCGGCGAGCAGCATCGTGGCGTACGGACCGGCCAGGATGTGGCCGACCTCCAGAATCCGCAGGCCGGCCAGGGGACCGCCGGTCAACGGAACGCCGCCGCGATCGCCGCCACCGCGTCCCGGGTGCGCAGCTTGGACGCGACCAGCTCGTCGCGGCCGTTGCCGATCGGCAGCAGCCGCACCGACAGGTCCGTCACGCCCGCGTCCGCGAACCGCCGGAAGCGGGCCTCGATGGCCGCCTCGTCGCCCGCCGCGCACAGGTCGCCGACATCGCGGGCGTCGCCGTGGTCCAGCAGGCGCCGGTAGTTGGGCGAGATGTCCGCCTCGCCGAGGATCCGGTTGGCGCGTTCGCGGGCCGCGTCGACCTCGTGCGGCGCGCACAGACACACCGGGATGCCGGCGACGACGCGGGGCGCCGGACGCCCCGCCGACTCCGCGGCCTTGGTGAGGGTCGGGACGACGTGCTCGCCGACGGCCCGTTCGTCCGCCATCCACAGGATCGTGCCGCCGGTGTGCTCGCCCGCGATCCTCAGCATCACCGGGCCCAAGGCCGCGATCAGGACGGGGAGTTCGGTGACCGGGGCGATGGTGAGCGGGTTGTGGACCCGGAAGTGCTCGTTCTCCACGTCCACCGAACTCACCCCGCTCACCGCCTCGTTGAGCACCTCCAGGTAAGCGCGGGTGTACGCGGCGGGCTTCTCGTAGGGGACGCCGAGCATGTCGCGGACGATCCAGTGGTGGGAGGCGCCGACGCCGAGGGCGAGCCGGCCGTCCGCCGCCGCGTGGGCCGACAGGGCCTGGCGGGCGAGGGCGACGGGGTGCTGGGCGTGGACCGGGACGACCGCCGTGCCGAGCTCGATGCGTGAAGTGGCCTGGCCCATCAGGGAGACGGCGGTCAGCGCGTCGAAGTCGGTGGGCACCTGCGGCACCCACACGGTGTCGAAGCCGGCCTCCTCCGCCCAGCGCGCGTCGTCGACCATCCGGGCCGCCTTGTACGCGGCGTCGCCCCGCTCGGGGCCGCTCATCACTCCGACGCGCATGTCAGTCCTCTTCGGGTTCTGAAGCAGTGAGGGCGCGGATGTCCGCGACGATGACGTCCAGGGGGGTGCCCGTCGGGTAGACGGCGGCGGCTCCGGCCTCCCTCAGCCGGGGCACGTCCCCCGCCGGGATGGTGCCGCCCACCACGACCGGGATGTCGTCCCCGCCGGCCGCGCGCAGGGCCTCTACCGTGCGCCGGGTCAGGGCCAGGTGCGCCCCCGAGAGGATCGACAGGCCGACCAGTGCCACGTCCTCCTGTACGGCGGTCGTGGCGATGTCGTCCACGCGGCGCCGGATGCCGGTGAAGACGACCTCGAAACCGGCGTCGCGCAGACCACGGGCCACCAGCTTGGCTCCACGGTCGTGCCCGTCGAGGCCGGGCTTGGCGACGAGCACCCGGACCGGCGCCTGTGCTTGACGGTGCATCAGAACACCACCGGCTGCCGGAACTCGCCCCACACCTCGCGCAGGGCGTCCGCCATCTCGCCCACCGTGCAGTAGGCGTTGGCGCAGTCGATCAGGGGGCCCATGAGGTTGGTGTCTCCTTCGGCGGCGCGGCGGAGGTCGGTCAGCCGGGCGCGTACGTCCGCGGCGACCCGCTCCGCCTTCACCCGCGCCAGGCGCTTGAGCTGGCGCTCACGGCCGTCGGCGTCCAGTTCGTAGGTGGCGAGGTCGGGCGGGGGCTCGTCGACCGTGAAGCGGTTGACGCCGACGACCGGCCGCTCGCCCGAGTCGACGGCCTGGTGCGCCCGCCATGCCTCGTCGGCGATCAGGCCCTGCAGATAGCCGTCCTCGATACAGCGGACCATGCCGCCGTGCGCCTCCAGGTCGGCCATGATCCGCTCGACACGCTCCTCGGTGGCGTCGGTGAGGGCCTCGACGAAGTAGGAGCCGCCGAGCGGGTCGGCGACCTTCGTGACGCCCGTCTCGTGGGCGAGGATCTGCTGGGTGCGCAGGGCGAGGGTCGCGGACTCCTCGCTGGGCAGCGCGAACGGCTCGTCCCAGGCCGCGGTGAACATCGACTGCACCCCGCCGAGCACGGAGGCGAGCGCCTCGTAGGCGACCCGGACGGTGTTGTTGCGGGCCTGGGGCGCGTACAGCGAGGCCCCGCCCGCCACGCATCCGAAGCGGAACATGCACGCCTTGTCGGTCTTCGCACCGAAGCGCTCCCGCACGAGCGTCGCCCAACGCCGCCGCCCGGCACGGTACTTGGCGACCTCCTCGAAGAAGTCGCCGTGGGTGTAGAAGAAGAAGGAGATCTGCGGGGCGAACTCGTCGACGGTCATGCGGCCGCGGGCGAGCACGGTCTCGACGTATGTCACCCCGTCGGCGAGCGTGAACGCCATCTCCTGCACGGCGCTCGCGCCCGCGTCGCGGAAGTGCGCTCCGGCGACGGAGATCGCGTTGAAACGGGGCACCTGTCCGGCGCAGAACTCGATGGTGTCCGCGATGAGCCGCAGCGAGGGCTCGGGCGGCCAGATCCAGGTGCCCCGGGAGGCGTACTCCTTGAGGATGTCGTTCTGGATGGTGCCGGTGAGCTTGGCGCGGGGGATGCCGCGTTTCTCGGCTGCCGCCACATACAGCGCCAGCAGGATCGCCGCCGTGCCGTTGATGGTGAAGCTGGTGCTGATGCGGTCCAGGGGGATGGTGTCGAAGAGGATCTCGGCGTCGGCGAGGGTGTCCAGGGCGACACCGACCCGGCCGACCTCGTCGCCGTACTCGGGGTCGTCGGAGTCGTAGCCGCACTGGGTGGGCAGGTCGAGGGCGACGGACAGGCCGGTGCCGCCCTGGTCGAGGAGGTAGCGGTAGCGGCGGTTGGACTCCTCGGCGGTGCCGAAGCCGGAGTACTGCCGCAGGGTCCAGGTGCGGCCCCGGTAGCCGGTGGGGTAATTGCCGCGTGTGAAGGGGAAGTTGCCCGGGTCGGGCGGTTCGGCTCGGAGGTCGGCGGGGCCGTAGACCGGCCGGAGCGGGATACCGGAGGGTGTGGCTTCGTCGGTCATGACAGCCGGTCCTTGAGCACCTTGCCGGTGGCGCCCAGCGGGAGTTCGGTGCGGAACTCGATATGGCGGGGCACCTTGAAGCCGGCCATCCGCTCCCTCGCCCACGCGATCAGGTCGGCCTCGCTCACCTCGCCGCGCGGGACGACGAACGCCTTGCCGACCTGGCCCATGCGCTCGTCGGGCACGCCGATGACGGCGGCCTGGGCGACCGCCGGGTGGCGGAGCAGGAAGCCCTCGATCTCGGCCGGGTAGGCGTTGAAGCCGCCGACGACGAACATGTCCTTCTTGCGGCCGACGATCTTCAGGCGGCCGTCGTCGTCCAGTTCGCCCAGGTCGCCGGTGTGCAGCCAGCCCTCGGGGTCGACGGCCTCGGCGGTGGCGGCGGGGTCGTCGAGGTAGCCGCGCATCACGCCGTAGCCCCGGACGAGGACCTCGCCGTCGTCGGCGACACGGATCTCGAAGCCCTCGCAGGGGCGGCCGACGGTGGTGGCGACGGCCTCGTAGGGGTCGCCGGGACGGGAGGCGGTGACGGTGCCGGCCTCGGTCAGGCCGTAGCCGGTCATCAGATGGCGGAACGGCAGTTCGGTGGTGATGCGGCGGACCAGTGCGACGGGGATGTCGGCCGAGCCGGTCACCGCGACCCGTAGCGAGGACAGGTCGCGGCCGGCGTCCGCCGCCAGCAGGGAGTGGTAGAGGGTCGGCGGCCCCGGCAAAACCGTCACGCGCTCCTTCTCCACCAGTTCCAGGACCCGTTCGACGTCGAACACGGCCAGCGGCAGGATGGTCGCGCCCCGGATCATCGAGGCGACCAGGCCGGCCTTGTAGCCGAAGATGTGGAAGAACGGGTTGACGATCAAGTAGCGGTCTCCGGTGCGCAGTTGGGCGAGGTCGCACCATTCCGCGTACAGCCGGAGGGTCTGGCCGTGGGTCGTCATCACGCCCTTGGGGCGACCGGTCGTACCGGAGGTGAAGATGATGTCGGCCAGGTCGTCCGCGCCGACCGTCCGTTCCAGGGGTTCGCCCGAGCCGAGGAACCCGTCGGACGTGAGGTCGACGACGGGGACGCCGGGCGGGCCGGTGAACTCCCGGTCCAGGAAGCCGTTCTGGACGAGCAGCAGCTTCGCGCCGCTTCGTACGACGATGTCGTGGGCCTCCTCGTCGCGGAACCGGGTGTTGACCGGGACGAGGACGCCGCCGGCGGTGAGCAGGCCGAAGGCGGCGACGATCCACTCGGCCGAGTTGGGCGCCCACAGCGCGACCCGGTCGCCGGGTCCGACGCCCGCCGAGGCGAACGCCCCTGCGGTGCGGCGGACCTGCTCGGCCAGCTCGGCGAACGTGAGGCGGGTGTCGCCGTCGACGACGGCCTCGGCGTCGCCGAAGCGCTCACCGGCGTCGCGCACCAGCTCGGGAATGCTGTGCCAGCGCACGGTCGTGGTCATCCGTCGATCAGTCGGGCCAGGTTGCCGCCCATGACCTTCGCCCTGTCCTCCTCGGTGAGCTTCACCAGGTGGTCGACGTAGGTGACGGGGTCGGCGAGGCCCTCCGGGTGGGGGTAGTCGGAGCCGAACAGGACGCGTTCGATGCCGATGAGGTCACCCAGGGCGGCCATGTCCTCCTCCCAGAACGGGCTGATGTGGATGTTCCGTCGGAAGACCTGGACCGGGTCCTCCTGGAACTCGTGCGGCATCTTCTTGTGCACGTCGGCCAGCCGGCCGAGCACGGGCTCCACCCAGGAGGCGCCGTTCTCGATGACGGCGACCTTCAGCTCGGGGAAGCGGGAGAGCGCGCCGTGGCAGATCAGCGAGGACACCGCGTCCTCGATCGGCCGCCACTCGTTGACCTGCCGGAACGCGTTGGGCCTGAAGGGCAGGAACTCCCGCTTGTTGCCCTCCCAGTCGCCTGCGTAGTTCGCGTAGCCGCTGTCGGAGGAGTGGAAGGCGACCAGGACGCCGGTCTCCACCACCCGCTTCCAGAACGGGTCGAACTCGGGCAGCGCGAAGGAGCGGGTGCCGCCGAAGCCGGGGACGGGGGCCGGGCGGATCAGGATCGCGCGGGCGCCGCGCTCCACGACCCAGTTCAGCTCGTCGATCGCCTTCTCCACGATCGGCAGCGTGATGACGGGGACGGTGAAGATACGGCCCTTGTAGGCGAAGCCCCAGGTGTCGTGCAGCCACTGGTTGAGGGCGTGGATGACCGCGTGGATCAGCTCCGGGTCGTCCTTCATCCGCTCCTCGATGAGGCTCGCGAGGGTCGGGAACATCAGGCTGCGCTCGATGCCCAGTTCGTCCATGAGTTCCAGACGCGGGGCCGGCTCGCGGAAGGCGGGGACGGAGCGCATCGGCTCGCCGAAGATCTCCCGGCGGGTCTTGCCGGTCGGGTTGCCGACCTTGAAGTACTCCTCCATGGCGCCGGGGCGGGCGACCACGTCGAAGGTGGGGTTCGGGATGTACTCGCTGATCTGCCCGCGGATCGCGATCTTCGTGCGGCCACGGACGTTCACGTACTCGATCGCCCCGTCGTACTGCTGGGGGAGGTACCGGGTGAGCGCTTCCTGGGTCTCGTAGAGGTGGTTGTCCGCGTCGAACAGCGGATACGCGACGTCACGAGAGGGCATGGGAGATCCTCCTTCACCGATCGCGAGAATCGTATTCTCAGTTGTCGACAGTGGCAATGCCGTCGCGGAGTGCGAACTTCTTGACCTTGCCGCTCGGAGTGCGCGGGAATTCGTCGACCATGTGCACCTCCTCGGGCCACTTCTGGCGGGCCAGGCCCGCCTGTTCGAAGTGCTGCCGCAGTTCGGGCAGGCCCGGCGGCGACCAGCCGGGCAGCATCCGCAGGACGGCCGCGGCCCGCTCCCCGAGCCGCGGGTCCGGCGCTGCGACGACGGCGGCCTCCGCCACCCCGGGCAGCCCCAGGAGGACCTCCTCGACCTCCAGTGCGCTGATGTTCTCGCCGCCCCGGATGATGACGTCCGCCTTGCGGTCGGTGATCGACAGCCAACCTCCCCCACCGTCGAGGACGCCGATGTCTCCGGTGCGGTACCAGCCGTCCGCGTCGAAGGCGGCGGCGGTGAGGGCGGGGTCGGTGTAGCCGAGGCAGAGGTCGGGACCCCGGGTGAGGATCTCCCCATCGTCGGCGAGCCTCAACTCCACGCCGGGGAGCGGGAGTCCGTCGGTGTGCAGGCGTTTGGCGGCCGGGCCGTCGTACGGTGTGCAGGTCACCGAGGGGTGCTCGGTGGAGCCGTACGCCCTGAACACCCGGATGCCCAGGGCCTCCAGACGGGTCGTCACGGCGGAGGCGACCGAGGCGCCGCCGAGGCCGGCGTAGCGCAGATGGGCGATGTGCTCGGGTGTGCAGTCGGGATGGTCGAGCAGGCTCGTCATGTAGTACGTCGCACCGCCGCCGACGGTCAGCCCCTCGCCCCTCATGAGCGTGAGCGCCTGCGCCGGGTTCCAGGTGTCGCCGAGGTTGACCGGTGAGGCGTCCAGGACGGGGATGAGGAAGGCGTTGACCATGCCGATGAAGTGGCCGACCGGGGCGACCGTGAACTGACGGCCCCGGTCGGGCGGGTAGCTCGCGGCGAGCTGGCGGGTCTCGTAGCCGAGGGTGCGATGGCTGTGGATCACGCCCTTGGGGTCGCGGGTGGTGCCGGAGGTGAAGGCGATCAGGGCGGGGGCGTCCGGGTCGACGGAAAGGGTGCCGGGCAGCGGATCGTCGTCGAGCAGGTCGTCGAAGTCGCGGCCGACCACGCCCACCACCGGCACGGACGCGCACAGCTCGGGGCGGAAGGCCAGGCGTCCGAAGCGTTCGGCGGCGAAGAAGGCCTTGGGGCGGGTGGCCTCGACGATGTAGCCGACCTCCTTCGGGCCGTAGAAGTGGACGACGGGAACCACGACCGCGCCGAGGAGGGCCGAGGCCCAGAACACGGCCGCCGCCTCCATCCAGTTGGGCAGCTGCATCACCACGACGTCGCCGGGGCCGACCCCGCGCGCCCGCAGTCCGCGGGCGAGACGTCTGGCCACCCGCTCGACCTGCGCGAACGTGCCCGACCAGGGCCGCACCTCGGAGTGCACGCGGAACTCGGTGTCGCCCGCGGCGGCGAGTCCGGCACACAACAGATCGCCGAGCGTCTCGTTCGTCCACCAGCCTTCGGCCTCATAGCGCTTGGCCAGCTCGGGCGGGATCGGCCGCAGCGCGCCGGCAGGAAACGTCGCCATGGTAGAAGACCTCTCCTCAGTGTAAGAGAATTGCACTCTCGCACAGCGAGAAGGTAAGTTCCATACATGGCACGTGACCACGGCTTCCATCCGGTGCGGATCACCCGGATCGTCGACGAGACGCCGGATGTGCGCACGTTCGTCCTCGATGCCGCCTTCCCCTACCGGGCCGGGCAGTTCATGACGTTCAAGGTGCGCGGGACGCTGCGCAGTTACTCGATGTCGAGCTCACCGGACGCGGACGGCGAGCTGTGCGTGACCGTCAAACGGGTGCCTGGCGGGCTGGTGTCCGGCTGGATGCACGACGAACTGCGGCCGGGGGACGTACTGGAGGCCACCGTGCCGAACGGGTCCTTCTGCCTGCGCACCGACGGTACGGACACGGCCGCCCGGCCGCTCGTCGCCTTCGCCGGGGGCAGCGGGATCACGCCCGTGTTCTCCCTGGTCAAGAGCGCGCTCGCGACGACCGGGCGGCCGGTGCGGCTGCTGTCCGCCCACCGGAGCGCGCCGGACGCGATCTTCCGCGCGGAGCTGGACGCACTCGCCGGCCGCCATCCCGGCCGGCTGACCCTGCGTCACCATCTCGACGACCGCGACGGCCTGGTCACGACCGCACAGGTCCGCGAACTGGCGGACGGCTCCGCGGACTTCTACCTCTGCGGACCGGAGCCCTTCATGGCGCTGGTCGAGCGGGCGCTGTCCGCGCACGGGGTCGGCGAGGAGCGGATCTTCGTCGAGCGGTTCACCCCGGTGAACGGCATGGCGCCCGGCGCCCCGGGGCCGGTCAGCGGTGGCACGGTCACCGTCGTGCTACGAGGTCGGAGCCGCTGCGTGCCGCAACGCTCCGGGGAGACCCTGCTGCAGAGCGCCCGCCGGGCCGGCTTCACGCCGCCGTTCTCCTGCGAGTCCGGGGACTGCGCCACCTGCATGGCCAGGCTCACCGTGGGGGAAGCAAAGATGCGGGTGAACAACGCCCTCGACGCCGACGAAGTCGCCGAGGGGTACGTGCTCACCTGCCAGGCCGAGCCGACAGCGCCGGACGTGACGGTGGAGTACGAGGACTGACATGGTGGAACTGGAGCTGGAGGACGGGCTGGCCGTCGTCACGATCGACCGGCCGCACGCCCGTAACGCCGTCGACCTGGCGACCATGGCCGAGCTGGAGAAGGCCCTGGACGCAGCCGAGGGCGCCCTGGCGCTCGCGGTGACCGGCGCCGGCGAGAAGGCGTTCGTGTCCGGCGGGGACCTCAAGGAGCTGGCGCGGCTGCGCTCCGAGCCGGAGGCGGTGGAGATGGCGCTGCGGATGCGCGCGGTGTGCGACCGTATCGCCGCCTTCCCCGGCCCGGTCGTCGCCGCGCTCAACGGGCACGCGTTCGGCGGCGGTGCGGAGGTGGCGGTCGCCGCCGACATCCGGATCGCCGCCGAGGACGTCCGGATCGGCTTCAACCAGTCCCGGCTGGCGATCGTGCCGGCCTGGGGCGGGGCCGAGCGGCTGGCCCGGCTGGTGGGCCCGGGCCGGGCCCTGCTGCTGGCCGGCACCGGCCGGGCGCTGGACGCGGCCGAGGCGGAGCGGCTCGGCCTGGTCGACGCCGTCCTGCCGCGCGCCGGGTTCGCCGACGCCTGGCGGGAACTGGCGCGCTCTCTGGCGACCGCGCAGGCCCGTGAGATCAAGAACCTGACCACCCGCACAAGGACGCCGGAGGAGGCCGCCGCGGCCTTCGCCCGGCTGTGGGTGGCCGACGAGCACTGGGAAGCGGCCGAGAGGGTGATGTCCCGTGGCAAGTGAAGTCCGCGTCGAGGAAGGTCCGTTCGGGCCGGAGGTCCGTCCGCGGGGAGCCGTCGAGCAGACCGTCCTCTATCTGCACGGGGACCCGCGGCTCGTGGGCACCCCGCAGGACGCCCTGCCCACCGCCCGCGAACTGGCGCGCGCCACCGGCTACGCCGTGCTCTGCGCGCGCTACCGGCCCCGGTTCCCGCAGTCCCTGGAGGACGTGTACGCGGCCTGGGAGCACTGCCGGTCCGGGGGCGGCGCGGTCGCGGTGGCCGGCAAGCGGCTGGGCGGGGCGCTGGCCGCCGGGCTGCTGGTGCGACTGCGCGACGAGGGCGCGGCGCCGCCCAGTTGCGCGGTGCTGACCTCACCGCTGCTGGACTTCACGCTGGACGCGCCGAGCCTGCTGCTCAACGCCGCCGCCGACCGCACGGTGGACGCGGATTCGCTTCCGGTGCGGGCGGCGGCGTACACGGGTGCCACCCCGCGTACCACTCCCCTGCTCAGTCCGCTGCACGGCAATCTGCACGGGCTGCCCCCGGTGCAGCTGCACGCGGCCGGCACGGAGGTCCTGCTGGACGACTCCCTGGCGTTCGCGACCCGCGCGGCGCACTCCGGGGTGGCGGTGGACCTGCGGATCTACGAGGACGCGTCGGCGCTGGGGATGCGGCATGTGGGGGCGATGGCGGAGTTCCTGCGCATGTGGTGCCCCAGCGGGCTGGTGTCGCAGACGGGGATCAGGTGACGCCCAGAAGAAGATCCGCCGCCCGCCACGCGAGTGCCGTCACCGGCCCGTTGAGGTTCCCCGACACCATCACCGGCAGTACGGACGCGTCGACGACCCGCAGGTTGTCGACGCCCCGCACCCGCAGCCGGGCGTCGGTGACGTCCTCCGGGGCGGAGCCCATCGCGCAGGTGCCGATCGCGTGGAAGCCGCAGTAGCCGCCGTCGAGCGAGGCCCTGACGATCTCCTCGTCGGACTCGACGCCCGGTCCCGGAAACGTCTCCCGCCGGATCCGCGAGGCGATCGGATCGACGGCGAAGAACTCCCGCAGCCGCCGGAACAGGGCCACCGCCGTCTCCCGGTCGTGGGCGGAGCGCCAGTACCCGGGGTCGATGTCGAGGCCGCCGTCGGGGTCGGCCGAGGTGATCGCCAGTGACCCCTCCGAGGTGGGCCGCAGCACCATCGCGCACGCGGAGACCCCGGGCTCCCGCTCCACGGCCGCGGGTTTGCCGGGCGCGAGCGCGGCGAGGGACCAGGGGGCGAGCAGGACTTCGGCGTCCGGGCGGTCCAGCTCGGGCCGGGTCTTCAGGAAGCCGACCACGTCGTACGCGGGACGGGCCAGCGGGCCGCGCCGGGTGAGGAGATAGCCGGCGCCGGTGACGGCCTGGGCGACCGGACCGGCGAGCCGGCGGTTGGCTCCGAGCGGAGCGTTCAGCCGGAACCGCAGGGCCAGACACCGGTGTTCGCGCAGCCGGGCGCCGACGTACGGCCGGTCGAGGCGGACGTCGACTCCGGCGGCGGCGAGCACCTCGGCGGGGCCGATGCCCGACAGCTGGAGCAGCTTGGGCGTGCCGAGGCTGCCGAGGCTGAGGACGACCTCACGGCGTACCCGTACGTCCTCCTCGTGCCCTTCGGCGGTGCGCACCCGTACGCCGGCCGCCTTGTCCCCGTCGAACAGGACGCGCAGGGCGGTCGTGCCGTGGGTGACGGTCAGGTTGGGGCGGGAGCGGGCCGGACGCAGGAAGGCGCGGGCGGCGCTGAAGCGCTGTCCGGCCTTGATGGTGGCCATGGTGTAGCCGATGCGCTCGCCGTCGTCCTCGTTCACGTCGGGGACGGCCCGCAGCCCGAACTCGGCTCCGGTGGCGAGGAGTTCGTCGCAGAGCGGGTCGGGGTCGCGGACCCCGGACACATGCAGCGGGCCGCCCGTGCCCCGGGTGGCGGTGGCGCCGAGCGCGTTGTCCTCGACGGCGCGGAAGACGGGCAGCAGGTCGTCCCAGCCCCAGCCGGGGTTGCCCAGCCGCTCCAGGCCGTCCCAGTCGGCCCGGCTCCCCCGGTTGTAGACCATGCCGTTGACGGCACTGGAGCCGCCCAGCACCTTGCCGCGCACCCAGACCTCCGGGTTGCCGCCCTCCCGGAGCGGGCGGGTGCGGTAGTGCCAGGAGAAGTGGGGGTCGCCGAAGAGCTTTCCGACGCCCTTGGGGATCCTCAGGTAGGGGTGCCGGCCGGTGCCGCCCGCCTCGACGAGCAGCACCCGCACCCCGGGGTCGCGCGAGAGCCGGTCGGCGAGGACACAGCCCGCGGATCCGGCGCCGACGACGACGTAGTCGTACATCGTTCTCTCCTCAACTGTCGTCGCGGTACACCCGGCCGCCCTTCATCACGAAGCACACCCGCTCCGTGACGGACAGGTCGGCCAGCGGGTCCCCGGGGACGGCGACGATGTCCGCGAGCAGTCCCTCGCGCAGCCGGCCCCGGTCGTCGGCGTCGATCAGGTCGGCGGCGACGACGGTGGCGGCGCGCAGCGCGTCCAGCGGCCGCATGCCCCGGTCGGCGAGGGCGAGCAGTTCCTTGGCGCCCCTGCCGTGCGGGATGGCGGGCGCGTCGGTGCCGAGGGCGACCTTGACGCCGCGCCGGATGGCCCGGGCGGTGGACTCGCGGGCGCGCGGGAAGACCTCGGCGGCCTTGGCCTGGAGTTCCGGGTCGGCGTGGGCGGTGTTCATGCCCTCGGTGAGATAGGTGGTCGCGACCAGGAAGGTGCCGCGTTCGGCCATCAGGTCGAGGGTGGCGTCGCTCGCGAGGAAACCGTGTTCGATGCAGTCGATGCCGGCCTCGACGGCGGCGCGGATCGCCGAGTCGCCCATGCAGTGCGCGGCGACCTTGACCCCGGCGCGGTGCGCCTCGTCGACGGCGGCGCGCAGCTCCTCGTCCGAGTACTGCTGGGCGCCGGCGGGCCCGGTGTGCGACATGACGCCGTTGGACGCGCACACCTTGATCACCCGGGCGCCGTACTTGAGCTGGTGCCGGACGGCCTTGCGGACCTCGGCGACGCCGTTGGCGATGCCCTCCTCCACGGTGAGCGGCAGCACGCCCGGCGCGAACGCCTGGAACATGGTGGGGTCGAGGTGGCCGCCGGTCGGCGCGATGGCGTGTCCGGCGGGCACGATCCGCGGGCCGTCGACCCAGCCCAGGTCGATCGCCTTCTTCAGGGCTACATCGAGGAGTACGCCCCCGGTCTGCACGAACAGTCCGAGATTGCGTACGGTCGTCCAGCCGTACCTGAGGGTGCGGCGGGCGTTGGCGACCGCGCGCAGGGTCCGTACGGCCGGGTCCTCCTGGACCGGGATGAGGGGACTCCTGTGGTCGGGGCCGCCGAGGAAGAGGTTGACCTCCATGTCCATCAGGCCCGGCAGCAGGGTGACGTCCCCGAGGTCGCGCACGACGGTGCCCTCGGGCAGCCGGGCCGGGCGGCCCACCTCGGCGATGCGCTCGCCGATCACCAACACCTCGCCGGGCTCGATGAGTTCGCCCTTGTCGACGTCGAGGAGCCGGGCCGCGCGCAGGAGGATCGGGGCGTCGGGCGGCCGCTTCATCACACGGCCGGTTCGACGACGGCGTCGATGCCGGCGGCCCCGCTGTCGGGGACGCGCGGCTGTCCCCACGCCTCCACCGGGAAGGCGATGGTGACGAGTGAACAGAACGTCCACAGCAGGTGTTTGTCCTCGTCGCCGATGCCGTCGAGGCTCACCTTCTCCAGATACGCGGTGCCCTTCTCCAGCAGCGGGAACGCCACGTCGTAGAAGGCCTGGAGCTCGTCCATCGTGGACGCGATCCGCTTGGCGTAGCGGGCCCGTTCGCCGAACAGCGCCCAGTCGGCGAAGGGTTCGAGCTCGGCGAACTCGGCGGGAAAGACGTTGGCCATGTCCGGGATCTCCCTCACTTCGCGTACTCGTCCACGAACCTGCGTGCCGTGGTGTGCAGATGGCGCAGCAGGACCTCCTGGTCGCACAGCGGGAAGCTGTCCAGCGTGCGCGACTCCAGCATGGTCTGGGTCGCCTCCAGGGTGTTTCCGTCCTGCAGTCCGTACTCCTTGAACGACACCACCGCGAGCTCCTGCTGGAGCCGCTGGAAGGCGTTCTCCGGCGGCATGAAGTAGGCGGTGCCCTCGAAGATGTGCGTGTTGTACGAGGTGGGCCAGTAGTGGTAGGTCAGCACCCAGTTGGGCCGCCAGACCAGCAGCATGAAGTTGGGGAAGAAGACGAAGGAGTCCATGCCCCAGACCTTGCTGCGGGTCGGGTTGATCGCAGGCGGCAGCTGCTCGGTGGTGAGACCGATGTCGGGGGCCTCCCACGCGCCGAACAGACCGCTGCGCAGGGCTCGTTCGACCGGCTTGACCATGGCCCGCTCCTTCGGCGGGGCGATACCGCCCCAGGAGGAGACCATGCTGTGCGGGCCGTCGATGTCGTAGTGCAGCGCCTCGTACCCGTACTTCTTGATCTTGGCGGCCTCTTCGGCGACGTACTGTCCCGAGTGCAGGATCGGCGCGTGGTAGAACTCGGCGAACGCGTCGATGAACAGCTTCCAGTTGCTGCCGATCTCGGCGCGGTACTTGTGCACCTGGGTGAGCTTGTGGAACGGGTAGCCCTCGATGCCCTCGCCGAACCGGCCGAGGTAGTCGCGCAGTGACGTGGTGTTGTCCGGGTCGAGGTTGACGAAGACGAAGCCCTCCCAGACCTCCGTCCGCACGGGCAGCAGTCCGTACTGGGACTTGTCGATGCCGAAGAACTCCGACTCCTGCTGGACGAAGGAGAGCTTGCCCTCCAGGTCGTAGCGCCAGGCGTGGTACTTGCAGGTGAAGGCGCGGCAGGTGCCCTTGGTCTCCTCGCGCGGGAAGTCGTCCCAGACGAGCTTGTTCCCGCGGTGCCGGCACACGTTGTGGAAGGCGCGCACTTTCCCGTCCGTGCCGCGCACCACGACGACCGAAGCCCGGGCCGCGTCCAGTTCCTTGGTGAAGTAACTCCCCTTGCGCGGCAGTTGCTCGACGCGTCCGACGTTCAGCCAGGTCCGGCGGAAGATGGCGTCTCGCTCGAGCTCGTAGTGCTCCGGCGAGATCGAGTCCGCGTACGAGACCGGCTCGGTGTCGATCTTGAAGTGCTCGGTCCAGCTGCCCTCGGAGGGCTTCGGGAAGTGCGCCATGGAACGGAACCTCCGGTCGGTTGACCCCGTCAAGATAACAGTGATCTCTCTTGAGGAGAATACCGTTTCCGCTTATCGTCAGGACAGCTCTCCACACGTCTGGGCACAGGGAGGACGCACGTGACCGCGACCGCTCGTCACCGGCACTGGATCGACGGCCTGGACGCACCGCCCGACAGCGGGGCCTGGCTGCCGACCCTCGATCCGGTCACCCGTGAACCCGGCGACGAGATCGCCGCGGGCGGGGCGGCCGACGTGGACCGGGCGGTGACGGCCGCCGAACGGGCCCGGCGCGGCTGGGCCGGCCGCTCCCCCGCCGGGCGGGCGGCCGTGCTGCACCGGATCGCCGACGCGATGGAGGGAGACGCCGAGACGCTGATGCGCCTGGAGCGGGAGTGCACCGGGAAGGTTCCGGCGCAGCTCCGCCTCGAAGTCGACATGTCGGCGCAGTACTTCCGCTACTACGCGGGCGTCGTACGGGCCGCGGGGCAGGGGCAGGTGATCGAGCAGGGCGCGGGCACCCACACGTACACCCGCCACGAGCCCTACGGCGTGGTCGGGGTGATCACCCCGTGGAACCTGCCCCTCAACCAGGCCTGCCGGGCGCTCGCACCGGCGCTGGCCATGGGCAACGCGGTGGTGGCCAAGCCCTCCGAGTTCACCTCCGTCTCGACGCTGCACCTGGCGCGGCTGGCCTCGCGGGCCGGGCTGCCGGACGGGGTGCTGAACGTGGTCACCGGCACGGGTCCGCAGGCGGGCGCCGCGCTCGCCGCACATCCGGGGGTGCGGCGGCTCGCCTTCACCGGGTCGGTGGCCACCGGACGCCGTCTCGCGGCGGTCGCCGCCGGCCGGCTGATCCCGCTCACCCTCGAACTGGGCGGCAAGTCGCCCCTGTTGGTGTTCGCGGACGCCGACCTGGACCGCGCGGTCGCGGCGGCCGTGACGGCGCTCGCGGCCAACGCCGGTCAGATCTGCTCGGCGACCGCCCGGCTGCTGGTGGAGGAGTCGGTCCACGACGAGGTGGTGGACCGGGTCGTCGCGGCCGCGGAGAAGCTCCAACCGGGCGTGGACTTCGGCCCGTTGATCACCGAGGCGCAGTACGGGAAGGTGCTCGGCCTCCTCGCGGACACGCCGGGAGCGGCCACGGGTGGCGGGCCGTACACCGAGGGCCCGGCGGCGCGCGGGCTCTACGTACGGCCCACCGTGTACGCCCGCGTCGATCCGGGCGCCCGGATCGCCCGCGAGGAGGTGTTCGGACCGGTGCTGGTCACGATGCCGTTCCGGGACGAGGCGGAGGCCCTCGCGCTCGCCAACGACACGGAGTACGGGCTGGTGGCCGCCGTGTGGAGCGGCGACCTGGGCCGCGGGCTGCGGCTGGCCGAACGTATCGACGCCGGTCAAGTGGCTGTCAACGGCGGCCCGTTGACCGTGGAGACGCCGTTCGGCGGTTACAAGGGCAGCGGTTACGGGCGGGAGAAGGGCCTGGCCGCCCTGCACGAGTACGCACAGCTGAAGACCGTCAGCGCGAACCTGTAGGGCACTTCGGGGAGCAGGAGAGGGAGAGGGAGGCAGCGGATGTACGACGAGGACTGGCAGCGGGCCGCACGGGCGGTGCGCGCGGAGGTCATCGGCGACGACGGCGGCCGGACGGCCCCGCCCGGGGACCCGGTACCGCCCGAGTACCAGGACTATCTCACCGCCATGGCCTGGGGCGTCTGGGCCCGGGGCGGCCCGCTGAGCAACCGCGACCGCAGCCTGCTGGTGCTGGCGATGACGGCGGCGGCCGGGCGCATGGACGAGTTCCGCATCCATCTGCGGGCGTCCGCCAACGCGGGGGTGACCGACGACGAGGTGAACGAGCTGCTGTACCAGATCACGGCCTACTGCGGGGCACCGGCCGGGAACGCGGCCCGCTCGGTCATCCGCGAGGTGCGTTCCGCGCGGGAGTCCGTATGAAGGGGCTCGTCGTCGGGTTCGTCGGGCTCGGGAACATGGGTGGCGCGCTGGCCGCCAACCTGGTGCGGGCCGGGTTCGAGGTCGTCGCGTACGACGCCGCCGGGCCGGACCGTACGCCGCTGGGGGCCCGCTGGGCGCCCGGTCCGGCGGAGCTGGCGCGCGCCGCCGATGTGGCCGTGCTGAGTCTGCCCGACGGGACGGTGTGCGAGGAGGTGGTCCGGGATCTCGCGACCGCCCGGGACCGGCGGGTCACGCATGTCGTGGACACCTCCACGGTCGGGGTGTCGGCGGCGCGCAGGCTCGCCCTGGCGGGGCTCGCGTACGTGGACGCGCCGGTGTCGGGCGGCGCCGCGGGGGCCCGTAGACGCACCCTGATGGTCATGTACGCGGGCACGGACGAGCACTGCGCGTATGTCGAGCCGGTGCTGGCCGGGCTCAGCGACCGCCGGCGGCGGGTCGGGGACCGGCCCGGGCAGGCGCAGGCGCTGAAGCTCGCCAACAACTTCCTGTCGGCCACCGCGCTGGCCGCGACCAGCGAGGCCGTGGCCTTCGGTACGGCGGCCGGGCTCGACCCGGCGGTGATGCTGGAGGTCCTCAACGCCTCCAGCGGGCGCAGCGGGGCCACCGCCGACAAGTTCCCGGACGAGGTGCTGACCGGCCGTTACGCCTCCGGTTTCAGCAACACGCTGATGGCGAAGGACGTACGGCTGTATCTGCGGGAGGCCGCGGGGCTGGGCGGCGCCGCGGTGGTGGCGGGGGTGACGGAATCGGTGTGGGAGGCGTTCGCGGCGGCGGATCCGGGGGCCGACTTCACCCGGATCTACCCCTTCACCACCGGTGCCGGGGCGGCGGCGTCCGCCGCCGAGCCTCCGAGCAGTACCAGCAGCACCTCGCGCACGACCTCGGGGTAGCGGTCGTCGCCGTCCTCGTCGACCAGCCACAGCTGGTGGATGCCCTCGACGAGGGCGAAGACGGCGGTGGCTCCGGTGCGGGCGTCGAGGCCGCTCGGCAGCCGCTCCCCGTACCGCGCGACCAGGTGTGCGGTGAGATGGTCCTGGACGGCGAGACAGCGGTCGTGCACATAGGCGAGGGCGGGTTCCTGGCCGGTGACGGCCTCGGCCAGGAGCACATTGTGCACCCGGGCGAGCGCGGGGTGGTTCTGCTCGAAGGCGACGGCCTCCGCGAAGTCCCCGGCCCAGTCCTCGCCCATGTTGCGGCCGGCCAGGTGCTCGCGGTTGAGCCGTTCGCGGAGCTTCAGGACCTCCAGGAGCAGCCGCTTCTTGCTGGGGAAGTAGTGCAGGACGCCCTGCCGGGTGAGCCCGGCGCGCTCGGCGACGGCGTCGATCGAGGTGCCCTTGAACCCCCGCTCCGCCAGCACCTCCAGTGCCGACTCGAGGATCTCCTCACGCCGCGCGCAGACCACGGGGCCGCCCCTTTCCGCCGTTGGACGGGTGCCCGCACACAGTACCGATTCCGGGACCTTCGTCACAGACCCATCGCACGCAGGGCGGCGCGGGCGGCCTCCCCGGCCGGTCCCGGGGCGCTCCCGCCCGCGACCTCGGTGAGCAGCCGTACGTCCTTGGCGAGCAGCCGGCCCGCGCTTGCGCCGATCCGGTCGAGGGTGCCGCCGGAGTCGACCACCCGCTCCAGGGCGAAGCTCGCGGAGCTGCCGCGTGGGAGGAGCCGGCCGAGTGCGGCGGGGTCCAGGCCCAGCCGGTCGCCGAGCGCGAGGGTGTCGGCGGCCAGCCCCAACTGGGCCGTGAACAACAGGTTGTTGAGGAGTTTGGCGACCTGTCCGGAGCCGAGGGGGCCGAGGTGGGCGACCGGGTCGCCGTAGGCGGCGAACACCGGGCGGCAGGTGTCGTACGCCTTCTCGTCGCCGCCGACCATGACGAGGAGGGTGCCCTGTTCGGCGGCCCGTCCGCCGCCGCTGACCGGGGCGTCCAGGACGGTGACGTCCTGGGCGGCGGCCCGTTCGGCGAGCCGGCGGCAGGTGTCGGGGTGGACGGTGGAGTGCACGGCGAGGAACCCGCCGGGCCGCAGCCCTTCGAGGACCCCTTCGCCCACCTTCCCCACATCGCCGTCGTCGACCACGCACAGGCACACCAGGTCGGCGGCGGCGCCGAGTTCGGCCGGTGAGCCCGCGACCTCGGCGGGGGTGTCGGCGAAGGGGGCGAGGCTCTCGGGCCGGCGGGCCCACAGGGTGGTCTCGAAGCCCGCCTCGACGATCCGGCGGGCCATGGGCGCCCCCTGGCTGCCCAGGCCGATGAATCCGACTCGCATGACTGTCAGTCCTTCCGCTGCGGACGCCAGAACACGGCCAGCAGTCCGGCCGTCGCCACCACACCCACCCCGAGCACCACCGAGCCGCCCGCCCAGCCGGTCACGGCGATGTCCGCGGCCTCGTCCACCGAGTACTCCCCCGGCCCCCACATCCCGAGCGCCACCGCGAGGACGCCCAGGACGAGGACGTACTCGTAGCCCTCCTTGAACACGAAGAAGCCGTTCCTGCGGTGGGCGAGCAGTCCGGCCACGAGCATCACGGACAGCACCGCCGCGCAGGCGAGGGAGGTCAGCAGACCCGCCAACAGCAGGACTCCGGCGCCGAGTTCGGTGAGGACGCTGAGCCAGGCCTGCAGCTGCGGGCGGGTCAGGCCGAGGCCGCCGAACCAGCCGGCGGTGCCCGCGATACCTCCCCCGCCGCGCCAGTGGTTCCAGCCGTGCACGGCCATCACCACACCCAGCACGACCCGCACCAGCAGCAGAGCGGTGTCCGTGGCCTCACTCATCCCGGCTTCCCCTTCTCCGTGGGCAGCGCCCGAACCCCCAGGGCGCACTCCTCGACGAACGAGAGGACGCTCAGGTGGTAGGCGAGGGCGGTGCGGCCGACGCTGGTGTTGTGACCGGCGCCCGCCTGTTCGTGCCGTACCACCCGTGGGGCTCCGGTGAACATCGAGGCGAGATCGGCCAGTCCCTCGGGGCCGTTGGCCCACACCTGCTCGTGCTCGGCGAGGGTCAGGTGCACGGGCACCGGGACCCGCGCCGCGAGCTGGGCGAACTCCTCCTGCCAGCCCTCCCGGTGGCCCTCGTAGGAGGGCGAGGCGGAGCCGATGGTGCGACCGCCGTGGACGTCCGGCGGATAGGCGTGTGGCGGATGCCACAGCGCCCGGCGGAGGTTGGGGCGGGTCCGGGTGGGGTCGCGCCGCCACTCCTCCATCGCCCGCACCGCCCGCGGGTGGTGGATGCGGCCCATCCCGGCCAGCTCCACGCCCAGCAGTTCGGCGCCGCGCGGGTCGCTCGCCATCCGGACGGTGAGTTCGCAGCCCGCGGAGTGCGCCCACACGAACACGCCCACTCCGCGCTCCAGGCCCGCGAGCAGCGCCTCGACCGCGGCGAACGCGAAGTCCGTACGCTGCTCGGGCTTGCGCATCCGCTCCTCGTACCGGGCCGAACTCCCGTACCCCGGACGGTCGATGGCGATGACGGTGAAGCCGGTGGCGGCCGCGGTGCGCAGCAGGGAGAGCCGGGGGTGTCCCGGGTGGTCGAAGTAGGCGGACGTGGTGGCGCCGCCGTGCAGGGCCACGATCACCGCCTGCGGGCGGGCCGCCTCGGCGACCAGGGCGGAGGCGGGGACGCCGTGCACGTCGACGACCTCTCGGTGCACGGCGGTGGTGAGATCGGGTCCGAGTGAGGTCATCCGTCCGTCCTGAGCAGGAGTACGCCGCCCGGGGTGAGCCCGCCGCTGGAGACCACGGCGGTCCGCGCGCCCGCCACCTGCCGCGCGCCGGCCTCGCCCCGGAGCTGGAGCACGGCCTCGTGCAGCAGGCCCATGCCGTGGGTGCGGCCGTGGGAGAGCTGGCCGCCGTGCGGGTTGAGCGGGATCACCCCGTCGCGGGCGATGTTCTTGCCGCCGTCCAGGAAGTCACGGGCCTCGCCGATGCCGCAGAAACCCAACGCCTCCAGCCAGGACAGGCAGTTGAAGGTGAAGCCGTCGTAGAGCAGCGCCACGTCGACGTCGGCGGGGCGCAGTGCGGTACGGGTCCACAAGTGGGCTGCCTGGCCGAGCACTTGGGGTTCGTGGGTGAGGCTCGCCTGGTCCCACTCGGGGCGTTCGACGATCTGGGTGCCGACGGCCTCGATGCGTACGGCCTGCCCCGGGAGGTCGGGGGCGGTCTCGGCGGCGGAGACCACCACGGCGGTCGCCGCGTCGCACGGGACGTCGCAGTCGTAGAGGCCGAAGGGGGTGGTGATGGTGCGCGCGGACAGGTAGTCGTCCATGGTGAGCGGGTCGCGGTAGATCGCGTCCGGGTGCAGGGCGGCGCCCGCGCGCTGGTTGAGCGCGATCCAGCCGAGGGTCTCGCGGGTGCTGCCGTAGCGGTGCATGTGCCGTTGGGCGTTCATCGCCAGCATCATCGAGGGCGAGACCGCGCCGAAGGGCTTGAACCAGCCTTCCGGGCCCGCCGGTCGAGGCAGGCGGAGGCGTCCCTGGCGGATGAGTTCGGCGTACGTGGCCTCCCACACCGTGCGGAAGCACAGGACGTGCCGGGCGAGGCCGCCCGCGACGGCCAGCATCGCCGCGATGACGGATCCGCCGGGGCCGAAGGTCTCGCCGGCGCCGTTGTGCCAGACCGGGCGGATACCGAGCGCCGACTCCAGTGCGGTGACGCCCCCTTCGGCGAAGCCGCCGTAGGCGCCGCCGCCGGGGTAGGTGGAGAGTCCGTCGATGTCGTCGAAGGTGAGTCCGGCGTCGGCGACGGCCTTCTCGCAGGCCTCCACGGTGAGTTCGAGGGGCGGCACCATGAGGCGGCGGCCGAGGCGGGAGGCCCCGGCGCCGGTGATGACGGCCCGTTCCTCGAACCTGCGTGAGTGGACGGGAGGGCGGATGCGGTCGCGGACGCGCTCGGGGGGCGGGTCGTCGGCGGGCAGTTGCCCCGGCTCCGGCCGGCCGGGGGCGGACGGCTCACCGGGCTCCGACTGGTCGGGGGCCGGGCGGAACAGGGGCAGCCAGGTCTCCCCCGCCCGCTCGAAGACGGCCTCCATGCGCAGGCCGATCCGCAGGTCCTCGGGCGCGCAGTCGACGGCGTTGGTCGTCAGCCGGACCCTCGGGTCCTCCTCGATCGCCACCTGGGCGAGGACGAAGGGGGTCGGCAGGCCCGGGAACGGGAAGCGGTGGTTGACGGTGAAGCCGATGAGCGTGGCGCGGCCGGAGACCTCGCGGATCTCGGTGGCGTGGGAGCGGCAGTGGCGGCACACGGGCCCCGGCGGGTGGATCAGCGCGTCGCAGGCCGTGCAGGACTGGAAACGGAGCCGCCCGTCGCGGCCGGAGGTCCAGAAGAACTCGGTCTCCTGGGTGGTCGCCGGCTGCGGACGGGCGGCTTCCTCGGCGCCGGTCAACGGACCTTCGCCTCCGCCTTGCGGTCGGTGACGGGTTTCGCCAACCCCTGTTCGTCACAGGCCCGTTGGAGGGCGACCAGGGTCTCCTCCAGGCCGGGCCCGAGCCGCGGCCCGGGGGTGAAGACGGCCGGGAGGTGGCGCATGCCCTGGATGACGCCGATGGTCTCGTAGTGCACGGCGCCCTCGGGGTCGCAGGAGAAGTCCGGTATCCGGTCGAGGACTTGGAGGAGCATCCGCTTGAACACCGTGCGGGCCACGTTGGAGCCGATGCAGCGGTGGATGCCGAGGCCGAACGCGGTGTGGCGGTTGCCGGGGCGGGCGAGGTCGACCCGGTCGGGGTCGGGGAAGACGGCCGGGTCGCGGTTGGCCATCGCCCAGGAGAGCCAGAGGCGGTCGCCCTCCTTGAACTCTTTGCCGGCGATTCGGCAGTCCTCCGCGACGGTGCGTCCGTCGCCGGGCGCCGGGGTGAAGTAGCGCAGGAACTCCTCGGTCGCCGAGTCCAGGAGGGTGTCCCGCTCGCGGCTCAACCGGGCTCGTTCGGCGGGGTGCCCGGAGAGCCATTCCAGGGCGTGCGCGGTGAGCGCGGTGGTGGTGTCGAAGCCGCCGCCGATGAGGAGGGCGAGGGCGCCCACGAGGTCGCCGTCGGAGGGTGGTTCGCCGTCGATCTCCATGCGGGCGAGGGCGTCGGCGAGACCGGGGCGCGGGTCGGCCCGCACCTCGTGGAGGGTCGCGCCGATGTCCTTGATCATGGCCTTGTGGGCCTCGATCACCCGGGCCATCTCCGGCGAGCTCGGCGGGGTGTAGACGCCGGCGTGGGCGGGTTCGTTGTACAGCTCCCACTTCTTGAGCGGGATGCCCATCATGGCGAGGGTGAAGACGGCCGGGACGATGTTGGCGAGGTCGTCGACGAAGTCGATGCGGCCGGACTCGATCCGCTCGTCGAGGCAGGCGCGGGCCACCTCGTCGATGAAGGGGATCCAGCGGGCGATCGCCGCCGGGGAGAGGTAGGGGTTGAGGGCGCCCCGGTAGGTGCGCTGCTCGGGCGGGTCCATCTCCAGGAAGCCGCCGCGGATGCCCCGGCCGCGTTTCGGCGCGGGGATGCTGATGCCCTGGTAGCCGCGGCGCTCGCCGTGCACGTCGTGGTCGTTGGAGAGCTTGTCCTGTTCCCTGGCGAGGGCGAGCAGTTCACGGTTGCCCGCGGCCACCCAGTGTCCGCCGTAGGTGTCGGACCAGGCGAGCGGGCAGCCCGCGTGGAAGGCGCGGGTCTGCTCCTCGAACTCGTCGCGGTACTCGGGGGCGTGCCGGTCGAAGTGGACCCGGGGCTGTTTGCGGGCCTCGTCGTCATCGGTCATGTGGTGTGCCTCCTTCCGAAGTGCCGGTGCTCAGAAGACGCTGATCGCCCGTTCGGGGCAGGACCGGACGGCTTCGACGACCCGGTTCTCCTGGTCCTCGGGGACCTCTTCGACCAGGGGCGAGGAGTGGCCGTCGATCTCGCTGAGCTCGAAGACGTCCGGGGCGCGCATGAAGCACAGGGTGTGGCCCTGGCAGCGCTCGGCGTCGACGCGGACCTTCACGTCACTCAACTCCCGTTCAGGTGAGGTCGGACAGGGACTTGCCGACGGAGGCCAGGGTGGCGGGCTCGCCGTAGTTCCCCTTGTACTTGTAGACGGGGGCGTCGCAGCGGTAGGCGCCCTGGTCGGGGTCGAAGTCGGCCGGCTGCCAGCCCTTGGTGGTCGCCTCGACGACGGAGTAGCACTTGGTCGGCACCTTCGAGGACAGGTCGAAGGGGGCCTGGAGGCCGCCGGCGGTCCACGCGGTCTGCTTGAGGGCGTTGTCGTAGACGCACTTGCGGGTGAGTTCGGCGCAGTCACGGGCCGAGGTCGCGAACAGCAGCCAGGCGGAGAAGGCGCGCAGCACCGGGTAGGTGATCTGCTTGTCGGGCGCGTACTTCTTGAACAGGTCGATCACCTGCTGGGTGGCCGGGTTCTCAGCGGCGCTCTCCAGCGGTGCGGTGGCGAAGAGTTCGGCGTAGTTGTGCTGCTTGGCCAGGGCCGCCCCCGCGAGTTGCTGGAAGGCGGGGCCGTAGGCGTTGCTGTTGGCGTCGATCCAGTCGGGGGTGTAGCCGATGTTGGTGAGGGCCTGCTCCAGCTTGGCGAGACTCGCGAAGTCCCCCAGGAACACGAGGCCCTTGACGCCCCTGCTCTTGATGGACTGGGCGTACGGGGTCCAGTCGGAGACGCCGGCCGCCGGGTAGAGGTCGGAGTAGGAGACCTTGCCGCCGAGGGCCGGGATGGCCTCCTTGAACTGGGCGGAGATCACCTTGGTGACGGGGACGTCGCCGGCGATGACGCCGACCTTCTGCGCGGAGGCGGGGTACTTCTCCTTGAGCAGCCAGGTGAAGTAGCCGGCGTACGAGAAGTAGCCCGCGGTCGGCTGCGCGGCGACCACCTGGAGGTCGGAGCCGATGGCGCCGATCTGGCTGGACTGGCCGGGGAAGTTGGGCAGCAGGCACTTCAGCCGGTCCTGCACGCCCAGGTTGTCCAGCGCGGCGCCGCCGCCGACCAGCGCGAAGTCGGACTTGCAGGCCTCCAGCACGCGCTGGCGGACCTCCATCAGCTTGGTGTCGCGGGTCACGGGCTCGATCTTCCGCCCGTTGATGCCGCCCGCGTCGTTGCACCACTCGGTGAACACCTTGGCGGCGTCCACGAATTCGGACTTCTTGGTGAAGCCGACGTCGGACATGACGCCGACCTGGATGCTCTTGTCGGTGACGCCCTGCACGGTCGAGGACTTGGCGGTGCCTGCACCGCACACGTTCTTGAGGGTGCCGAGGTCGGCCGACGCCGTGGAGGCGCCGGCGGCCGGGGTCGTCTGCCCGGCGCCGGTGTTCGAGTCGTCGTCGGATCTGGTGGAACAGCCGGCCAGCATCACCGCGAGCACGGTGACCGAGCCGATCAGCAGCCTGCGCAAGGTGCCTCCTCGGGGAGCTCGGACGCCGTCGTCCGAGAGAGGTGACTCAGAAAACGGGTCAGGTGACCGCGCCGCTCGCCTTGAGCGCGAGGATGCGGTCCCAGTCGTGGCCGAGCTCGGAGAGGATCTCCTCCGTCTGCGCGGCGAACTCGGGGGCGGGGCCGAGGCGGGTGTCCTCGACGTCGAACTGGACGGGGCTGGCGACGAGTTCGAGGTCACCGGCCCGTCCGATGTAGCCGTTGGCGCGCACCTGCGCGTCGGCGGCGGCCTGGAGGGTGTCCTGGACCGGGGCCCAGGGGCCGTCGAGGGCGGCCAGGTCCTTCGCCCACTCGGCGAGGGTGCGGGTCGCGACGACCTCGCGGAGGATCTTCACCGCGTCGTCGGTGTGCGCCGCGATGGACTCGGCGGTGGCGAAGCGGGGATCGTCGGCGAGTTCGGGGCGGCCGAGGCAGTGGCAGACGTTCGACCAGAACCTCGCCGGCTGGAGCATGACGAAGGAGAGATAGCGGTCGTCGGCGGTGCGGTAGAGGCCGGAGAGGGGGTTGGTGGGCGAGCCGTGGGCGGAGGGGGTCACGCCCTCCCAGGCCCGGTCGAGGTGCATGGACAGGGCGATGGAGTGGCCGAGCGCCCATACGCCGCTGCCGAGCAGGGACACGTCGACGACCGGGGCCTCGCCGGTGCGCTCGCGGCGCAGCAGGGCCGCCGCGACGCCGCCCGCGAGGTTGGTGCCGGAGACCGTGTCGCCGTAGGCCGGTCCGGGCGGGCTGATCAGGCCCTCGGTGCCGGCCGGGGTGACGGTGACGGCCGTGCCGGCGCGGGCCCAGAAGGCGGTCATGTCGTAGCCGCCCTTGTCGGACTCGGGGCCGCGCGGGCCGAGGGCGCTGCCGCGGGCGTAGACGATCCGCGGGTTGACGGCGCGGATGTCGTCGACGTCGATGGCGAGGCGGGCGCGGGAGGCGGGCATGAAGCTGGTGAGGAAGACGTCCGCCTCCCTGACCAGTTGGTGGAGCACCTCGCGGCCGTCGGGGGTCGCCATGTCGAGGCCGATGGAGCGCTTGCCCCGGTTGGCGTGGGCGACGTTGGGGTTGGGGTCGCCCTCGACCTTGAAGGTGCCGGTCTGGCGCAGTCCGCGCTGCGGGTCGCCGGTGACGGCGTGCTCGACCTTGACGACGTCCGCGCCCCAGTCGGCGAGCACGGCGCCGGCGGAGGGCACGAAGCCGTACATCGCCACCTCCAGCACGCGGATGCCCTCCAGCGGCCTCATACGACCACCCGCGCGAACGACTTCTCCTCCAGGAACTCCTCGAACCCGGCCCGGCCGCTCTCCCGGCCGACGCCGGACTGCTTGTAGCCGCCGAACGGCACGTCGGGGGCGAAGTAGTTGCCGCCGTTGATGGAGAAGGTGCCGGTGCGGATCCGGCGGGCGACCCGGAGCGCGCGCTCCTCGTCGGCGCTGTGCACGGCGCCGGAGAGTCCGTACCTGGAGTTGTTGGCGATGCGGACGGCGTCCTCCTCGTCGTCGAAGGGGATCACCGCGAGGACCGGTCCGAAGACCTCCTCCTGGGCGATCTCGCTGTCGGGGTCGACGTTCGCGAGGAGGGTCGGCTCGTAGAACCAGCCGGGATCGATGCGCCGGCCGCCACGCACGAGGGTCGCTCCGTCGGAGACCGCCCGCTGGACCATGCCGTCGACCTTGTCGCGCTGCTCTTCGCTGATGAGCGGGCCCATGGCGGTCTTCGGGTCGGTGGGGTCGCCGACCCTGACGCGCTCCAGGCCGGCCGCGACGAGCCGCACGATCTCGTCGTGGTGGGCGCGCGGGACGAGGAGGCGGGAGGTGAGCGCGCAGCCCTGGCCGGAGTGGGAGCAGATGGTGAACGCGGCGAACATGGCCGCCTTCGGGAAGTCCGCGTCCTCGAAGACGATCATCGCGGACTTGCCGCCCAGTTCCAGGAAGACCCGCTTCACGGTGTCGGCCGCGGCGGCCATGATCCGGCGGCCGACGGGGGTCGACCCGGTGAAGGTGACCGCGTCCACCTCCGGGTGGGTGGTGAGGAGTTCGCCGACCTCGGCGCGCGAGGAGCTGAGCACGTTGACCACGCCCGGCGGTATGTCGGTGTGCTCGGCGATCAGTTCGCCGAGCGCCAGGGTGATGAGGGGGTTCTGCGGTGCGCCTTTGAGTACGACGGTGCAGCCGGCGGCGAGCGCGGGGGCGAGCTTGGCGAGGGCGAGCTGGTTGGGGTAGTTGTACGGCAGGATCGCGGCGACGACCCCGGCCGCCTCCTTCTCCACCCAGCGGTGGTGGCGCTGGCCGCGTGACGCGACCTCGCCGAGGTCCTCGGTGAACTCGTACTTCTCCAGCAGGTCGGCGTAGAACCCCACCAGGCCGATCGGCTCGTCCAGTTGGGGGCCGTGGGTGAGCTGGAGCGGGGCGCCGACCTCGGCGATCGTCAACTCGCGGAGTTCCTCGCGGTGTTCGTCGAGGGCCTGCTTCAACTGGCGCAGACAGCGCACCCGGAGTTCCGTGTCGGTGGACCAGTCGGTGGTGTCGAAGGCGCGGCGGGCGGCGGCGACGGCGGTCTCGGCGTCGGCCTGGCCGGCGTCCGGGGCGTGGCCGAGCAGTTCGCCGGTGGCGGGGTTGTGGGAGGGGAACGTGCTCTCCGCGGCGACCAGTTTGCCGTCGATCAGCTGGGACTTCACGATGAGGGCGCTCACAGCCGTACCACCTGTCCGCCGTCCACGGCGAGGATCTGTCCGGTGAGCCAGCTCGCGTCGTCGGAGAGCAGGAAGAGCACGGCGCCCGCCTGGTCGGCGGGGGTGCCCATGCGCTTGAGGGCGAGGGACTGCACCATCGCGCCGCGGTACTCCTCCGGGACGATGCTGCGGGTGGCCTCGGTGTCCGTGGGCCCGGGCGCGATGGCGTTGACCCGGATGCCGCGTCCGCCGAGTTCGGCGGCGAGGGAGACCGTGAGGTGGTTGATGCCGGCCTTGGCGAGGCCGTAGAAGCCGGTGGGCTGATAGGCGGCGGTGGAGGACTGGTTGACGATGGCCGCGCCCTCCTCGAGGTGCGGCAGGACGGCGCGGGTCACATGGAGCGCGCCGAGGAGGTTCACCTTGAGGAACCGGTCGAGGTAGTCGTAGTCGACGGTGACGATGCCCTCGCGTCGCATGCCGTGGAAGATGGCGGCGTTGTTCACCAGGTAGTCGATGCGTCCGAACTCCCGGACGACGGTGTCGGCGAGTTCCTGTGCCGAGGCCGGGTCGGCGACGTCGACCTTCACGAAGAGGGCGTCGCCGATCTCCTTGGCGACCCGCTGCCCCTGCTCCTCGTTCAGCTCGGCGACGACGACCCGCGCCCCCTCGGCGGCCAGCGCCCTGGCGTACCCCTCGCCGATGCCCTGTCCGGCCCCGGTGACGATCGCCACCTTGTCCTTGAACCGCATCCCAGCCCTCCTAGTTCGGTCGCTCGCCCCCGATGCGGAAACTACATTCTCCATTTGCGTGAATCAATAATCCGGACAGGAGAATCTGATGCTCTCCACTTCCACCCCAGGCCATGGTGAGAATATGGTTCTCCCGTATGGAAGGGGTGTTTCCATGATCGACTCGAAGGCCCTGAGCCCGTCGCTCGGGGTGGAGTTCACCGGCGTGACCGATCCCCTCGACGACGCCTTCGTCGAGCGCGCCGCCGAAGCCCTCAAGTGGCGGGGGGTGCTCCTCGTCCGCGGGCTGCACCTCGACGACGAGCAGCAGCTGGCGTTCAGCCGGCGGCTCGGCGAGGTGGTCGCGCTGCGCGGCCAGGAGATCTTCCCGATCTCGATCAACCCGGAGAAGAGCAGCAGCGCCAAGTACCTCAGGGGCGCCTTCTTCTGGCACCTGGACGGCACCAGCGACGACGTGCCCGTCAAGGCGACCACGCTGACGGCGCGTCATGTCGCCACGGTGGGCGGCGGAACCGAGTTCGCCACCACGTACGCCGCCTACGAGAACCTGCCGGAGAAGGACCGCGAGCGGTACGAGAACCTGCGCGTGGTGCACAGCTTCGAGGCTTCCCAGCGGCTGGTGACCCCGGACCCCACGGACGAGGAACTGGCGGCCTGGCGCACCCAGCCCACCCATGAGGTGGCCCTGGTGTGGCGCCGCCGCGACGGCCGCCGCTCGCTGGTCACCGGTACGACCGCCGACCACGTGGTCGGCATGGATCCCGAGGAGAGCCGCGCCGTACTCGACGAACTCCTCGACTGGACCACCCAGGAGCGGTTCCGGTACACCCACGACTGGTCGCTGGGCGACCTGGTGATCTGGGACAACACCGGGGTCCTGCACCGGGCGCTGCCGTACGACGACAGCTCCGAACGGCTGCTGCACCGAACGACCGTCGTCGGCGACGAGGCCTTCGGATGACCGCCCCCAGCGGCGGCGGCGCCGGCCGGACCGCCGTGGTCACCGGCGGCGCCTCCGGTATCGGCCGGGCCATCGCGCGGCGCCTCGCCGCCGACGGCATGAAGGTCGCCGTCCTCGACATCGCGCCCGCCGAGGAGGGCCACGGCCTCACGGTCGACGTCACCGACCGGGCGCAGGTGGACAAGGCGATGGACGCGGTGCGCGAGCGCCTGGGGCCGGTGTCGGTACTGGTGAACGCGGCAGGCAAGGACGGCTTCACCCGCTTCGGCAGCCTGTCCTTCGCGGACTGGCAGCGGGTCGTCGACATCAACCTCAACGGCGTCTTCCACTGTGTGCAGTCGGCGCTGCCGGACATGTGGGAGGCCCGCTGGGGCCGGATCGTCAACATCTCCTCCAGCAGCACGCACTCCGGCCAGCCGTTCATGGCCCACTACGTCGCCGCCAAGTCCGCGGTGAACGGGCTCACCAAGTCCCTCGCCCTGGAGCTCGGTCCGCGGGGCATCACCGTCAACGCGATCCCGCCGGGGTTCGTCGACACGCCGATGCTGCGCAGCGCCGAGAGCAGGGAGCAGCTCGGCGGCACCGTCGAGGACCACATCGCCCGCACCCCGGTCCGGCGGGTGGGGCGCCCCGAGGACATCGCCGCGGCCTGCTCCTTCCTGGTGAGCGAGGAGGCCGGCTACATCACCGGCCAGATCCTCGGGGTGAACGGGGGCCGCAACACATGACGCGGGTGCCTCCGATCCCCTACGAGGAGTGGGACGCCGACGTCCTGCACCCCCTGACGGGCGGGCGCACCGTACCGCCGTCCAACGCGCTCGGCCTCCTCCTCAACCACCCTCGTCTGGCGCAGGCGTTCCTGACCTTCAGCACCCAACTGGTGTACCGCGGTTCGCTGCCCGCGCGGATGCGTGAGCTGACGGTCCTACGGGTCGCCTGGCGGCGCCGCTGCCGCTACGAGTGGGCCCACCATGTACTGATGGCACGTCAGGCAGGGGTGACGGAGGAGGAGTTGGCAGGCGTGCGCGAGGGCAGCGACACCCTCCTCAACCGTGCCGTGGACGAACTGGAGACCACCTCCACGCTCCGCGACGAGACCTACGCGGAGCTGGGAGAGGAACTGGACGAACGCCAGCTGATGGAGCTCGTGTTCACCGTCGGCGCGTACGCGATGCAGGCGATGGCGTACAACACCTTCGGGGTGGAGCCGGACGCCGGGATGGACGACGGGGGGATGGGTGAGGCCGTCGTACACCTATAATTCTCGGCCTCTCCTCCGAAAGGGCCGACCGTGATGCTGGGCATGGTTGTCTGGGACCTCCGCTCCCGCGCTTCGACGCGGGAGCGGTAGCGACCACCTGTCTCCGCTCCTCTCCTCGTCGAAGTGCTCTTCGTGCCCACCGCACGTTCGACCACGAGGAGTACGTGGTGTCCACGATCCACTGGACAGAAGGCCACACCCACCAGTCCGCCCGCTGGCATTCCGAGAACAGCACCCCCCTTCCCCGACGAGTCGTCCTCGCCGACGACCGGATGAGGGCCGACCAGGCCTGCCGTCATGCCGCCGGGGGAACCGCCCTGCTCTGGCTGGGCGGCGACTTCCACAACGCCCGCCAACTGCTGGGGGCGATGGGCCGTCGCGTCGACCGCGGGCCACGCAGGGCCGGCACCTCCCCCAGTGACGCGTTCCACCTGCATCGACGCGCCAAAGGCCAGCGCGCCGGCGTGCTCGGCAGGTTGTTGGTGCTGCTGGGCGACGACTACACCCTGGCGTTGCGCAGGGCGCCCGATGTCCGCCAGGCGTGCCTGGAGGCATACGGTCCGCCGAGGGGACCCGTGGTGGTCTCGCTCCGGGAGCTGCTCGGAGTGATCGGCGCCCATCAGTGGCGTCTGAAGGGGGTCGACGTGCCGGCGCTCGGCGCCCGCGTCCACCCCCACTACGGAGTGTTCGCACCGGTGAGGGGCGAGTACGTCGACCTGGTCGCGCGCACTCCGCTACGACCGGTTCCCCGTACCGCGTTCGACCTCGGCACCGGAACCGGTGTCCTCGCCGCCGTGCTCGCCCGCCGGGGAGTCGGCCATGTCGTGGCCACCGACATCAGCCCACGCGCCCTGGCCTGCGCCCGGGAGAACGTCCGACGGCTGGCACCGAGCGGCCGGATCGACGTGGTGGGCCCCTGTCTGTTCCCCGAGGGCCGTGCCGACCTCGTCGTCTGCAACCCGCCCTGGCTCCCGGCCCGCCCCACCGGCCCCGTCGAGCAGGGCGTCTACGACCCGGACGGCGCCATGCTCGACGGCTTCCTCACCGGTCTGGCCGCCCATCTCCGACCGGGCGGCGAGGGGTGGCTCGTCCTGTCGGACCTGGCGGAGCACCTCGGTCTCAGGACCCGTGGTCAACTGCTCGCCGCCGTCCGGGCGGCGGACCTCCGGGTCGTGGACAGGATCGGCACCAGGCCCACGCACCCACGGGCTCAGGACCCCGACGATCCGCTCCACGCCGCACGCGGTGCCGAGATCACGTCTCTCTGGCGGCTGACCCCGGCCGGCTGACCGGCACGCGGACCGCCTGACCCGGCCCTTCCGGTCGGGTCAGGCCTTCCCGACGTGCTCCTTCATATCGGCGAGCCTGGTCAGGATGGGGTAGCCGGAGACGCTCAGGGCGTTGCCGTGGCCGGTCTGGTGGATGTCGAAGACGGACTGGAGGGCGGCGTAGAAGCCCTGGACGTCGAGGGTCTGGTTGACGGCCCGTTTGGCCTGGCGGAGGCCGAAGGGGGGCATGCGGGCGATGCGTTCGGCCAACTCACGGGTCGCGGTGTCGAGTTCACCGAGCGGGACGACCTTGTTGACCATGCCGGTCTGTTCGGCCTCGCGGGCGGTGAGCGGGCGGCCGGTGAAGAGGATCTCCTTGGCCTTGCGCGGGCCCAACTCCCAGGTGTGGCCGTGGTATTCGACGCCGCCGATGCCCATGTGCACCACCGGGTCGGAGAACTCGGCGTTCTCGGCGGCGACGATCAGGTCGCAGGGCCAGCAGAGCATCAGCCCGGCGGCGATGCACTTGCCCTGGACGGCGGCGATGGTGGGCTTGGGCAGGTTGCGCCACTTCAGCGCGTACTCCAGATAGCGGCGCGTCTCGGCGTCGTAGATCCACTCCAGGGTGATCTCGCCGGGCCCCGGCCAGCGGTCCTTGAGGTCGTGCCCGGCGGAGAAGTGGCGGCCGTTGGCGCGCAGCACCACCACGCGGACGTCCTCGTCGCGGGCGGCGCGGGTGAGGGCCGCGTCGAGGTCGTCGAGGAGGGCCATGGTCTGGGCGTTGGCGGCCTCGGGGCGGTTCAGGGCGATGGTCGCGATGCCGTCCTCGGCCTCGTACAGAATCCGGTCCATACGGCTGGCTCCTCAGGGGTGGTCAGCGGGGCAGGCCGAGGACGCGCTCGGCGATGATGTTGCGCTGGATCTCGCTGGTGCCGCCGGCGATGGTGCCGGCGAAACTGCGCGCGTACCGCTCGAACCAACTGGACACGAAGTTCTCGTTGTTCATGTGGTGGTGGGGGCCGGTCGGTGCCGGGTGCGGCAGCCCGTCGGCCCCCGCGGCCTCCAGGGCGTACAGGGAGGCCGACTGCACGGCCTCGGAGCCCAGCAGTTTCAGTACGGAGATCTCGGCGGGGTCGCGGTCCGGGCCGAGCCCGCGGTAGCCGAGCAGGCGCAGCGCCTGGAGGTCCATCTCCAGCGTGGCGTACCACTCCTGGTCGCCGCCCGTGCCGGCCGCGTCGCGCATCAGGTCCTCGAGGCGTTCGGCGTACGACAGCCAGAGCAGGGTGCGTTCGTGGCCGAGGGAGCCGCCCGCGACCCGCCAGCCGCCGTTGAGGGGGCCGACGAGGTTCTCTCGGGGCACGCGGACGTCGGTGAGGAACACCTCGTTGAAGTCGAGGTCGTCCTCGGCGGCGATCGACCCGAAGGGGCGGCGGACGACACCCTCGGTGTCCGTCGGGATCAGCAGGGCGCTGATGCCCTGGTGCCTGGGGGCGTCGGGGTCGGTGCGGACGAAGGCCAGCAGGACGTCGGCGTCGTGCGCGCCGGAGGTCCAGATCTTCTGCCCGTTGACGACGAAGGCATCGCCCTGGAGCGCCGCCCTGGTGCGCAGGGAGGCGAGGTCGGAGCCGGCCTCCGGCTCGCTCATGCCGAGCGCTGCGGTGACCTCGGCGCGCAGGATCGGCACCGCCCAGCGGGACTTCTGCTGCTCGGTGCCGAAGGTGAGCAGGGACGCGGCGATGATGCCGAGGCCCTGCGGGTTGAAGCTGTGGTAGATCCGGCGGTGGGCCAACTCCTCCAGATGGGCGAGCTGTTGGGGGAGGGTCGCGTTCCGGCCGCCGTACTCGGGTGGCTGGCCGGGGAGCAGCCAGCCGTGGTCGAAGAGGGCGCGCTGCCAGCGGCGGGCCCAGTCGGGGATGTCGGCGCTGGAGCGGGAGCGCTCCTGCGCCTCGGCCTCGGCGGGCAGACGGGCGTCCAGGAAGGCGGCGAACTCGGCGTGGAACGCGGCCACTTGGGGGTCGTCGGCCAGTTTCATCATGCGACCAGCGCCTTCCGGTGGGCGGACGCGGTGCCGAGGAGGAGATCGCAGGCCTGGGCCCGCTTCAGGTGGTACTGGAGTTCGTTCTCCCAGGTGAAGCCCATCGCGCCGAAGAGCTGGAGCCCGTGCCGGAAGACCAGCCGCTGGCACTCCCCCGCCGCCGCCTTGGCCATGTGCGCGGCGCGGGTGCGGCGCGGGTCGTCCTCGGCGATCGTCAGGGCGGCGAAGTGGGTGAGCGCCCGGGCCCGTTCGATCGCCACGTGCATGTCGGCGGCCTTGTGCTTGACGGCCTGGAACGAGCCGAGCGGCCGGCCGAACTGCGCCCGCTGCCTCACATGGGTCAGGACGAGGTCGAGGATGCGGCGGCAGGCACCGACGGCGGTGGCGGCGAGTCCGGTGAGCGCCAGGTCGGGGACGCCCGCGAGGAGTCGGCCCGCTTCGACGCGGGCCACGTGGAGGTTGGGGTCGAGGACGGGGATCCGTTCGGCCGCGAGGTCGGCGCCGCGTACGACGGTGACGCCGTCGGGCGTGAGCAGGGCGACCTCGTCGGCGCGGTCGGCGTCGAGGACGTGGCGGCCGACGCCGTCGAAGACCGCGGTGCCGCTGCCCTCGGGGAGGCGGCCGGCCAGCGGGGCGAACCAGGTGGCGGTGGCCAGGAACGGGGTCGGGTCGGCCACGTAGCCCAACTCCTCCAGGACGATGGTGAGTTCCAGCGGAGGCGCCTCCAGCCAGCCGAGCCGCAGATAGGTGTCCCACTGCTGGTCCTCGGGACGGCCGCGCACCTTGGCGACCGTCTCGCGCACCGTGCGGCGCAGCAGCCGCTGATCGTCGTCGAGTTCGAACTCCACGCCCGGCCTCCGCCCTCTCGCCGTACCGACCTCGCCGTACCGATGGGTGAGAATATCATTCTCGCTGTTGGGAAGTAAGAGTCTTGTTTCCGAGGCAGTGCAATTCGGTAGGGGGCGTGCCCTCTCTTTTCACATACGTGGAGTACCGTTCTACCCATGAGTGCCGTCCCCACAGACCCGGTCGAGACACCCGAGCCCGCCTGGCGGCAGCGAGCCGTCGAGCGCTCCACGCGCGCCGCGAAGGCCCGCGCGGAGCAGCGCGTGCAGCGTTTCCTCGACGCCGCCCAGGAGCTGATCGCCGACAAGGGCACCACCGACTTCACCGTGCAGGAGGTCGTGGAGCGTTCCCGTCAGTCGCTGCGCAGCTTCTACCAGCACTTCGACGGCAAGCACGAGCTGCTGCTCGCGCTCTTCGAGGACGCGCTGTCCCGGTCGGCCGTCGAGATCCGCGAGTCCGCGGCGACCGGCCGCGACCCGCTGGAGCGGCTCCGGATCGCGGTCGACCTGCTCTTCCACTCCTCCGAGCCCAAGCCCGGTGCGCAGTCCCCGCTGTTCACCGACTTCGCCATCCAGCTTCTCGTCAGCCATCCCGACCAGGTGGCCACCGCGCATCTGCCGCTGCTCGGCTTCTTCACCGAGCTGGTCGAGGAGGCCGTCGCTGCGGGCCAGGCCGTCGCGCCCAAGCCGCGCCGCACCGCCTCGCTGATCATGCAGACGGCGATGTTCACGGCCCGGGCGCCCTCGGCGCCGGTCGGCGCGCACCCCTCGCCGATCTCCTCGGACGAGGTGTGGGCGTTCTGCCTGGGCGGAATCACGGGCGGGGCGCCTGCCGAGGAACCCGCGGAGGCGGAGCCGACGGCACCGGCCAAGAAGGCGGGCACGGCCCGCAGGGCGACGACCCGCGCGACGGCCTCCGGTTCCAGGGCGCACAGCAAGGCATGACCTGACACGGACGAGGCACACCGCCGAGGCACACCGCCGAGGCACACCGCCGCAGCCCCCGTGGGGATTCCCCTACGGGGGCTGCGTCACGTCCGGGACGCCGGGCGGCGGGGCCCGGCGGGCCGAGGGCCGGCCGTTCCAGGACCTGCGGCACGAGTCGCCCGACGGGCTGGGCCCCGTCCTCTCGGGCCTGCGGCCGCAGGCCCGGGACCCGCGGCGGCCCGCCCACCCAGCGGGGTCTCGGACGGCACCGGGTACGCCGCCCCGGGGCTCCGCCGCGTCACGGACGGACCGACGCCGGCCGAAGGGAACGTCGTGGTGGACGCCGCGCTCGGGCTTGCCGCCGCACCGCGCATCCGCAACGAGGTGCGCAGGTTCGACGCCCGACGAGAAGGGCCCCCGAGTCCCAGCCGGGCCGGGTCAGGCGTGGGACTTGGCCGTCGCCGCGAACGTGTCGGCGGCCGTCAGGTCGAAGTCGCCGTGGTCGCTGCCGAGGCCCTGGGCGACGAGTGCCGCGGCGGCGCTGCCGAGGACGGCGGCGTCGCCCGGCGCACGGCCCAGGCCGATCCCCCGCAGATAGCCCGCCGAGAACGCGTCGCCGCAGCCGGTGGTGTCGACGACGTCCACGACGAAGGCGGGCACCGGTTCCGCGCCGTCGGCGGTCACCACGAGCGCGCCGTCGCCGCCGCGGGTGACCGCGACGACGCCCACGCCGGCACTGAGCAGCTTGCGGGCCCCCGTCAGCAGGTCGGTCTCGCCGGTGAAGCCGAGGATCTGGTCCTCGTTGGGCAGGAAGTGGTCGACGTAGGGCAGGGCCGCCTCGATCTGCTCGAAGCTGCCGAGGACACCCGGTGCGAGCAGGTCGACGGAGGTGACGACGCCGTGTTCCTTCGCGTACGACAGGATGCGCGTCGCGACGTCGACGCCGATCAGCTCGGGGCCGCCGAGGTGCAGATGGGTGGCGTCGGCGAGGGCCCCCCAGGGGACGTCGTCGAGGCCGTAGGTGATGTTGGCGCCGAGCAGGTGCAGCGAGGGGCGGTCGCCGTTGGGGCGGATGGGCAGGACGCTCGCGGAGGTGGCGGCGCTGGCGCGGCGCACGAGGAACTCGGTGTCGATGCCCGCCTTGTTCAGCAGCTGCACGAGCATGTCGCCGGTCGGGTCGGAGCCGACGGCGCCGGCGCTGCGGACCTGCGCGCCGAGCTTGGCGAGGGTGAGGGCGGTGCCGCCCGCGGTGCCGGCGGCGGTCATGCGGATGTCCTCGACCAGCGTGGCGCCCTGGCCCTCGGGTATGGCCTCCACGGGCCGCACCAGGACGTCCAGCACATGCACGCCCATCGTGAAGACCTTCATCGGGTTCCCTCCTGCGCGGGTGGTACGGGGTGGGTGGTGCCGTAGTCACGGGCGATGGCGGCCTCGATCACCGCGAGTTGCTGCTGTTCGTCGAGGGCGCGGGGGCGGCCCATGACGGCGGCGTGCTGGTAGACGCCGCAGGCCCATTCGAGGAGCAGGGCGTTCTCGACGGCCTTGTCGAGGGTCGTCGCGTGGGTGACCGCGCCGTGGTTGGCCATCAGGGCGGCGCCGCGCCCGTCGAGCGCGGTGAGCACCGACTCGGCGAGTTCGGGGGTGCCGAAGGTGGCGTACGGCGCGACCCGTACCGTGCCGCCGAGGGCGAGCAACTGGTAGTGGATGCACGGGAGTTCGTCCAACACCAGGCCCACGGCCGTGGCCAGCGGGGCGTGGGTGTGGACGACCGCGCCGGTGCCGTAGCGGCGGTAGACGCCGAGATGCAGGTCGAGTTCGGACGTGGGTTGAAGCGTCCCGTCGACGATCTTCCCGTCGAGGTCCACCACCGTCACCTGGTACGGGGTGAGTTGGGCGAGGACCGCCCCGGTCGCGGTGATGGCGACCCGGTCCTCGACACGGAGGCTCACGTTCCCTGCGGTGCCGATGAGGAGGCCTTCGGCCCCCAGGCGCCGGCATGCGTCCGCGACGGCGGTCCGCGCCTGGCTCAGCGACGGGCTTGAGGCGGTCATGGGCGCGAAGGTAGCGTAAACCTGAAACAAAGTCACGTTCACGTTCGGAGACGATTTCGTGCTGCGCCGTACCCCCAGCCAGGCCCGCAGCAGAGCACGCCTCGCACTGGTGCTGCGGGCGGCCGAGCGCATCCTGGTGGACGAAGGTGTCGAGGCGCTGACGACGACGCGGGTGGCGGCCGAGGCGAAGGTGTCGGTCGGCTCGCTGTACCAGTACCTGCCCGACCGGAACGCGATCATCGACGCGCTGGCCGCCGGGTATTTCGAGCGCCTGGAATCCGCGATGGACGACCTGGTCCTGGCCGCCGCGCAGGACCGCTGGGCGGACCCGGTCGGGGTCCTGGTCGACGCGTTCGCGGCGGTCTACCGCACCGAACACGGCTTTCGTGCCCTGTGGTTCGGCAGCGGCCTGACCGAGCGGACCCGGGCCGCCGACCGCGAGCACAAACGGCGGATGTCCGACGGGATCCGCCGGGTGCTGCTGGCACTCGGGATGGCCCGCGACGACGAGGCGCTCGCCCGTGCCTGCCACGCCGCGATGCTCGCGGCCGACGCCCTCGCCCAGGAGGCCTTCCGCCGGGCCCCGGACGGCGACGCGGCCCTGCTGGACGAGGCGAAGGTGATGCTGCGGGGCTATCTGACGGAGGTCACTCGTCGTTCACCCAGCGCATGAGCCGCCGCAGCGGGTGGAACCCGTCGTGCGAGAGGCCCGGTGGCATGCCTCCGGCCTTGCCGATCGACACCACGCGCTGCACCCCGGCGCAGGCGAGGGCGTCGCGCAGCTCCGCCTTGCGGGCGTCCGGGTACACACCGACGGTCTGGGTGGCGACTCCGGCGTGGGTGACGGCGTCGGAGAGGGCCGCCACCGGCACCACGTTGACGATCTTGCCGTCCGGGTGGAAGTCCACCGGTTCGGGAGACCGGACGACCAGACCGTGGCCGTCGTAGCCGCCCCACACCCGGTAGTCGGGCTCCATGGACCGCAGTACGTCGATCTCCTCGCGGAGTTCGGCCGGTACCCGCGGCCCGCCCGCCGAGTTGAACTCCCGTGCCACGCCGAGGCGTTCGCACAGCAGCGCGGCGTAGCGGTCGGCCTCCTCCTCGGTGCCCTCGACGAACTGGAAGCGGCTGGCCACGCACGCCTGCTGGTTGAAGAACGCGGCGTCGGCCGCGCCCGCCTCGGCGGCCCGGGCCAGGGACTCCTCGGAGTCGAAGGCCTCGCGGCCGATCATCGAGATGGACGTCTTGGGGTCGAAGGAGACCAGCTCGAAGCCGGGGCCCACGTACTTCAGGGCGCCTCGGATGGTGGACTCGCCGCCCCAGGCGACCAGCTTGTCGAAGAACTGCGGGCGGAAGAGCACGCTCTCCACGCTCTCGTCGCCGCCGCGCCAGTACACGGCGGAGAACGAGCGCACCACGGGGTGCCCGGGGGCCACCGATGCCATGGTGCGCAGGATCGCGGTCGCGGTGAACAGGTCGTTCGAGGGCAGTTTCAGCAGGTTGACGCCCTTGGTGAGGGCGCCGCGCACGACGGACATCGCGGCGACACCGGGCGCGTTGCCGGCGATGATGTGCACCAGGCGCGGCGGGTGGGCGCGGGTGGCGGCGATCCGGCCGTCGGGCAGCCGTACCTCGCGCCAGCCGTCGAGCGTCTCCGCGCCACCGAGTTCGTGGTCGATCTGGGCGTGCAGGGAAGGCCGTTGGAAGCTGCGCCAGAGGGCGGCGTAGGCGCGTTCGAGGACCTCCGCGGGGAGCGAGCTGAGCGGGGTCATGCGCTCCAGCGCCTCGGCGAGCAGACCGCCGCGGTCCGCCTTGAGCGCCTCGCCGGTGGCCACCAGCAGGTCGACGATCTCCGCCGTGGGCACATGGAAGGCGGGGCCGGGCTCGGGGCGCGGCCAGACCAGACCGTCCAGGTCGAGGGCGGGTGCGGTGAAGCCGCCCCGGCCGTGGGTGATGTGCGGGCCCTCGTCGACCTCGCCGCGGATCACGTGGACGACGGCGACGGCGCCGTCGAGTGTCGTGCCGGTCATCCGTGGATCATCCCTCGTACGTAGGTGTCGAGTGTCGAGGCACAGGTGATCTTGTCGTCGCCGCCGAGGTCGCCGTAGCGCTGGATGTCGGGCAGGACCGCGGGTCCGGGCCGGCCGCAGGGGCACCGCGCGAAGTCGACGAAGACCCGGTCGCCGCTGATCAGTCCGCCCCAGCGGCCTTCGAGGGAGACGTCGAGGAACGCGAACCGCCCCTCCACGACGGCCTGTTCGGTGTTGAGCAGCTTCTCGCCCGGCTGGTCGAGCACCAGCGGGATCACCCACGGCGGCAGGTGGTAGTGGCCCTCCTCGCAGGCGAGGCAGGAGCCCTGGAGCTCCGTCATACCGTAGCTGCGGACCCGCCGGACACCCTCGTAGAAGGAGGCGAACTGCTGCTGGTAGTCGTCGGGCAGGGCGCGGAGCTTGTTGCCGCCGCCGCTGAGGACCAGGGTGTCGGGGTGCAGGCTGCCGTCGGTGACGCCGCGCGCCCGCAGCGCCTGGATCAGGGTGAACTGCTGGTTGTTCATCCCGGCGATGAGGAGCGGTTCGTCGCGGTGCTCGGCGATGTCGTCGACGATCCGGGTCACGGCCTCGTCCAGGTCCCGTTCCCGGGCCGCCGACACGTTCTCGAAGGTGCTGATCTCCTGCGGGGTCGCGGTGCCCTCCGCCATGCGGCGGCGCAGCAGCGCGCTGCTCATCAGGTCGGAGACACGCAGTGGTTCGTCGGTGAGCAGCCGGGTCTCGCCCGGCCGGCCGAAGACCTCCGCGTGCCAGCGGTAGCCGTCGATGGAGCGCATCGGGCCGCTCGCGGGGGCGAGCAGATAGGCGCGGCGGGTGGGCTTGGGCGGCAGGGGGTCGGGCCAGCAGGTGAGGTTCTCCAGGATGTCGTGCAGGAAGTCCAGGTCGCTGGTGTCGCAGTTGAGGAAGGAGACCTTCCCGGAGGTGCCGCTGGTGATGTAGGGGCGGTGGCCGGCCGCCGTGACGCGGTCGGTCCACTCGTCGATGTCGCGGACGCCGGCCACGTCGACCTCGTCCGGTTCGACCACGGAGACGGTCGAGTACCAGCGCAGCAGGCGGTCCCAGCGGCCCTGGGTGATGAAGGAGACGGGGTACGACTTGTAGCTGGTGTGCGAGAACAGCAGCGGTACGAGGTCCTCGAAGCCGCCGATGTCGCGCACTCCGGTCTCCTCGGCCCGGGTGCGCAGCAGCGGGATGCGCTCGCGGTGCGCGGCGAAGGTCTCCCTCGCCGCTTCCAGCTGCAACTCCCGCAGTTCGTCGGCGGGTTGGTCGAAGGTGCCGCCGGTCACCGCGAGGGACCGGATCTGTTCGCGTGCGCTGGGCACGGGCATCACCTCAATCGGGTCAGGGGGTCGGGTGGTTCGCGAGGTAGGAGGACTCGATCGCGTCGAGCTGTCCGCGCAGTTCCTTCGGGGTGCCGGTCATGGTGACCCGGCCCCGGCTCAGGACGTAGACACGGTCGGCGATGTCGAGCACCTTGCGCACGTGCTGCTCCACCAGCAGGGCGCCGAGCCCCTGGTCGGCCGCCTCCCGGACCGCGCGCAGGAGGCGGTCGACCACGAGGGGGGCGAGGCCGAGGGAGAGTTCGTCCGCGAGGAGCAGCTTCGGGTCGCGGCTGAGCGCGCGGGCCAGCGAGAGCATCTGCTGCTCGCCGCCCGACAGCATCCCGCCGCCGGTCTTCATGCGTTTTTCGAGTTCGGGGAAGAGGGCGAGGGCCCGCTCGGCCCTCACCCGGCCCACCCGGAGGTTGTCGGCGGTGTCGAGGCGGCTGAAGACGGCCCGCTCGCCGACGTACGCGAGGCCCTCACGGGCGCGCCGGTGCAGCGGTGCGTGGCCGCTGGTACCCAGCCACAGCACCTCGCCGCCCATGGGGGTCAGATCGCCCGACAGGACACGGAGTGTCGTGGTCTTGCCGGCGCCGTTGGGTCCGAGGAGGGCGACGACCTCGCCGGGGCGGACCTCGATGTCGAGATCGCTGACGACGGGCCGTGCGCCGTATCCGGCGGACAGGGCGCGGGCTTCGATCAGGGGCTGTCCGGTGTCGTGCACGGACGTTCTCCTCAAGTCACTCGGCCGGCAGGTCAGCCGGCTGAGGCGGCCGTCAGGTCCTTGCGGACGTCGACGAAGGTCGATCCGGACTTCGCCCACTCGATCTTGCCGTCGCGGATGACCAGCTCGGTGGCGGTGGTGTTGTGGATGCGGTTGAGGCCCTTGATCGGAAGGGCGGTGGACGCGCTCCAGGTCAGCGGCGGGGTGAGGCCGCCGGTGCTGATGCCGGAGGTGGTGTTCAGCTCCTGCACCAGGGCCTTCGGGGTGATCGCCGACAGCTGCTTGACGGCCTGGGTGAAGACGGTGAAGGCGACCCAGGTGGTCTCGTTGGCGCCGTTGGAGGTGTCGATCTCCTTGTTGCCGCCGGCGGCGTCGGTGAAGTTCTTCCAGGACGCGTCGGAGACCGGCGGGTAGTAGCCGGTGATCACGGAGCCCTCCAGCGGGCTGCTGCTGCCGCCGGTGCTCGCCGCAAGCTCTGGGGTGAGGTTGCCGACCACGCTGCCGAGCTTCGTCTTCGCGCCGGACTGCACGTACGCCTTCACGAACAGGTCGGAGTGCGTGCCGAGGATGACGCTGACGCAGTCACTGCCCTTGGTGGCGGCGGCGACCTGCGGGGCGAGGTCGGTGGCGGTGAGGGGCACCTTGAGGTCCTTGGGCGCCGAGCCGCCTGCGGCCACCGCGCCCAGGGTGAGGAACTGCGAGACGATCGCGGCGGCGGCGACGTCGTACCGCACGCCGGAGATCTTCTTGCAGCCGGACTCCACCAGCTGCCGGCCGTGGGCCGCGAACACCGCCGGGGTGCCGCCGTTGACCGGGAAGGACAGCGGGCTGGAGAACTCCGCCGCCGAGACCCCGGTGCCGCCCAGGTAGGGGATGCCGGCCTTCTCCAGGATCGGCATGTACCGGTCACCGGCCAGGCTGTAGGAGCCGACGACCGCGACCACCTTGTCGGCGACCGCCTGCTGGGCGCACTTCTCGGCCTCGTCGGGGTCGTTCTTCTCGTTGCAGGTGAGCACCTTCAGCGGCGCGCCCTTGATCCCGCCGTTGGCGTTGACCCACTTCTCGTAGGCTTGGGCGGTGAGCCGCACGCCCGGCTGGGCGCTGCCCTGGGTGTCCTCCGGCGCCCAGACCATCACCTTGACGGGCGTGCCCTTCAGCGAGGAGGTCTCGGCGGAGCTGTCGGAGCTCCCTCCCCCGCAGCCGGCGGCGAGCAGGGTGGTGGTCAGCGCGAGGCAGCCTGCCGCTGCGGTTCTGCGTCGGAGCGGGTGGTTCATGGTTCCTCCACGAGGCTCGCGCCCGGAAATCGGGCGACGTCGAGATGCCGAACAGCATGGAGCCGCGACATTCGTTAGTGAAGTACTCTGGACACAATTATTTAAATAATTACTCTGTCTGTCTGGAGGTGCCACAGATGGACGACGTCCTGCGTTTCGCACTGCTCGGCCTGGGGCTTGGAGCCCTCTACGCGCTCACCGCGCACGGCATCGTGCTGGTCTACCGAGGCTCCGGCGTGCTCAATCTCGCCCACGGCGCGATCGGCATGGCCGGTGCGTACGTGCAGTGGGAGCTCTCCGCACAGCACGGCGTGCCGTACTGGCCCGCCACGGTCTGCGGGGTCATCGCCTCCGCGCTGCTGGGGCTGCTCACTCACCTGCTGGTGATCCGCCCGCTGCGCCGGGCGTCCTCGCTTGCCCGTCTGGTGGGCACGCTGGCGGTGTTCATCGTGATCACCGCCGTCGCCGTCAAACGCTACGGCGACAGCCTGGAACTGGTGCCGGGCAAGCTGCCGACCAAGCTGCTGGACATCGCCGGGGCCACGGTCTCCGAGGACCGCGTCTGGCTCCTCGCCATCGCCGTAGTCATCACCGTCGGCCTGCACCTCCTCTACCGCCACACCCTGTTCGGGCTCGGCACCACCGCGGTCGCGGAGAACGAGGGCATCGCCGCCTCGCTCGGCTGGTCCCCGGACCTGATCGCCGGCGCCAACTGGACACTGGGCTCCGCGCTCGCCGGTCTCACGGGCATCCTGATCGTCCCGGTGATCGGCCTGTCGGTGTCGGGCCTGACCACACTCCTGCTGAGCGCGCTGGCCGCCGCCCTGGTCGGCCGGTTCTCCTCGTTCCCCGTCACCCTGGCGGGCGGCCTCGTCATCGGGGTCGTACAGTCCGAGCTGACCCGCTTCGGCTCCGGCGTCACCGGGCTCGCCTCGTCGGTCCCCTTCCTGTTCATCGCCCTCGTGCTGGTCGCGCGCGGCCGGGCGCTGCCGCTGCGCGGCACCTTCCTCGACCGGCTGCCCGCCCTGGGCACCGGCCGGGTCCGCCCCGTCCCGCTGGTCCTCGCCGTCGTGGTCGCACTGGTCCTGGTGAGCGTGTCGACCCCGCTGTGGGCCGACGCGATCACCAACACCCTGGTGCTCTCGCTGATCATCCTGTCGATCGTCGTCGTGACCGGATACGCGGGACAGGTCTCTCTCGCAGCCTACGCCCTCGCCGGGACCGGTGCCTTCATCGCCGGACACGCCGCCGCCGACTGGGGCTGGCCGTTCGAACTCGCCCTGCTCGCAGGTGTGTTGGGCACGGTGCCGATCGGCCTGCTGTTCGCCCTGCCGGCGGTCCGCACCCGCGGCGTCAACCTCGCCATCATCACGCTCGGCCTCGGCACGACCCTGGAGGCGATGGTCTTCCAGAACACCGACCTGGCCACCACACCGGGCAGCGACGGCATCGCGGTGGGCAAGCAGACCCTGTTCGGCATCAGCATCTCCGGGGTCGACCATCCCCAGCGCTACGCCACCGTGGTCCTGCTCCTCTTCGTCGCCGCCACGCTCGTGGTCGCCAACGTGCGGCGCGGGCGCACCGGCCGCCGGCTCGTCGCCGTCCGGGCGAACGAGCGGGCCGCCGCGGCCCTCGGCATCGACGTCCGTGCGGTCAAGCTCTACGCCTTCGGGCTGTCCGCGGCCGTCGCCGCGCTCGCCGGGGTCCTCATCGGCTTCCGCTCGACCTCGGTGGTCTTCGCCGACTTCGCCAGCTTCGACTCCATCACCGCGCTCGGACTCGCCGTCATCGGCGGCGCCGGCTTCCTGGTCGGCCCGCTGTTCGGCGCCACCTTCGCGGCGGGCACGGTCGGCGCCCGCTTCGGCGACCTGATCCTGCCCGGGCTGAGCGACTGGATGCCGCTGATCGGCGGGGTCGCCCTGGTGCTGACCCTGGTGGGCAACCAGGACGGCATCGGCCGGGAGGTCGGCAAGGGTGCGGCGCGCCTGCTTCCGAAGCGGCCCGCACCCGCACCCGAGCTCCTGAGTGAGGAGCCCGAGCCGGAGACCCACCGGGCCGCTCCGCTCGCCCTGCGCGTCCAGGGACTGACCGTGCGCTACGGCGGTGTCGTCGCCGTCGACGGGCTCTCCTTCGACGTCGAGCCGGGCCGGGTCGTCGGTCTCATCGGGCCCAACGGGGCCGGCAAGACCTCCGCGATCGACGCCGTCACCGGCTTCACCCGGGCCGCGTCGGGCACCGTACGCCTCGGCGAGCGGGACCTGACCCGGCTGCCCGTGCACCGACGGGCCGGCGCCGGGGTGAGCCGGTCCTTCCAGTCACTGGAACTGTTCGAGGACATGACAGTCCTGGACAACCTGTACGCCGCCTGCGACCGGCCGGGACCGTGGGCGTACCTCACCGACCTGGTCCGGCCGGGGCGCCGGCCACTGCCCGCCCATGTCCTCGTCGCCGTACGGGAGTTCGGGCTGCGGGACAGCCTGCACCGGCCGGTGGGCGACCTGTCGTACGGGGAGCGGCGGCTGCTGGCGATCGCCCGCGCGGTGGCGGCGGCGCCGTCCGTGCTGCTCCTGGACGAGCCGGCCGCCGGCCTGTCCGACGACGAGACGCGCGAGCTGGCGGCGCTGGTGCGGCGGCTCGCCGAGGACTGGGGCATGGGGGTGCTGCTCGTCGAGCACGACGTCGACATGGTGATGAGCGTCTGCGACGAGGTCGTCGTCCTCGACTTCGGCCGCCGGATCTGCGCCGGCACCCCGCAGGAGGTGCGGCGCGACCCTGCGGTACGGGCGGCCTACCTGGGCGACCTGGAGCCGGAGGCGCTGGCCTGACCGCGGTCAGCCCCAGCATCGCCGGGTCCACCACCCTTCGTCCGACGGGGCGAAGGGGTCGGGCGAGCTGCGGGAGAGGAACAGCTCGTCGAGTGGCTGGACCAGGAGTCGCAGCTCACGGGCCGGCCGTGGCGGGAGCGCGCGGAGAGCGAGTTCGAGGACCGCGCGCTCCTCGGTCGAGGAGAAGGGATCGCAGAGCGGACAGCCGCAGCCTCCCGAGAGCGCGAGCCCCGGGCGGCGGGCGTGGCGTGACCACTGCCGCAGGGCCTGTGCCACCGCACCGGGCCACAGGCGCCGGTGCTCCAGGAGCACGACCGCCGCCGCCAGCGTGCTGGAGGCGCGGGGCAGACCCGGTTCGCGCCGGGCGGACGATCGGTGCCGCCGTACGGGGCGCGCGGCACGGAGTCGCGACGGCCGGCTACGCGGCATCGCCCTTTCTGGGCTCGGTCCTCATGCGCCGAGCATGCCAGAAGCGCCCTGCGGTCGTCCTTGGGATTACCGCAGGGCGCTCTTTCCGGCTCAGGTCAGGCGTCGCGCAGGTCGGCCACGTAGGGCTGGTGGGCCAGCAGGCCGCCGTCGACGCGCAGGGTGTGGCCGGTGACGAAGGCGGACTCGTCGGAGGCGAGGAAGACGACCGCCGAGGCGACGTCCTCCGGGCGCCCCAGGCGCGGGGTGAGGTGGTGGCGCAGCATCGCCTCCCGGATCGCCCCGTGCGCCGAGCCGGAACTGGCCGGCGTGACGATGAAGCCGGGCGCGATGGCGTTGCAGCGCACGCCCTGTTTGCCGTACTGGGTGGCGACGTACTGCGTGAGGTTGATCAGCGCGGCCTTCGAGGCACCGTACGCGGGATTGCGCAGGTCCCCGGCGAGGCCGGCGCCCGAGGAGGTGTTGATGATCGAGCCGCCGCCCCGGGCGACCAGGTGCGGGACGGCGGACTGGATGGCGACCATCGTGCCGCGCAGGTTGATCCGCATGGTGTCGTCCCAGACCGCGGGATCGGCCTCGGCGACGGCGAGGTCCAGACGGGCGGCCAGATGGGTGGCCGCGGCGTTGTTGTGCAGGACGTCGAGACCGCCGTACGTCTCGACGGCCGACGCCACCATGGCCCGTACGCTGTCGGCGTCGCCGAGGTCGACGGCGACCGCCGTCGCGGAGCCGCCGGCGGCACGGATCTCCTCCGTGACCGCCTCGGCGCCTTCCAGGTTCAGATCCGCCACGACCGTGTGGGCGCCCTCGGCGGCCACACGGCGGGCGGTGGCCGCGCCGATGCCGGACGCGGCGCCGGTGATGACCGCGATCTTCTCGTCGAGCCGTCCCATGCCCGAACCGCCTTTCTCAGTCGGAGAGTCAGTCGCTCAGTTCGCTGCCGACGACGGACACGAAGGAGACGCATTCGCCCGGTCCGCCGCCCAGGTTGTGGGTGAGGGCGAGGGAGCGGCCCTCGGCGACGGTCTTCACCGTGCGCTCCGGCGGGGCCTCGCCGCGCAGTTGCAGCCAGGCCTCGAACATCATGCGCAGGCCGGAGGCGCCGATCGGGTGGCCGAAGGCCTTGAGGCCGCCGTCCGGGTTGACCGGGAGCGCGCCGTCGAGATCGAACGCCCCGCTGCTCACGTCCTTCCAGGCCTGGCCGCGCTCGGCGAAGCCCAGGTCCTCCATCAGCACCAGTTCCGTCGGGGTGAAGCAGTCGTGGACCTCGGCGAGGGCGAGTTCGGCGCGCGGGTCGGTGATGCCGGCCTGCCGGTAGGCCTCCTGCGCGGAGGCGACGACCTCGGGGAAGGTGGTGAAGTCGTACTCCGGGTCGATCAGCCCGTCCGCCGGGCCCGCGACGAAGGACAGCGCCTTCACGAAGATCGGCTTGTCGGTGTACTGGTAGGCGTCCTCGGCGCGGACCACGATCGCGGCGGCCGAGCCGTCCGAGACACCGGAGCAGTCGAACACACCGAGCATGCCCGCGACGATCGGCGCCGACCGGATGCGCTCCAGCGGCACCTCCTTGCGGAACTGGGCGCGCGGGTTGCGGGCGCCGTTGACGTGGTTCTTCCAGGCGATACGGGTGATGACGTCCTTCAGCTCCTCCTCCGACAGGCCGTACTTGGCGGCGTAGGCGGGGGCGAGGAGGGAGAAGTTGGCGGGGGCGGTGATCTCGCCGCGGCTGTCGTCGCCCGCGCCGGGGATCGCCGTGCCGGACAGACCGGACATGCCGGAGTCCTTGAGCTTCTCCACGCCGACCGCCATCGCCACGTCGTAGGCGCCGGAGGCGACCGCGTAGCAGGCGTTGCGCAGCGCCTCGGAGCCGGTCGCGCACATGTTCTCGACGCGGGTGACCGGCTTGTTCGGCAGGCGCAGGGCGCGGCTCAGGGTCAGTCCTGACACGCCGGAGGCCTGGGTGCCGAACCAGAACGCGTCGATGTCGTCGAGGGCGATGCCGGCGGAGGTCACCGCCGCGCCCACCGAGTCGACCAGCAGATCGTCCGCCGACTTGGTCCAGTGCTCGCCGAACGGCGTGCAGCCCATGCCGACGATCGCGACCCGGTCCCGGATTCCGTTCGAACTCATCCGACCGTCTCCTTGTCGTCTCCCGAACGCACCGGCCGGGCCTTCCAGAAGTAGTTGTGGATGCCTGACGCGGTGACCGTGCGCCGGAACGTCATCTCCACCCGGGCGCCGATGACCGCGTCGGCCTCGGTCGCGTCGGTCAGCTGGCAGCGGAACCGGCCGCCGCCGTCGTAGTCGACCACCACTACCAGCATGGGCGGGCTCGGCGTGTACGCCAGTCGGTCCACGGTGAAGGTCGCCACCGTGCCCCGTACGGCGTCCATCGGCTCGTCGGTCATGGAGTCCACGGCGTGGCAGGAGGCGCACACCCGGTCCGGCGGCAGCTGCCGGGTGCCGCACTTCTCGCAGCGGGCGGCGACGAAGCCGTACTTCCAGCCGGCGCGCCGGTGCGCGGGCGGGGCATAGGGCGGTTCCGGGTCGGGGCGGCGGGGCGGTTCCCGGTCGAGAAGGCCGCGCCAGGAGAGATAGGCGGCGTACGGCATCGGGGGGCCGCCCGCGGCGATCTGCGCGGCGACCGGACGGGCCGCGCGGTGCTCGGGGAGGGCGTCGGTGGTGCGCAGCAGCAGGACTCCGGCGCCGTCGCCGAGCACGACCAGCGCGATCAGCTCGCCGGGCCGGGCCCGGTCGAGTACGTCGGCGAGGAGGAGTCCGGGCTGGGCGGTGCCGGGGTTGCCGACCGTGCCGGTGAGGTCCGCGGTGACCGTCTCGGGGCGGACGCCCGACCCGCGCCGTACCGCCGCGCACGCGCGTGCGTGCAGTCCGGCGACGACGAAGTGGTCGATGGCGCCCCGCTCCAGGCCGGCGTGGTCGAGGGCGGCGGTGAGCGCCTTCTCGGCGACGGAGACGTAGATCTGCTCGGCGAAGCGCTCCTCCCAGACGCGGGAGGCGGGGGCGCCGGGCAGCCGCCAGCGGTCGAGGATCTCGTCGCTGACGGTGTCGTGGGCGAGCAGCTCGGCGAGGACGGGCGCCCCGTTGCGGTGGCCGCCGAAGACGAACGCCGCCGCCGCGTCGCCGCCCGCGATCTCCTCGGCGCCGCCGGGCAGTCCGGTGCGCAGGTCGGAGAGGACGGCCAGGGTGGGGACCGGGGAGCGGGCGGCGGCGACCAGGGCGCCGAGGCCCGAACGGACCGAACCGGCCATGTCGACGGCGAGGACGTGCTCGTCCAGCCCGAGGGCGGCGTGCACGGCGGTCGCGTTCGTCTTGTCGAGGTAGGCGGGCGTGGCGGTGGCGAGGAAGAGCTGGCCGACGCGGGCGCGCAGGCCGCCCTGGCCCAGGGCGCCGCGGGCCGCCTCGACGGCCATGGACGTGGTGTCCTCGTCGTAGCCCGCGACCGCGCGGGTGCCGCGGCCGCCCGCCGTGCCGAGGGCGGCGGCGACATCGGCCCGGGCGAGGCGGTGGTACGGCACATGGGCGCCGTAGGCGATCAGTCCGGCCATGTCAGTGCCTTCCATGAGCTGTGGGTGCCTCGAAGACGGCGGCCAGGCCCTGTCCGCCGCCCAGGCACATGGTCTCCAGGCCGTAGCGGGCCTGGCGGCGGTCGAGTTCGCGCAGCAGGGTGGCGAGGATGCGGCCACCGGTGGCGCCGACGGGGTGGCCCAGCGAGATGCCGGAGCCGTTGACGTTGAACCGCTCGAAGTCGGCCTCGGTCAGGCCCCACGCGCGGGTGCAGGCCAGCACCTGGGCGGCGAAGGCCTCGTTGAGCTCGATCAGGTCGATGTCGGCGAGCTTGAGCCCCGCCCGCTCCAGCGCCCTGGCCGTGGCGGGAACGGGGCCGATGCCCATCGTCCGGGGCGGTACGCCGACGACGGCCCAGGAGACCAGGCGGGCGAGGGGCCGCAGACCGAGTTCGGCGGCGCGTTCGGGGTGGGTGACGACACAGAGCGCGGCGCCGTCGTTCTGGCCGCTGGCGTTGCCGGCGGTCACCGTGGCGTCCGGGTCCGTACGGCCGAGCACGGGACGGAGTGTCGCGAGCTTCTCCAACGACGAGTCGGGGCGCGGGTGTTCGTCGGTGTCGACGACCGTCTCGCCCTTTCGGGTGCGTACCGTGACGGGGACGATCTCGTCGGTGAACCGGCCCTGTTGCTGCGCCGCCACCGCCTTCCGGTGCGAGTTCAGGGCCAGTTGGTCCTGCTCCTCGCGCGGGATGCCGTACTCGCGCCGCAGGTTCTCAGCCGTCTCCAGCATGCCGCCGGGGACCGGGTGGTGGACGCCGCCGGAGGTGACCCGGCCACGGGCCAGCCGGTCGTGCAGCATGGTGCCCGCGCCGCGTACGCCCCAGCGGGCGTCGGTGGTGTAGAACTCGGCCTGGCTCATGGACTCCACGCCGCCGGCCAGGACGAGGTCGCTCGCGCCGGTCTGCACCTGCATCGCGGCGGTGATGATCGCCTGGAGGCCGGAGCCGCAGCGGCGGTCGATCTGGAGTCCGGGCACCTCCACGGGCAGCCCGGCGTCCAGGGCGGCGACGCGGCCGATGGCCGGGGCCTCGCCGTTGGGGTAGCACTGGCCGAGGAGCACGTCGTCGACGGCACCGGGCGGTATGCCGGTGCGCTCCAGCACGGCGCGTACGACCGTGGCCGCCAGCTCGGCCGCCGTGACGTCCCGGAAGACGCCGCCGTAGCCGCCGACGGGGGTGCGCACGGGTTCGCAGATCACCGCGTCACGCATCGGTCCTGCCTTTCTGAAAAAGGGGCGGCGGGGTCACATGTACCGGCCGCCGGTCACTTCGAGGACGGCTCCGGTGAGGTAGCTCGCCATGTCGGAGGCGAGGAAGAGGACCGTCTGGGCGACCTCGGCGGGTTCGCCCGCGCGGCCCAGGGGGATCTCGGCGAGCTTCGCGTCCCAGGCCGCCGCCGGCATCGCCTCGGTCATCGCGGTGCGGATCAGACCGGGCTGTACGGCGTTGACGCGGATGCCCGCCCTGGCGAGTTCCTTGGCGGAGGCCTTGGTGAGGCCGACGAGCCCGGCCTTGGCCGCGCTGTAGTTGGTCTGCCCGAAGTTGCCGACCTTGCCCGCGATGGAGGAGATGTTGACGATGCTGCCGCCCTGTCCGTGCGCGCGCATGGCCTCGGCGGCGAACCGGGTGCCGTTCCAGGCGCCCGTGAGGTGGACGTCGAGGACGGCGCGGAAGTCGGCGACGGGCATCTTGCGCAGGGTGGCGTCCCGGGTGAAGCCGGCGTTGTTGACCATGACGCCGACCGGTCCGAAGACCTCCGCGCAGTGTGCGACGAGGGCGGCGACCTCGTCCTCGTCGGTGACGTCGCAGCGCAGCGAGGAGGCCGCGACGCCGGTCTTCTCCAGACGCCCGGCGGCTTCGGCCGCGGCGTCCTCGTCGATGTCGCCGATGACCACGCGGGCACCGGCGCCGCCGAGGACTCCGGCGATCTCGTAGCCGATGCCTTGTGCGCCACCGGTGACCACGGCACTCCGGCCGTCCAGCAAACCCATGTCAGCCCGCCCCTGCCCAGTCGCCGATCCTTGCCTCTATTCCACTTAAATAGATAACCTATTATGCTGAAAGTATCAACCGCGCCGACGGTCGGCCGGGGAGGGAGGCAGAACAGGTGGACATCAGCTATCCGCCGCAGACCGAGGCGCTGCGCACCGAGGTCAAAAGCTTCCTCGCCGAAGCGCTGCCGCCGGACTGGAAGGGCATCGGCGCCCTCGACGAGGAGTCGGCCTGGGCCTTCGCCCGCGACTGGCGCCGGCGGCTCGCGGAGCGCGGCCTCCTCTCGCTCACCTGGCCGAAGGAGTACGGCGGGCGCGGCCTGTCCAAGCTCCACCAGGTCGTGCTGATGGAGGAACTGGCCCTGGCGGGCGTGCCGTTCGGGCTGCCGCAGGACACCTTCGGCGTGAAGATGCTGGCGAACACCCTGCTGCGCTGGGGCACCGAGGAGCAGAAGAGCCACTTCCTGCCGCGCATCCTCAGTGGCGAGGACACCTGGTGCCAGGGCTACTCGGAGCCTGACGCGGGCTCGGACCTGGCGTCACTGACGACACGTGCCGTGCGCGAGGGCGACGAGTGGGTGATCGACGGCCAGAAGGTGTGGACCTCGGGCGCCCACCACAGCGACTGGATCTTCGTCCTGGCGCGCACGAACCGTGAGGCGCCGAAGCACCGGGGCATCTCCTTCCTCCTGGTGCCGCTCGACCAGCCGGGCGTCGAGGTGCGGCCCTTCCGCATGATGAGCGGGCAGCTGCATTTCAACGAGGTCTTCTTCAACGGCGCCCGCACCCGCGCCGACCTCGTCGTGGGCGGGGTCGACAACGGCTGGACGGTCGCGCAGAGCCTGCTGGGCGTGGAGCGCGGCGAGGAGGCGGCGACCAACCCGATCCTGTTCCGGGCCGAGGTGGAACGCCTTGTCCGGCTGGCGCGCGAGTACGGCAAGGACCAGGACCCGGTGATCCGGCAGCGGATCGCCTGGTGCTGGTCCAAGGTCGAGATCATGCGCTTTCTCGGCTACCGCATCCTCACCGGCTGGCTCAAGGGCGCCGAGCCGGGCCCCGAGTCGTCGATCGCCAAGCTGTTCTGGAGCGAGTACCACACCGAGGTCACCGACCTGGCGATGGACATCATGGGCCTGCACGGCCAGGTGCCGGCGGGCCGGCTGCCGCTGCGGACGTACCGCGCCGACGACCCCGGGGCCGCCAACTCCTCGGCCTCCTGGTCGACGACGTATCTGATCGCCCGTTCCGGCACGATCTACGCGGGCACCTCGCAGATCCAGCGGAACATCCTCGCGGAGAAGGTGCTGGGCCTTCCCCGCGAGCCGAGGGGGGCCTGATCAGCGCAGCGCCCCCTTCGTGGCGTCGGCGATGAACCCGCGGGCGAAGAACGTGAACACCATCACCAGCGGGGCGACCGACAGCAGCACCCCGGCCATCACCATGCTGTAGTCGGTGGAGTGCCCCGCGTACAACTGGGCGAGGGCCACCTGGAGGGTGAGCTTGTCCGGGTTGACCAGCATCACCAACGGCAGGATGTAGTCGTTCCAGGAGGCGATGAAGGTGTAGATGCCGAGGAACGCCAGGGCCGGGCGGACGCACGGCAGCACCACGTGCCAGTACTGGCGGAAGAACCCGGCGCCCTCGATCCGGGCCGCGTCCAGGAGTTCGTCGGGGACGCCGCTGGCCGTGTACTGGCGCATCCAGAAGATGCCGAAGGCGTTGGCCGCGGCGGGCACGATCAGCGCCTTCAGGGTGCCCAGCCAGCCCAGCTGCACCATGATCTCGTACTGCGGGATGATCGCCAGCTGGGTCGGCAGGATGTACATCGACAGCAGCAGGGCGAACAGGAACTTCTTGCCGGGGAAGTCGTACTTGGCGAAGGCGAACGCGGCCAGCGAGTCGAAGAACAGCACCAGCACCGTCGTACAGACCGCCACGGTCACCGTGTTGAACAGCGATCCGAAGAAATCCATCTTGTCGAACAGGTGCTGGATGTTGGTCAGCAGATGATCGCCGAACCACAGCTTCGGCGGGTAACTGTAGATGTCCTGCGAGGTGTTCGTCGCCATGACGACGATCCAGTAGAACGGGAACACGGAGATGACGACGCCGGTCATCAGAACGGCGTGGACGCCGAACCCCCGCATGCGTTTACGGTTCAGGCTGTTCACGGCCGTCGCTCCTTGTCCCCACGCTGCACCAGGCGCCAGTTGACGGCGACGATGAGCAGGATCAGCAGGAAGAAGGCCCAGACGATCGCGGCCCCGTAGCCGAAGTCGTTGTTGTCGAAGGCCTGGTGGTAGAAGTAGAGCAGGGTGGTCATGCCCGCCTGGCCCGGTCCGCCGGAGTTGGGGTTGGTGGACGCGTCGCTGCCGAAGAGGACCTGTGGTTCGGTGAAGCTCTGCAGACCCGTGACGGTGGAGACCACCACGGTGAACAGGATGATGGGCCGCAGCAGCGGGATCGTGATGGAGAAGAAGATCCGCACCGGGCCGGCCCCGTCCATCCGGGCCGCCTCGTAGAGCTCCGAGGGAATCGCCTGCAGTCCGGCGAGGTAGATGATCGAGTTGTAGCCGGTCCACTGCCAGGTCATCAGGGACGCGATCACCAGTTTGATCGTCCACTCGTTGCTCATCCAGGGCACGGCCGAGATGTGCAGGCCACGCAGGACGGCGTTGATCAGGCCGAAGTTGTTGCTGAAGACCGCGCCGAAGAAGATCGCGATGGCCACCAGTGAGGTGATGCTGGGGATGAACAGCGCGACCCGGTAGAACGACGTGAAGCGTTTGGTGGAGTTCACCAGCACCGCGAGCACCAGCGCGAGGAACAGCATCGGCACCGTGGACAGCACCCAGATGACCAGGGTGTTGCGCACCGACAGCCAGAACACCGAGTCGTCCCACAGGAAGCGGAACTGCTGGAACCCGACGAACTGCATGTCCCCGATGCCGTCCCACCTCTGGAACGCCAGAAAGACGGTGTAGAGCACCGGGAACATCATGAACACCGTGAAGAGCAGGTAGTACGGCGAGACGGCCAGATACTGCGGCCAGTACCTGAGGACCTTCCGCCGGGGCCCGGGCCGGGCACCGGACGAGACCGGCCGGCGGACCCGGTGCCGGATGCGGTACCGGCACCGGCGGATGCGCCGCCGGATGCTCCCGTGCCGGATCCGGAGGACGGTCCGGTGGGGGCCGGGCCGGCTACCGGGCTTGACGACATGTCACTTCACTCCCTGCCGCTGGGCGATCTGCTTGGCCTGGGAAACCGCGTCCTTCCAGGCCTCGTCGGGGTCCTTGCCCTTGGCCTCGATGCTGGTGAGTTCGCTGTAGAAGGGCGCCGCGACGGCCGCGTCGGCCGGGGCCTCGTAGGCGGTGGGGATCTTCTCGGCCGCCGGGCCGAAGATCTCGATGGTCTTCTGGCCGCCGAAGAAGGCGTCGCCGCCGGTCAGCGCGGGCAGCTTGTACGCGGCCGGGGCGGTCGGAAAGAGGGCCGCGTCGGTGAAGCCGCGGGCCTGGTTCTCCGGGCTGAGGATCCAGCTGATGATCTTGAAGGCCTCTTCCGGGTTGCCGCTGGTCGCGGGGATGGCCAGGAAGGACCCGCCGAGGTTCGACGGCCCGCCGGGCAGGTTCGCCACCCGCCACTTGCCCTTGGTGTTCGGCGCGGCGTTGCTGATGTCCAGCGCGTGCCAGGCGGCACCGATCTCGGTGCCCAGGGCACCGCTGCCGATCGCGGCGTTCCAGGTGTTGTCGTTGATCTTGGCGTCGATGCCGAGGGTGTAGGGCTTCACGGCTGTGGTCCAGGCGGTGCGGATGTGGTCCTGGTCGCCGATGAAGTGGTTGTCCTTGTCGATGAACCGCTCGGTGCCCTGGCCGACCATCATCGTGAAGACCGAGCCGATGTTGTTGACCAGGAAGGTCTTGGGCACGGCCTTGTGCAGTTCAACGCCGGCCGCGAAGTAGTCGTCCCAGGTGGACAGTTGGGCGGAGACCTTGGCGGGGTCGGTGGGCAGCCCCGCCTTCTCGAAGAGGTCCTCGCGGTAGAAGGTGGCGCAGGGGCCGATGTCGATCGGGAAGCCGATGAGCTTGCCGTCCTGGGTGGTGGCCTGCTTCAGCTTCCACGACAGGTACTGCGGGGCCAGCTGTCCCCCGCCGACCGTGTTCAGGTCGACGAAGCGGTTGGCGTTGGGCAGGAAGGACGCGATGTCCTCACCCTTGATGCCGGTGATGTCGGGGGCGGCCTGGGCCGACCGCAGACCGGTGAGCAGCTTGGTCTTGAAGTCGCCGCCGACCACGGAGGTCTTGAGGGTGTCGTCGGAGAAGTGCTTCTTGGCGTCCGCCACGACCTTGTCGCTCAGTCCGCCGGCCCAGTACCACAGGCTCAGGTTCTTGCTGTCCTTGCTGCCGCCGGCTCCGGAGCCGCCACCGCACGCCGCGGTGGCGCCGGCGGCGGCCGCGGTCAGCACGGCGGCCTGAAGGAATCGTCTGCGGGAAAGGTCCACGATCTTCTCCTAGTTTTTGAGCGCGTCCGGTCGTGTCCGGCATGTCCGGCAAGGACTGGTGGTCGTGGGCGACAGCGGGACGGGAGGGGAGCCGAGTGGCTGAAGAGCATCGGCGTGGTGTTGAACCCTTCAGCCACTCGGGGCTGTTGTGACCTGGTCCTCTCAGACGGCGTCGAGGCTTGGTGACGGCGGAATGCGCCGTCCGTCCACTTCGACCGACCGGAGTGGGGGGCCGGACCGGGCTCCGAATTACGCAAGAGAGTGCACCCGGTGCGCGGGTTTGACAAGGGTCAAGCACGTATCGAGACATTCTTGCGCGACTTTGCTTGAGTTTGGCGAGTTGGCGAGTATCGTCGGCGCATGCTTCCTGACCGAAGACATCAGCTGATCCTGCGTGCCCTGCGCGCGGACGGCCCCATCACGGTGGCTTCCCTGGCCGAGAAGGTCGGGGCGAGTCAGGCCACCATCCGGCGCGATCTCGCACAGCTGGAGGACGAGGGACTGCTCAAGCGCGTCTACGGCGGTGCCGCTCCCGTCCTCGGTCAGGACGACCCGTTCGCCGATGTGGCCACGGTGCGGGTCGAGGCCAAGGACGCGCTGGCCGCGTGGTGCGCGAACCTCGTCAGGGACGGCGAGACCGTGCTGCTCGACATCGGCACCACCGCCCACCGGGTGGCCCGCCATCTGCACGGCCGCTCGCTGACCGTGATCACCAGCAATCTGGCGGTCTACGAGGAGCTCCAGGACGACAAGGACGTCCAGCTGATTTTGCTGGGCGGGGTGGTGCGGCGCGACTACCGCTCGCTGGTCGGCTTCCTCACCGAGGACAACCTGCGGCAGGTCCACGCCGACCGGCTGTTCCTCGGCACCAGCGGGGTCCGCCCCGACGGCCAGGTGCTGGACACCACCGCCGTCGAGGTGCCCGTCAAGCGGGCGATGATCGCCGCCAGCGCCCAGGTGGTGCTGCTGGCGGACGCCGGCAAGTTCCCCGGAACCGGAATGGCCCGGGTGTGCGGTCCCGAGGAGCTCGACCTCGTGGTGACCAACGCGCCGGGGCACGAGAAGACCTGTAATCGGCTGCGCGAGGCGGGAGTTGAGGTGGTCGAAGTATGAGACTGACGATCCTGGGCGGCGGGGGCTTCCGGGTCCCGCTCGTCTACCGGGCACTGCTCGGGGACCGCGGCGGAGGCCGCGTCACCGAGGTGACCCTGTACGACCTGGACGCCTCCCGCCTTGCGACCATCCGCAAGGTCCTCGCCGACCAGGCCGCCGGACACCCCGATCCGCCGGCCGTCAGGGTCACCACCGACCTGGACGAGGCGGTCACCGGAGCCGACTTCGTGTTCTCCGCCATCCGCGTCGGCGGGCTCGCCGGCCGGGCCGCGGACGAGCGGATCGCCCTGGAGGAGGGCGTACTGGGCCAGGAGACCGTCGGCGCCGGCGGCATCTCCTACGGCCTGCGCACCATCCCGGTGGCCCTGGAGATCGCCCGCCGTGTCGCCGCCCTCGCCCCCGACGCCTGGGTCATCAACTTCACCAACCCCGCCGGCATGGTCACCGAGGCGATGACCGCCCTCCTGGGCGACCGGGTGATCGGGATCTGCGACTCGCCGGTCGGCCTCGGCCGGCGCGCGGCCGGAGCCCTCGGTGTCGACCCGGCGCGCACCCGCCTGGACTACGTGGGCCTCAACCACCTGGGCTGGCTGTGCGGTCTGTACGCCGACGGCCGGGACCTGCTGCCGTCCCTGTTCGCGGACGAGGCCGCGCTGACCTCCTTCGAGGAGGGCAAACTCTTCGGCGCGGACCTGCTGCGCACGCTCGGCGCGCTGCCCAACGAGTACCTGCACTACTACTACTTCCACCGCGAGTCGGTCGGCTCCGCGCGGGCCCTGGGACAGACCCGCGGCGCCTTCCTCCACTCCCAGCAGCAGCGGTTCTACGACGCGATGGGCGCCGTGGCGGTCGAAGCGCCCGCCCCGCGCGCCGCGTGGAACGCCTGGGACGCCACCCGCCTGGAACGCGAGACCACCTACATGGCGGAGAACCGCGACGCCGTCGGCATGGGCGAGCGGGACTCCTGCGACCTGGAGTCCGGCGGGTACGAGCAGGTGGCCCTCGCCCTCATGCGGGCCATCGCCCTGGACGAGCGCACCACCCTCGTCCTCAACGTCCGTGGCCGTGGCCGCGTCCCGGTCCTGGACGACGACGCCGTCATCGAGGTCCCCTGCCATGTGGACGCCAACGGCGCCCGGCCCATCGGCGGGGCCCCGCTGCCCGAACACGGCCAGGGCCTGGTGTGTGCCGTCAAGGCCGTCGAGCGGGCGGTGATCCGGGCCGCCACCACCGCCGACCGCACCGATGCGGTGAAGGCGCTGACGATCCACCCACTGATCGACTCCTACGCCGTCGCCAAGCGCCTGCTGGACGCCTACCAACGGCACTTCCCGGAACTCGCCTACCTCGGCCACTGAACGAGACCGCCGAACTCGGCAGCTCGGCGAACCCGCCCAACCGACAACTCGGCGAACCCGCCCTACCCAGCAGCCCAGCGAACACGCCTGGCCCAGGGGCCGCGTGGGCTCGCCCAATGCGGCGGCCGAGTGGGGGCGCCCATGCGGCGGGCTCGGCAAACACGCCCGACCCGGCAACCCAGCAACTCACCCGACCGACAGCCCGGCAAACACGCCTGGGCCAGGGGCCGCGTGGGCTCGCCCGACGCGGCGGCCGAGCAGGGGCGCCTGACCCGATGGGCGAGCGGGGGTGCCTGACCTGGTGGGCGAGTGGGGGTGCCTAACCCGGTGGGTGCGTGAACGTCTTGAGGGGCGGGACCGGGCGTGGGCCCGTGCCCGGGCGCCAGCCCGCGTCGAGTTTGCGCAGGCCCACGCCGTCCGGTGCCCAGATGTGGCAGCTGTTGAGGACGCCCGCGGTGGCACGCGGGTTGTGGACCCCCGAGCCGTCGGCGGCACGGCGGAACGCGCCCGCGGAGATCGCCGCCTGGACGGTGGCCGGGCCCAGCGCGCGGGTCAGCTCGTAGAGGTGGGTGCAGCCGGAGACCCCGCGGAAGCGCTCCTGGACGACCCGGTTGTAGCCGGCGGCGACACTCAGTCCGACCAGGCTCCCGAAGGCCGGGGCGATCAGCGGGCACTCGGTGTGCGGGAACTCCCGCATGCGCGCGTCGGCGGCCGTGATCACCATGTCGTCGAGACGGACCCGCACGGCGAGCGCCATCCGGTGCACGACCCCGCCCGGCGACGCCTCCCAGGGCCGCTCGTCGCTCAGCTCCGCCTCGACGGAGATCTCCCCGCCGTCCTCCTCGTACGCGGTGACGGTGACCGTACGGCGGTGCAGCGGAACCTCGGCGCGCGTCACGCGGACGCCTCTTCCCGTGCCGCTTCCCGGGTCGCTTCCCGTTCCGTTTCGAGTCCCGCGAACTCGGGTCGCCGGCGTTCGATGAAGCTGAGCACGCCCTCGCGGTAGTCGGGGGCACGCTTGGCCGTGGCCAGCAGCGCGGCGGCGCTGTCGCGGCTCTCGGTGAAGGTCCGCGCCTGGTCGTCGGCGAGCTGCCGCTTGATCAGGGACATCGCGTAGGGGCTGGCCGAGCGGGCCAGCTCGGTCGCGTACGCGAGCGCCGCGGGGAGGAGTTGCGCCGGCTCGACCAGCCGGTTGACCAGGCCCATCGCGAGGGCCTCCGGACCGGTGATCTTCCGTGAGGAGAGCAGCAGGTCGGCCGCGTTGCCGTAGCCCACGATCCGGGGCAGCAGCCAGGCCACCCCGTCCTCGGCGACCAGGCCGCGCGCGCTGAACGCGGCGGCGAACTTGGCCTCCGGCACGGCGAAGCGGATGTCGCACATCAGCGCCTGGTTGAAGCCGATGCCGGCGCAGGCGCCGTTGATCGCGGCCACGACCGGCTTCGGGAAGGACATCGGGCGGGTGCGCGGGGGCAGGCTGTCGGTCGGCCAGGGCCGGGCACCCGAGGACGCCCCGTCCAGCACGCTCATGTCCATCCCCGGACAGAAGCTGCGTCCGGCGCCGGTGAGCACCACGGCCCGCACCCGGGGATCCGCCTCGGCCCGGTCGAACAGCTCGTTGTAGAGCAGCTCCATCTCCAGGGTCCAGGCGTTGTGCCGCTCGGGCCGGTTCAGGGTGAGCAGCATGACCCCCTCGTCGGTGAGCTCGGTGCGGATCACCGGGATCGGATTCTCGGTCATGGAGGTCACTCCCGTCGGGGGCCGGACTCCGGGCCCTGGCCCCATCCCGCTAATAGCTAGATGAATCATCTATATCTGATCAGGGACGATCATCCAACCCTTGACCTGGTACCCTCGATGCACTAAGACGATTCATTTTGCTATATGTGACCTATACGAGGAGCCCACCGTGGCCGAGGCAGCCCGCGCAAGCGAACCGGCGACCGTGCCCGCCCCCGCCCGAGGCCGCGTCGGACGCCAGGTGCGCGTACCGAAGACCGCCGAACTGGTCGCCGCGCATCTGCGCCGGCAGATCGTCCGCGGCGAACTGACGCCGGGCGACGCGCTGCCTCCCGAGTCGGGCCTGATGGAGCAGTTCGGCATCTCGCGGCCGACCCTGCGCGAGGCGTTCCGCGTCCTGGAGTCGGAGTCGCTGATCACGGTCCGGCGCGGAGCGCACGGCGGCGCCCGGGTCAGCGCGCCCGACGCCGACGTGGCGGCCCGGTTCGCCGGGCTGATCCTGGAGTACCGCGGCGCCACCCTGGGCGACCTCTACCGCGCCGCCGCGCTCATCGAGCCGCCCTGCGTCCGCCAGGTCGCCGTCAAGCACACGGCGGAGGACATCAAGCGGCTGCGGGACGCGGTGGCCGCCGAGAAGGCCGCCCTGGAGCACCCGCTGGACCTGGTGGAGGCGCAGGACACCTTCCACGCCGTGCTGGTGGAGCTCACCGGCAACCAGACCCTGATCCTGCTGTGCGGCATGCTGCGCAACATCATCGACCGGGCCAACGCCTCCTACACCGCCGCCGCCACCGACGCCGCGACCCAGCAGGCGCAGGCCCTCAAGGGCCACCGCGCCCATGTGCGGCTGGTCGGCCTGATCGAGGCCGGCAAGGCGGACGAGGCCGAGAAGCTCTGGCAGCGGCACATCACCGCCGCGGACGACGTGGTCAACGCGGCCGGACCGAAGACGGTGCTCGAACTCCTCGACTGACCCCGTCCCGGCACTCTTCGCCACCACCTCCTCGCCTCCCCCTTGCTTCCGAGAAACAGTTAGATAATTATAGAAGGCGTACCGATTAGTTCTGGGGTCCGGAGGCGACGGCGATGGCCGAGAAGCGCAAGCCCATCTTCGACTGCGATCAGCACATGTACGAGGAGCGGGACTCCTTCACCCGCTATCTCCCGAAGGAGTTCCTCGGTGCGGCTGTCGCACCGGTGACGCTGCCGGACGGACGCGAGGTGATCCTCGCCGGGGACCGGATCGTGGTCTGTCTCGAACCGGAGTTCGGGCAGGTCTACCGTCCCGGCTCGCTGAAGGAGATGCTCAAGGCGATGGCCTCGGGCAACCCCGAGGAGACCTACCAGTTCGAGCCGATGCACGAGTCGTACCAGAACCGCGACGCCCGGCTGCGGGTCATGGACGAGCAGGGCCTGGACCAGTCGATCATGTATCCGGGCGGCTGGGCACTCGTCGCCGAGGAGTACGTGAAGGGCGTCGAGCCGCTCTACGCCAACTACCACTCCTTCAACCGGTACATGAACGAGGTCTGGGGCTTCAACCACCAGGGCCGTATCTACGCCCCGGCCCTGCTGTCGCTGCGCGACCTGGACCACGCGGTGAAGGAGCTGGAGTACGTCCTGAACCAGGGCGCCCGCTTCATCCTGCTGCCCACCGGGCCGATGTACGGCCGCTCACCGGGCGACCCGTACTTCGACCCGTTCTGGAAGCTGGTCAACGAGGCCAAGGCGAGCGTCTGCTACCACATCAGCGAGTTCTACTACAACTCGCAGGTCGCGCCGGCCTGGGGCTTCGACCCGAACCCCATCCACTTCCGGATGTCGGCCTGGCAGTGGCAGAACACCTACGGGCAGCGGCCCGTCGAGGAGACGCTGTCCGCGCTGATCTTCGACAACCTCTTCGGCCGGTTCCCCGACATCAACGTGCTGGTGTCCGAGTTCGGCTCCGAGTGGGTGCCGCACTTCGTGCGCCACATGGACAAGAGCCGCGGCATGGGCCGCAACGGCCCGTGGATCGGCGGCCAGTTGGACGAGCGGCCGAGCCAGGTCTTCCGCAAGCACGTCCGCGTGGTGCCCTACCCCGAGGACGACATCGTGGGCGTCGTCAAGAAGCTCGGCTACCACGATTCCATCGTCATGGGCTCCGACTTCCCGCACGCGGAGGGCCTTGCCTCCCCCGCCGACTTCCGCAAGCTGATCGCGGAACTCGACGAACCGGCCCAGGACGACATCATGTACAACAACGCCCAGCAGCTGATCACCCGCTGAGCGCGCCGTACTTCCCCCGCCTGGCGGCGGGCCCGGTCTAACCGACCAGGCCCGCCGCCAGGTTCGCGATGTCGGTGAGCAATGCGGTGCCGTGCGGGGTGTGGTCGTAGCCGGCGAGCGGGTAGCCGTTGCTCAGGCAGGCGAAGGACAGGCCCGACTCCGGGTCCATGAAGCCCAGTTGGTAGGCCGCTCCGGCGCTGCCGAAGAGCGCGGGCGAGCCGGTCGACGGCAGGTTGCTGCCCGCGTCGGGGCCGGCCACGGTCACGAACAGCGCCATGCTCGTACGGCGGCTGCCGCCACCGCCGTAGACCTGCTCGCCGTGCGGACGGTCGGTCAGCCGGATCCTGGTGCCCTCGGCCACCGCCTCCGGCGTCCACAGGCCGGAGTGGACCAGCGCCTGGAAGTAGAGCGCGACGTCGGCCGCGGTGGCGACCAGCGCGTGGCTGGGCTCTCCGGCCGCCAGCACCTTCGGGTCGGACAGGTACCACGGCCCCCACGGGTCGGGTTCCTGGTCGTCGCCGGTGCGGTCGGTGGCGAGCATCGGGGCGACGCTGCCCGGCTGGCGGTCCACCGGCACCCCGAGCTCGATCGAGGACAGGCCCAGCGGCCGTACGATCCGCTCGCGCAGGTAGTCGGCGAAGGCCAGCCCTGTGCGCCGCTCGACGATCTCGGCGATCAGCCAGGCCGCCGAGGTGAGATGGAACTGGAAGCGGCTGCCCGGCGGGTAGTCGAGGCGCCAGCGCCCGAACGCGGCCAGCCGCTGCTCGCGGTCCAGCATCTTCGGGTACCCGAGCGGGGCGAAGGGGAAGCCGGCGGTGTGGGTGAGCACCTGCTCGACGGTCACCGTCTCCTTCCCGTTCGGCGCGAACTCCGGGATGATCGCGGCGACTTGCTCACCCACGTCCAGGAGTCCGTCACCGATCAGCTTCCACACCGCGCCCGCGACGATCGACCGTCCGACGGACTGCAGGACGTAGCGGGTGCCGGGGCCGGCGTCACCGTAGGTCTCGAAGGCCGCCAGGCGGCCGTGGCGGGCGACGGCGACCTGGGCGGACGGCAGGGGGCCGTGCTCGACCTCCCGGCGGATCCGGCTCAGGAGGGTGGCGAGTCTCTGCGGGTCCACGTCGTCGACATGGTCAGGCACTTGTTGCTCCTTCTCAGGGCTCCCGCAGGCTACGGCGCAGAACCTTGCCGTTCGCGTTGCGGGGCAGGTCGGACACGAACCACCAGCGGACGGGGACCTTGAACCCGGACAGCCGGTCGCGGGCGTATGCCCTGAGCCCCGCCGGATCCGGCGGGGCGGCGGGGTCGGACGGCACGACGAAGGCGACGACGGTCTGGCCGAGCCGCTCGTCGGGCGCACCCGTGACCGCCGCGTCCGAGACCCCGGGGTGGCCTGCGAGGACGGTCTCCACCTCCAGCGGATGGACGTTCTCACCACCGCGGATGATCATGTCGCTGTGCCGGCCGGAGAGGTAGACGTACCCGTCGGGCGCCACCCGGCCCAGGTCACCGCTGTGCAGCCAGCCCTCGGCGTCCACCCGGAAGAGATGGTCGCCGCGGGCGTGGATCTCGCCGATCCCGTCGGGGCCGGCGCCGTGCACCCTCAGCTCGGTGCCGGGGGCGGCCCGTCCGACGGACCGGAGCAGCTCGGTGCGCCCGGCGACCGCCTCGCGGTGGTCCTCGGGGGTGAGCACGCTGATCGGCGAGCCCTCGGTCTGGCCGAACATGTTGAGCATGCGGACGCCGGGCATCGCCTCGTACGTCTGCCGCAGGGTGCCGGGCCGGATGGGCGCTCCGCCGTACTGCAGGACCCGCAGCGTCTCGTGGCGGGCCTGTCCGGCCGCGTGCAGCGTCTCCAGCATCGCCGGGACCATGCTGGTGTGCGTGGTGCCGAGCTGCCGCAGTCGGGCCCAGCCGTCCACGGTGAAGCGGGGCAGCCCGGTGATCAGGGCGCCCGCGGCGAGCGCGACGGCGAGGTTGCCGAGCCCCGCGATGTGGTGGAAGGGGGCGCTGCCGCCGTAGAAGCTGTCGGGGTCGAGCGCGCACAGCCGTCCGTTGACCCCGGCCCGGGCGGCCAGCCGCCGCTGGGTCATGGGGACGGGTTTGGGCCGGCCGGTCGTGCCGGAGGTGTGCAGGACGGCGGCGAGTTCGTCGGGTGCGGAGGTCAACGACCGTGAGCTGGACGGCAGTTCGGGGACCACGGCGAGGCGGCGCCCGGACAGCTCGGCCACCTGGTAGGCGAGCCCGACGAACTCGGGCTGCGCCAGCAGGACTTCGGAGTCCATGCTCTCCACGACCGCGGCGATCTCGTACGCCGTCATACGCACCCCGAGCGGGGCGAGCGGGTGGCCGGACCCCGCGCCGCCGACCACCAGCGCGAGCGCCTCGGCGGAGGTGGCGACCAGCGCGGGTACCGGGGCACCGGGCGCCAGGCCCAGGGTGTCCAGCCAGCCGGCCGCGCCGCCCGCGCGGTCCAGGAGCTCGCGCCCGCTCCAGGTGAGGTCACCGAAGCGGACGGCGGGGCGGGTGTGGTCGTAGGCACGGCCCACCAGCGCGGTCCACGTTTCCGGTCGGGCAGTCACCGGCTCAGGGTTCCAGGCGGGCCGTCGCGGTGCCGGTGACCACCTCGGCGCCGTGCTGGTTGACCGTGCGCAGCGTGAAGTGGGCGACCGGTCCTGCGGGGGTGTCCTCGACCGACTCGACGGTGGCCGTGGCGGTCAGGGTGTCGCCGGGCCAGACCTGGGCCTTGAAGCGGACGCCGTAGCGCAGCAGTGCCTCGGTGCCCACCCAGTCGGTGAGGACCCGGCCGGTCATGCCCATCGTCAGCATGCCGTGGGCGAACACCCCCGGATACCCGGCGGCCTCGACGGCGAAGCGCTCGTCGGTGTGCAGCGGGTTGAAGTCGCCGGAGGCGCCCGCGTACTGGACGATCCGGGTGCGCTTGAGGTCGTCGACCAGGACGCTCTCACGGGTCTCGCCGGCCTTGACGGCGTCGACGCTCAGGCCGCTCATCACGCTTCCTTCCGGGTGGCGGGGCCCTCGGGCACGACGGCCACGGTAAGGGCTCTGACGACCGGTTCGCCGTCGGCGTCCCGGTACTCGGTGATGCGTTCGCTGAACAGGAGCCGGCCGGTGCGGCCCTGCTTCTCCCAGCTGCGGCCGGGCACGGTGTGGGCGTAGAGGGTCTCGCCGGCGCGCACCGGTCGGTGGTACTCGAAGTGCTGCTCGGCGTGCAGTCCGCCGCCGCCCTCGGCCATCGTGCCGGGGCCGCCGCCCGACCCGAACCACTCCTCGCCCGGCTTGGGCCGCAGATGGTAGTCGGGGTCGTAGTGGGCGCTCGCCATGGTGAAGGTGGGCGGTGCGAGGGGGCTCTCGCCCTGGTGGGCGGGGCTGTCGTCGCCGATGGCGCGGGCGAACATCATGATGTGCCCGGCCTCGACGGGGAACGGCTGACCTGACATGTCTCGGGCTCTCCTCGGTCAGTACGGCAGGAACGCGTCGCGGGTGGCGTCCGCGGGGTCGAAGTCCGGCGGCAGGCCCTCGAACTTCGGCTCCCGCTTCTCCACGAAGCTCGCCACGCCCTCCCGGAAGTCGGGCGAGCCCGCGAAGAACTCCATGGCGGAGTAGGAGCGGGCGAGGGCGTCGGTGAAGGTCCGGTCGAGATCGCCGTACACCTGGTGGCGTACGACGGCCAGGGCGCGCGGCGAGCAGTTGCGGGCGATGTCGCGGGCGTAGGCGCGCGCGGCGTCGAGCAGCTGGTCGGGTTCGACGACCCGGCTGACCAGCCGGAGTTCCTTCGCCTCGTCGGCGTCGACGACCCGGCCGGACAGCAGCAGGTCGAGCGCGTTCTCCAGGCCGACGACGCGCGGGAGGACGTAGGGCAGGTTGTACTCGCCGGCCAGCCCGCGGCGGGTGAAGGCGGTGGTGAACCGGGCGCCGCGGGCGGCGAAGCGGACGTCGCAGATCAGCGCCTGGACCAGGCCGATGCCGGCGCAGGCGCCGTTGATCGCGGCGATCACCGGCTTCGGCAGGGTGCGCCTGCTGTACATGGGCACCCGGGCCCGGAGGTTGAGGGACTGGCCCGGCTGCGAGTTCTGCTCCAGGCGCTGCATGTCCATCCCGGGGCAGAACGCCCGGCCCGCCCCGGTGACGATCACGGCGCGGACCGCCGGGTCCTGGGCGGCCTCGTCCAGGAGCGCGAAGAAGCGGTTCTCCATGGGGATGCTCCAGGCGTTCTTCCGCTCGGGCCGGTTGAGGGTGAGCGTGGCGACGCCGTCCTCGTCGACCTCGTACAGGACCAGGTCGTCCTGCGTTTCCTCGGACATCGCGTCACTCCTCCGACAGCGGTTCGATGGGGTCGCCGACGCCCGGCCGCTCCCCCGAGATGGTCACCACGACCTGCCCCCGGGCGCAGACGCGGCCGTCGGCGATCACGTCGACGTCGGCGAAGTGCACCCGGCGCCCGCGCCGCACACAGCGGGCGTGGGCGACGGCCTCCCGGCCCCGGGCGGGCGCGAGGTACTGCACCGACATCGAGACGGTGCTGAGCCGGCTCCCCTTGGTGAAGTCGTGTCCGGCGATCACGGCGCCGGCGCCGGCGGTGTCGATCAGTGCCGAGATCACACCGCCGTGGAAGACGCCTTCGTGGGCGGAGAGCTCCTCGGCGTAGGGGAGCAGCACCTCGACGCCGTCCGCCTCCCAGCGCAGGACGCGGATGCGGCACAGGCGGTTGAAGGCGACCCCGCGCTCCCAGCGGGCCCGGAACCACTCGCGGCGTTCGCGCTGTTCCTGATCGGTGAGGGTCCTCGCCGCGACGGTCATGCGCACGCCCTCCGGTCTCGACCTGTCAGCCGGTCGATATAGTTACATGATTTGTCTAGTTGAAGCAATTGCGGGGACGACCGCAACCGCCTCCGTATGTATTATTTATCTAACTCATTAAGCTTGTCGAGGGAGGCTCCCGAGATGCCGTCGACCGCCCTGTCCGGAACCCGTGTGCTCGACCTGTCCCGCATCCTCGCCGCGCCGCTGGCCACCCAGCTGCTGGCCGACCTGGGCGCCGAGGTCGTCAAGGTCGAACGGCCCGGCACGGGCGACGACTCACGCACGTACGGCCCCCCGTTCGCCCCCGGGACGGACACCGCAGCCTTCTACCTCTCCTGCAACCGCAACAAGCGCTCGGTCACCGTGAACCACGCGACCGCCGAGGGGCAGGAGCTGATCCGCGCCCTCGCGGCCCGCTCGGACGTGCTGGTCGAGAACTTCCGGGCGGGGACCCTGGCGAAGTACGGGCTCGACCACGAGAGCCTGCGCGAGGCCAACCCGCGCCTGGTCTACCTCTCGGTCACCGGCTTCGGGCAGACCGGCCCCTACGCGCAGCGGCCCGGCTACGACGGGATCTTCCAGGCCATGTCCGGGATGATGAGCGTCTCCGGGCATCCCGAGGAGCCGATGAAGGTCGGCGTCAGCATGGTCGACATCCTCACCGGGCTGTACGCCGCCACGGCCGTCCTCGCGGCGCTGCGGCACCGGGACGCGACCGGGGAGGGCCAGTTCATCGACCTCTCCCTGCTCGACTGCGGGCTCGCCTCGCTCTCGCACTTCGCGATGAACTACCTGGTGTCCGGCGAGGTGCCCGAGCGGCGTGGGAACGGCGGCTACGGCGGGATCCCGTCCCAGGCGTTCATGTGCAGCGACAGGCCGCTGTTCCTGGTGGCCGGCAACGACAAGCAGTTCTCCGCGTTCTGCGCCGCGGCCGACCGCACCGACCTGCTCCAGGACCCGCGGTTCGCCACGACCTCCGCGCGGATCAGCCACCGCACGGAGATCCTGCCGGTGCTCCAGGACATCCTGCGCACCCGGACCCGGGACGAGTGGCTTGCCGTGCTCGACCGCCACGACGTGCCGGCCGGCCCGTACAACGAGATGCCCGAGGTCTTCGCCGACCCCCAGATCCGCCACCGCGAGATGCTGACCGAGGCCGGAGGCCTCCCCCTGCTCGCCAACCCCATCCGCTTCTCGGCAACCCCCGTCGAGGGATACGCCCCGCCCCCCGCTCTGGGCGAACACACGGCGGAAGTCCTGCGCGAGCTGGCGGGGGTGACGGAGGATCAGCTCTCCCGGTTGCGCGCCCGAGGGGTCGTCTGACGTCAGCCGAGGAGGGTTCGGCCGCCCTCCAGCATCAGGGTGGCGCCCGTCAGGTAGGTCATGTCGTCGCTGACGAGGGCGGCGACCGCGCGGCCGATATCGGTCTCCGGGTCGCCCATCCGGCCCAGGGGGATGGCGGACAGGACGCGTTCGGCCTTGTCCGGGTGCGCGGCGAAGAACTCCTCCGCCGCCGGGCTCAGTGCCGCCGGGCAGACCACGTTCACCCGGATCCCGTACGCGCCCCACTCCCGCGCGGCGACCCTGGTCAGCCCCCGGATCGCCTCCTTGGCCATCGCGTAGGCCGCGAAGCTCACCTCGCCCTGCACCGCGGCGGAGGAGCCCAGGTTGACCACGCTCCCCCGGCTCTCCCGAAGGTGCGGCAGCGCGGCCTGCATGGCGTGGAAGACCGCCAACGGGCCGCTGCGGTAGGTGAGTTCGAGGTCGGCGTACGTCGTCTGCTCGAGCGGGCGCTGCACCGAGCTCTGCGCGTTGTTGACCAGCGTGTCCAGCCGGCCGAACTCCCGTACCGTCTCCGCCACCATGCGGTCGACGTCGTCCCGGTCGCCGACGTCCCCGAGCACGGTGTGCACCCGGCCGCCGCGCCCCGCGATCTCATCGGCGGTGTCCTTCAGGGTGCGCTCGGTGCGGCCGGTGATCACCACCGCCGCGCCCTCGGCCGCCAGCGCGAGCGCGATGCCCCGGCCGACCCCCTGACCGCCGCCGGTGACCAGCGCCGCCCTCCCCGACAACCGTGCCATCACGTCTCCTTCTCGAAAGCCGTCCAGAAATCCGTCCAGGCGGGAAAGGCGTCGGGCAGCGCGGGCCGCCCCGCGCCCTCCCAGCCCTCGAAGCCGACCGCCTGGGGGCGCTCGGTCACGTCCGCCGCGTACCAGTGCTGCTCACGGCGCCGGGAGAAGTACCACTCGCCGCCCACGCGCGCGTACTCGTCGAGATAGAGGATGGCCATCACGATCCACCGCTCCCCCACCTCGTGCTCGGCCCGGCAGTAGACGGCCCCGGTGGCGGTGTCGCGGCCGGTGAACTCGACCCGGTGGCCGCAGATCTGGTGGACCGAGCGGTGGAATCCCCGCACAAGGGGCTCGATGTACGACCGCAGCGCCGCCCGGCCCCGGCCATGGCGCCCCATCTCCACGTCGGGGCGGAAGCAGCCCGCCCAGGCGTCGAGGTCGCGGCCGTCCACGGCCAGCGCGTAGCGCACGGGGAGCTGCTGGATCGCCAGATGGGACTCGATGCGGTCGAGGCGCTGCTCCAGCGAAGTCGAGGTCACGGGCGTGGCTCCTTCGGCAGGCCGAGCACCTGCTCGCCGATGATGTTGCGCTGGATCTCGCTCGACCCGCCGTAGATCGTCTCGGCGAGGGAGAGCAGGAAGGAGCGCTGGCGCCGGTCCAGGCCGTAGTCCTCGCCGACGATCTGTCCGGCCGGTCCGGCCAGCTCCATCGCGAGGTGGCCGAGTTCCTGGTGCCGGGTGGAGGCGTACAGCTTGGCGGTGGTGGCCTGGGCGCCCGGGGTGCGGCCCGCGAGGAGTTCGGCGACCGTGCGCAGATTGGTGGTGCGCATGATGCGGACCGAGATCCAGGCGTCCACGATCCGGCGGCGCAGCATGGGGTCGTCGAGAGCGCCCCGCTCCCGGGCCAGTTCGACGAGTGCGTCCGCCTCGCGCTCGAAGGTGAGCTGCTGGGGCAGCAGGGTCGCGCCGCGCTCGATGCCGAGCGTGGCCATCGCGGTGCGCCAGCCCTGGCCGACCTCGCCGACGACCATGTCCGCGCCGGTGCGGGCGTCGGACAGGAACACCTCGGCGAACTCCTCCTGGCCCGCGAGGTTGCGGATGGGGCGGATCTCCACACCGGGCTGGTCGGTCGGCAGGAGCAGCATGGTCAGCCCCTTGTGCCGGCGGGAGTCGGGGTCGGTGCGGGTGAGGACGTAGAGCCAGTCGGCGTGCATGCCGAAGGAGGTCCACACCTTCTGCCCGCTGACCACCCATCCCTCGCCGTCGCGCTCGGCCCGGGTGCGCACGGACGCCAGGTCGGAGCCGGCGCCGGGTTCGCTGAAGCCCTGTCCCCACAGTTCCTCGACGGCGAGGATCGGCGGCAGGAAACGCTTCCGCTGGGTCTCGGAGCCCACTTCGAGGAGCATCGGGCCGAGCAGGTCGAGGGAGTTGGTGGTGGCCCGGTAGGGGGCGTCGGCGCGGGCGTACTCGTACTCGAAGACGATCTCCTCGAGCAGTCCCAGGCCCCGGCCGCCGTACTCCTTCGGCCAGCCGACGCCGAGCCAGTTCCCGGCGGACAGCTCGCGGTCCCAGGCGAGGCGGACCTCCCAGGCCGCGCCGTCGACGGGACCGCCCACACCGCGGTGTTCGGCGAACTCCCCGACGAGGTGGTCGGCCAGCCAGTCCCGCAGTTCCTCGCGGAACTCGCGCACCGCGGACCCGAAGTCCACTTCCATGTCCAAGCCTCCGTGGGTCTCAGATGCCGAGCCGGGCGGCGAGCAGTTCCCGGTGGTACGAGGGCGTACCGAGCAGCGTCTCCGTGCTCTTCGCCCGCTTGAAGTACAGGTGGGCGGGGTGCTCCCAGGTGAAGCCGATGCCGCCGTGGACCTGGATCGCGTCGGCGGCGACCCTGGTGAACGCCTCCGAGCAGCAGACCCGGGCCAGGGCGGAGGCGACGGCGATCTCCGTCTCGTCGCCCGCGTCCAGCGCCCACAGTCCGCCGTAGGCGGCGGAGCGGGCCGACTCGATCTCCATGAGCATGTCGGCGCACTTGTGCTTGATCCCCTGGAAGGAGCCGATCGGCCGCCCGTACTGCTCGCGGATCTTCGCGTACTCCACCGCCCCGTCCAGGGCCGCCGCCGCTCCGCCGACCTGTTCGGCGGCCAGCAGGACGGCGGCGGTGGCGAGGGTGCGTTCCAGGACCGGCCACGCCGTGCCCTCGGCGCCGAGCAGCCGGGCGGGGGTGCCGGTGAACTCCACCCGGGCCTGTCCGCGGGTCTGGTCGAGTGTGGGCAGCGTCGTGCGGGTGAGGCCGGGCGCGTCGGCGGCCACCGCGAAGAGGCTGACGCCGGAGGGGGTGCGGGCGGCGACGAGCAGCAGGTCGGCGACATGTCCGTCGGGGACGTAGGTCTTCGCGCCGGTCAGCCGCCAGCCGGTGGCGCCCTCGTGCGCGGTGAGGCGGATGCCCTCGGCGTCCCAGCGTCCGGCGTCCTCGGTGAGCGCCAGGGTGGCCAGGGTGTCGCCGGCCGCGATGCCGGGCAGCAGGTCGCGTCGGGCCTGCTCGTCGTCGCAGCGCAGCAGCGCCTCCGCGGCGAGGGCGACGGTGGCGAAGTGCGGCGCGCACAGCAGGGCGCGGCCCGCCTCCTCGAAGACGACGCCGAGCTCGACGTAGCCGAATCCTGAGCCGCCGTACTCCTCCGGTACGGCGAGTCCCTGGAGGCCGAGTTCGGTGGCCATGCGCCGCCAGACGGCGGGGTCGTGGCCACGCGGATCGGCGGCGAGCCGGCGCACGGCCTGCTCGTCGGAGTACTTGGCCAGGAACGAGCGAACGACCGTCCGCAGTTCGTCCTGTTCCTCGCTGAAGGTGAGATCCATGCCGGGTTTCCCGTCCTCGCCTGCCTGCCGCTTGCCCGCCCACTCCACTATACAGTTAGATAATTATAGTATCCGCACTGATTGCACCAGACCGCTTGCACCAGACCGAAAACACCAGGAGGGCGACGTGACCGATCCGTACGCAGCGTTCGGGAGCCTGACCTTCGAGCGGCCGGCGCCCGGCGTGCTGCGCCTCGTGCTCGACGGGCCGCACCTCAATGCCGTCGATCCGAAGATGCACGGCGAACTGGCCGACGTCTGGCGGGTCATCGACCGGGACGATCAGACGCGTGCCGTGCTGGTCCAGGGCGCCGGCCGGGCCTTCTCGGCCGGCGGCACCTTCGACTCCATCGAGGCGCTGGCCGAGGACCACGCGGTGCGGGCCCGGGTCATGCGCGAGGCGCGGGACATGGTGTACGGCGTGATGAACTGCGCCAAGCCCGTCGTCTCCGCCATCCACGGTCCCGCCGTCGGCGCGGGGCTGGTCATCGGCATGCTCGCGGACATCTCGATCGCCGCGCGCACCGCGAAGATCGTGGACGGGCACACCCGGCTCGGTGTCGCCGCCGGTGACCACGCCGCGATCTGCTGGCCGCTGCTGTGCGGCATGGCCAAGGCCAAGTACTACCTGCTGACCTGCGAGGCGCTCACCGGCGAGGAGGCCGAGCGGATCGGTCTGGTGTCGAAGTGCGTGGCGGACGAGGACGTCCACGCCGAGGGTCTGCGGGTGGCGACCGCGCTGGCCGCCGGGCCGGCCAGTGCCATCAGCTGGACCAAGCGGTCCCTCAACCACTGGTACCGGATCGCCCAGCCGATCTTCGAGGCCTCGCTCGGCCTGGAGTTCTTCGGGTTCGGCGGCCACGAGGTGGTCGAGGGGCTGGCCGCGCACCGCGAGAAGCGCACGCCGGACTTCGAGGGCGTGGGCGCCAAGCACCCGCTCGACCTGTGAGCCCGAGAACCCGAGGAGTACACACGATGGAACGGACAGCGACCGAGGTTCCCCCGCTCGTCAGGGGACTCACCTACGAGGAGATGCCGGTCGGGCAGGTCTTCCGGACCGCCCGGCGGACCGTCACCGAGACCGACCTGGTCAACTTCGTCACCTGGGGCGGCTTCACCGAGCCCCTCTTCTGGGACGCCTCGCACGCCGCGGAGGGCGGCTACACCGGGCGGCTGGTCCCCGGGGGCCTCACCTACTGCCTCGCCGAGGGGCTCGTACTCCAGACGAACGTGCTGCACGGGACCGGTCTGGCCTTCCTGCACATGGAACTCACCGTGCGGGGGCCGGTGTACGTCGGCGACACGCTGTACGCCGTCGTGGAGACCACCGGCTGCCGTCCGTCCAGCAAGCCCGGCCGGGGCGTGGTGACCAGCCTGATCACCGTCCGCAACCAGCGCGACGAGGAGGTACTCGTCTACACGCCGGTACGGCTGATCCGGGGCCGGGACTACCGGGCCGACGGCGGCCAGGGCGCGTCCCGGTAAGGCCCGGGCCCGGCACTCAGTGGCGCGCCTCCTGCCGAGGCAGGAGGGGACCGAGTGGGCCGAGGTCGAGGTTCAGGTCTTCGGGGCTCAGGTCGTAGCGCTCGCGCAGTTCGGTCATGCGGTCGTCGAGGATCATGAGCGTCATACCGATGCGTTCTTCCTGTTCCTCGGTCAGGTTGTTCCGTTCGACTCGGCGGACGGCCTGCCGTTCCATGAGCTGGCGCAGCAACTCCACGACGGTGAGCACCAGTCGGACGAGGTCGCGTTCGACCGTATCCTTGTCCAAGTTGGGTGCGCGCGTTACGCATCGCGCCCACGGCAGCCCCGACCACCGGGGTCCCGGCGGTGGGCGGCGCCGAGCGCGGCGCGGGGTCGGACAAGTCGCTCGTGCTCATGGTTCGTCCGGTCCGTCCAACTGGAAGGTACGTCCGACAGGCCACGGCATGCCGTCAGGCCTTTCGCGTGTCCTCTGAGCGCGACGTCCGACATGCTCCGACTCACCAAGCTCGTGCACATGGTCTCAACACATCTTGACCACGGAGTACCCACGACTTCGACATTAAGCCCACGAATTTTCGCGACCACCCGCACGTCTCAACTGACCCACGCGGAACAGTCGTTGACCAGCCCCTGGTTCGAAAGCAGAATGAGCACGGAACCGCGAGAGCTGTCAAGCCCGTCGTGCCTCCTCCCCCACACACTTGCAAGGAGACCCATGACCGGCAGCCAGGACGCGGGACTCAGCCGCCGCGCGCTCATCGGGACCGGACTCGGCGCCGCCGTCCTCACCGTGGCCGCGGCCGGCGTGGGCCAGGCCGCGGAGCGCCCGTCCGCCCCGCGCCGCGCCCTCGCCTTTCTCGCCGCCGCCATGGACGCCTACCCGGATCACGGCACCGTCCGCCTGGCCCAGAGCTACAGCGACCAGGCAGGCCTGTTCAGTACGGCGTTCACCTACGACAACGCCCTCGCGATCCTGGCCCACCTCGCGTCCGGCACGGCCGAGGGCCGGTCCCGGGCCGTGCTGCTCGGTGACGCGCTTCTCTACGCCCAGTCCCACGACCCCGGCCACGACGACGGCCGGCTGCGCCAGGCCTACAACGTCGGCCCGTACACCTTCTACGACGGCTCTCCGCAGCCGGACGGCTTCGTACGGGCGGACGGTACGGCCAACATCGGCAGCCAGTTCGGCTTCACCGGTACCTCAGCGGGCGACATGGCGTGGGCCGGCCTCGCGCTCAGCGCCCTCGCCGACCGGACCGGTGCGCACCGCTTCCTCACCGGCGCCGTGCGGATCGGCGAATGGATCGAGCGGACCTGCCGTACCGACGAACCTCTGGGCGGCTACAAGTTCGGGGTCGACGGCGCCGACACGAAACTGCCCGCCACCTCGACCGAGCACAACACCGACCTCATAGGCCTGTTCGGCAGGCTCGCCCGTCTCACCGGGGACGGTGTGTGGCGGGAGCGGCGCGCGCGTTCCGAAGCCTTCGTCAAGAAGATGTGGGAGCCGTCCGGGGGATTCTTCTACACCGGCACCGACGACGGCGTGACAGTCAACGAGTCCCCCGTCCCGGAGGACACCCAGACCTGGACTCGCCTCGCCCTGGCCTCCCCCGCGTACTCCCGCTCGCTGGACTGGGCCAAGGCCCACCTGACCGTCGTGGACACGGCAGACCGGCCCAACAGCACGGTGCCCGCGGGCCAGTCGTACGAGGGAGTGACCTTCAGCACGGCGGGCCTTCTGGCCGACGAGGACGCGCCGATCGCCGCCGGTCAGCCCAAGCCCGACCGCAACGGCGTGTGGTTCGAGGGCACGGCCCACCTGGCGCTCGCCCTGCGCGACCGCCGCGCCGGCTCCGACGAGGCGCGCGCCCGGCGGCTGATCGCCTCCGTCGAGCGCGCCCAGGAGCTACTCGGCGCGGGCCAGACCATGGGGAGCGGGACGCTGCCGGAGGCCGCCGGGATCGTCTCCGCGAGCAGTCCGCTCGACACGGGTTTCGGGTTCGGCTACTACCCCTACCGGCACACCGGGGCCACCGCCTGGTACCTGCTGGCCGCGACCCGCACCAACCCGCTGCGGGCCTGACTCACCCTGCCTCCCGGAGGGGGGACGAGGCGCCCCGACAGGAGGACCAGAATGCGGCCCGGACCTCGAAGCCGTCGCCCGGCACTCCGGACGATGCCTCCGACCAGGCCGGACAGCGAACCGCTGCTGGAGTACTAGCGGCGGGCAGGAGCCCGCACGAGGGTCAGCCCGGAGGGGCCGGGGGCGGCGACGGCGGGGGCGAAGGCACCGCCGTGGACCCAGTCGGACGGCATCTCGGGGCGCGGCGGGGGTTCGTGGTCCGGGACCGCCATCGCGTAGAGCCGGGTGTAGCGGAGCTTGGCCTCCAGGTTGTCCAGCACCGACCAGTACTCGTATCCGCACACGTCCACGCCCCGGTCCATGAGCCGGGCCAGCCAGGTCAGCCGGGCGCGCAGCAGGGACCGGCGCCGGGCGCCGTCGGCGTGGCCGGTGTCGTCGACGAGGTCGAGGTCGCCCATGCCGTTGTCGATGACGGACAGCGGCGGCAGCAGCTCGTCGTAGAGGTCGCAGAGTCCGGCGACGGCGTCGGCGAGGCCCTCGGGGAGGATGGGCCAGCCGTACGCCGTGGTCTCGACGTCGTCGAAGGGGATGATCGCGAAGCCGAGGCCCGCCAGCAGCCGGTTCACCTCGTTCAGCGTGCCCGGGCACTTCCGCGCCGGCAGGACGCGGGGCAGGTTCTCCGGGGCGGTGACGCGGAACGGGGTGTGCCAGGACAGGCCCAGGACGTCCTGTGCGGTGGCGATGGTCTCCAGGTCGCCGGGGTGGACGCAGCCGGTGGCCTCGACGGGTGAGACGTCGTCCTCGGTCACCATGTGGGTGCCGAGCAGCATCGGGTCGAGGAAGATCCGGTTGGTCCAGCTCTCCAGCCGTTCCAGGGCGAGCCGGTCGAAGGGGTCGTCGGTGGCCGCGTAGCCGCCGACGAGGGTGACCGTGGTGCCGAGCCGGCCGGACGCGCCGGCGGCCCGCAGGGCCTGGAGGGCGAGGCCGTTCCCGAGCAGGATGTGGTGGACCGAGCGCAGCCCGTCCCGGCCGATCCCCCGGCTCGGTGGATACAGTCCGGCCACGTGGTCGGCCAGCGTGGGGCTCGCCAGGTCGGTGGAGGTGATCCAGCGCTCCACCCGGTCGCCGAAGCGTCGACCCAGCTCGGCGGCGTACGCGGCGAAGTGCTCGGCGGTGTCGCGGGCCAGCCAGCCGCCGGAGTCGTCCAGCCAGGGCGGCAGCGTCTGGTGGACGAGCGTGAGGCCGGGCCGGGTGCCGCGCGCCAGCATGGCGTCCAGGGCGCGGTCGCAGCGGTCCAGGGCCGCCCGGTCCCAGCTGCCGGGTCCGTCGGGCTGGAGCCGCGGCCAGCCCGCGACCATGCGATGGGTGTCCGGGACCACGCCGACCACCTGGCGGATGTCGTCGGTCCACTGCCGGAAGTGCCCGCCCCGTTCCAGCCGGTGCGGCGGCGGGGCGGCGAGGGTGTCCGCGGTGGCGACGCCCCAGTCGACACCACGCAAGGACTCGTGCAGCGAACCATCGCTCATGGTGACCGTCCAAGCGATGAATGGTTAACGCATTCAGCTGAATACGTGGGGCGGACGCTAACACTTCACGGAAAATACGACAATGTTTCGGACAGATCTCCTGGCCTCGCCTGGTCAGGGGGTCCGTGTCACTCGTCGATCGGCCGGAATTCGTCGTCCTGCCACCACGGGTAGACGGGCGGCATGTCGGCGCTGACCCGGCCCGGGAACTTCGGCGGGCGCTTCGCGAGGAACGACTGGACACCCTCCGTGGGGTCCGGGCCGCCGCCGATCTGGCTCATGATCCGCGAGTCGACGCGGTGTGCGGTCATGGGGTGGGCCTCGCCGAGCATCCGCCACATCATCTGGCGCGCCAGGGCGACCGAGACCGCCGAGGTGTTGTCGGCGATCTCGCGGGCGAGCGCGTACGCCGCCGGGAGCAGTTCCTCCGGGGGGTGGACGGAGCGGACGAGGCCGGCGGCCAGCGCCTCCTCCGGCCCGAAGAGCCGGCCGGTCGCGACCCACTCCATGGCCCGCTGCATGCCCACCGCGCGCGGCAGGAACCAGCTCGCGGCGGACTCCGGCACGATCCCGCGCCGGGCGAAGACGAAGCCGAACTTCGCCGAGGTCGAGGCCAGCCGGATGTCCATGGGCAGGGTCATGCTGGCCCCGACGCCCGCGGCCGGTCCGTTGATCGCCGCGATCACCGGTTTCGTGCTGGAGAAGAGGCGCAGCGCGACCCGGCCGCCGGTGTCCCGGTGCCAGGCGCCGGCCTTGCGGTGGTCGAAGGACGAGCCTCCGGCGCTGACGTCGGCGCCCGCGCAGAAGCCACGCCCGGCGCCGGTCACCACGATCACGCGGACGTCGTCGTCGGCGTCGGCCGCGTCGAGGACGTCGAGCAGATCCCGCATCATCTGCGGACTGAAGGCGTTCAGCTTCTCGGGCCGGTCCAGGGTGACGGTGAGGATCCCGTCCGCCGTCTCGGCCCGTACGGTCTCGTACTGCATGCGCGTCCTCTCGCCCGGCGACCCGGTTCCCAGTTGAGCTAAATTAGTTATACCATTCAACTCTACTTACTCATTAGAGGCATACGGCGGTGGCGATGACGGAGCTGACGGAGCAGACGGATCTGGTGGTGACGGCCGTCGGGCCGGTCAGGCTGGTGGAGCTGAACCGGCCGGAGCAGCGCAACGCGATGAGCGAGGAGCTGCACACCCGGCTCGCCTCGGTCTGGGACGAACTGGCCGCCGACCCGGGGGCGGGCGCGATCGTGCTCACCGGGCGCGGCCGGGCGTTCAGCGCCGGGGGCAACCTCGACCTCATGACCCGGGTCCAGCGCGACGAGTCCTTCCGGGAGCAGCAGGTCGACGAGGCCCGCCGGATCATCGTCGGCATGCTCCGCTGCCCGCTGCCCGTCGTCGCGGCGGTCAACGGTCCCGCGGTCGGCCTCGGGTGCAGCCTGGCCCTGCTCAGCGACCTGGTACTGATCGCCGACGACGCCTATCTGGCCGACCCGCATGTCCAGGTCGGTCTGGTCGCGGGCGACGGCGGCGCCTATCTGCTGCCGCTGCTCGTCGGCGCTACCCGCGCCAAGGAGCTGCTGTTCCTCGGCGACCGGGTGAGTGCCGGGGACGCGGTCCGGCTGGGCCTCGCCAACCGTGCCGTACCGAAGGACAAGCTGTCGGCCGAGGCCATGGAGCTGGCCGGACGGCTGGCCGCCCAGCCCGCGCAGGCGCTGCGCGAGACCAAGCGGGCGGTGAACCGGCATCTGGAACGGGCCCTGGAGACCGTGATGGAACCGGCCCTGCTCGCCGAGCGGGACACCATGCGGTCCCCGGACCACGCAGCCGCCGTGGAGCGGATCATCGCCGCGCGCGGCAGTCGCTGAGCGGTCCGTCGCCAACCGGCCGTCGCGCAGCGGCCGGCCGTCGCCAACCGGCCGTCGCGCAGCGGCCGACCGTCGCAGAGCGGCCGTCGCAGAGCGGCCGTCGCGCAGCGGCCGACCGTCGCAGAGCGGCCGTCGCAGAGCGGCCGACCGTCGCAGAGCGGCCGTCGCTGAAGCAGCCGTCGCCGGCGCGGCCGCCACGAAACAGCCGTCGCCGAACCGGAGAGGAGCACAGGGCATGGACTTCGCGTTCAGCGAGGAGCAGGAGGAACTGCGGCGCACGGTACGGGCGTTCCTCGCGGACACTTCCCCCGAGTCCGAGATGCGGCGCCTGATGGACACCCCGGACGGCTTCGACCGGGCGCTGTGGCGCCGGATGGGCACCGAACTCGGTCTCCAGGGGCTGGCCGTGCCCGAGGAGTACGGCGGCGCGGGCTGCGGACCGGTCGAAGTGGGCGCGGTCATGGAGGAGATGGGCCGCGCCCTGCTGTGCGCGCCGTTCCTGTCCTCGGCGGTGCTGGCCACGACCGCCCTGCTGCGGTCCGCCGACGAGGAGGCCCGCAAGCGGCTGCTGCCCGGTCTGGCCGCCGGTGAACTGGTCGCGACGCTGGCCCTCACCGAGGACTCCGCCCGCTGGGACGCCTCCGGGGTCGCACTCAACGCCCGTGAGAGCGAGGGCACTTGGCTGCTGGACGGCCACAAGACCTTCGTCCTCGACGGCGCGGCGGCCGACGTGGTCCTCACCGTGGCCCGGGCGGCCGACGGCATCGGCGTGTTCGTGGTCGACGGCGACGCCCCGGGGCTGACCCGCGAGCCGCTGCCCACGCTCGACCCGACCCGCCGCCAGGCCCGCCTCGACTACCACGACGTACCGGCACAGCGGCTGCGCACGCACGGCGACGGCTGGGACCTGGTGGCGCAGGTGCTCGACCGGGGCGCGGTGGCGCTGGCCGCCGAGCAGGTCGGGGTGGCCTCCCGGGCACTGGACACGGCGGTGGAGTACGCCAAGGTCCGCCACCAGTTCGGGCGGCCCATCGGCTCCTTCCAGGCCGTCAAGCACCTGCTGGCGGACGTCCTGCTCGAGGTGGAGTCGGCGCGCGCGGCCGCGCACTACGCGCTGCTCGCCGCGCAGGACGACGACCCCCGGCTGCCGGCCGTGGCGAGCCTGGCCAAGGCCTTCTGCTCCGACGCCTGTCTCCAGGCCACGAGCGAGAACATCCAGGTGCACGGCGGTATCGGCTTCACCTGGGAACACCCGGCCCATCTGTATCTGAAACGGGCGAAGACATCACAGCTGCTGTTCGGCGACCCCGCGTACCACCGCGAGCTGCTCGCCCGGCGCATCGGCATGGAACCAGTCGGAGGAGCGGCATGAAGGTCGACGGCAAGCTCAACGTGTGGAGCACCGCCGAGGTGGTGGAGGAGGCCAGACACCACGAGAAGGCGGGCTACGACGGCCTCTGGGCCTCGGAGTCCAAGCACGACCCCTTCCTGCCACTGCTGCTCGCGGCCGAGCACACCGAACGGCTGGAGGTCGGCACGGCCATCGCCGTCGCCTTCGCCCGCTCCCCCATGCAGCTCGCCTACACCGCGCACGATCTGCAGAACTACGCCGGCGGACGGTTCTCGCTCGGCCTCGGCAGCCAGATCAAGCCGCACATCGAGCGGCGCTTCGCGATGCCGTGGAGCCGGCCCGCGGCCCGGATGCGGGAGTACGTCAGCGCGCTGCACGCGATCTGGAACGCCTGGAACGAGGGCGAACGCCTCAACTTCCAGGGCGACTTCTACACGCACACCCTGATGTCCCCGTTCTTCTCCCCGCCGCCCGCCACCGGCGGGGCGCCCAAGGTGTTCGTGGCCGCCGTCGGGGAGGCGATGACCCGGGTGGCGGGCGAGGTCGCGGACGGGCTGCTCGCACACGGCTTCACCACCGAGCGCTATCTGCGCGAGGTGACCCTGCCGACCGTCGGGGAAGGGCTGGCCACGTCGGGCCGTACCCGGGCGGACTTCTCCGTCTCCCATCTGCTGCTGACCGCCACCGGCCGGACCGAGGAGGAGATGGCCCGCGCGATCGAGGGCACCCGGCAGCAGATCGCCTTCTACGGCAGCACCCCCGCCTACCGCGGCGTCCTGGAACTGCACGGCTGGGGCGAACTCGGCGACGAACTGCACACGTTGTCGACGTCGCGGCGCGAGGACAAGTGGGAGGCGATGTCCCGGCTCGTCGACGACGAGGTCCTGAACACCTTCGCGGTGGTGGCGGAGCCGGAGCGGGTCGCGGGCGTGATCCGGAGCCGGTACGGAGCACTCGTCGACCGGGTGTCGTTCTACACCGCGTACGAGATCGACGCCGAGGTGTGGGAGCCGATCGTCCAGGAGCTCCGAGCGGGCTGAGCGTCAGCCGAGCAGGTCCAGGACGGTCGTCATGGACCTGCTCTGCAGCAGATAGTCCTCGGCCTCCTGGAGATGGACCCGCCACAGCTCCTCGGCGGCCTCGGTCCGGCGGGCGGCCACCAGGTCGACGAGCGCCATATGGGCGCGGAAGCCCCGGCGGTTGGCCCGGATGTTCTCGGGGCTGCCGGCGTCGAGGTCGACATGGGACCAGTTGGCCTGGTCGATGATGTGCCGGACCATGCCGTTGAGAACGCCCAGCGTCTGGTTGCCGGCGAGTTCGACGACGAGCGCGTGGAACTCCATGTGGGCGCGGATGAACGCCGAAGGGTCCTCCATCAGCCCCTCCGCCTCGGTGACGGCAGCCCGCAGCCGCTCCAGGTCCTCCTCCGTGCGCCGCCCGGCGAGCAGTCCGGCGCACGGCGCCTCGATCACCGTACGGGCGTCGTAGACGTCCTTGAGGGTCGTGCCCCGGTACTCGAGGACGACGCCCGCGTAGCGTGCGGCGACCGTGCCCTCCGGGATCTGCACCCGGGCCCCGCCGCGTGCGCCGCGGCGCACGCTGATCAGGGACTCCGACTCCAGCACCCGGAACGCCTCGCGCAGCGTCGGCCGGGACACGGCGAACTCCTCCATGAGCGCCGTCTCGGACGGCAGCGCCTCGCCCTCGGCGAGTTCACCCCGTACGATCATCCGCCGCAGCCTCGCCGCGACCAGTTCGGCCATCTTGGGCACCCGCACCGGTGTGTGCGTCACCTGGCCCACCTCCACCCTCAGTGAGTGCTCTCCGGCACGAAGTACGGCAGCGCGATCTCGTCGGTGAGGGCGCGGAAGTCCACGCGTACGCGCTGCCCGATCCAGTCGTCGCCGGGGTCGCCGGCGTCGCCCGCGTCCACGTGGGACAGCAGGGTGGCGCCGTCGTCCAGGTCGATGACGGCCAGCGTGAACGGTGTGTCGAAGCCGGGGCCGGGCGCGCGGTGCACCGCGGTCACCGAGTAGACGGTGCCCCGGCCGGCGCTCGGCGCGTACGTCCAGTCCCGGGACATACAGCCGGGGCAGGCGGGTTCGGGGGTGAAGAAGCGCAGGCCGCAGGCGGTGCAGTGCGGTACCACGAGTTCGCCGCGCCGGGCGGCGGCCCAGAAGGGCTCCGACAGTACGGTGGGCTCGGGAACGGGCCGGCCGGTCATCGCATCCTCCCCAGTACGCTCATCTCGTAGTGCTGCGCGCCCGATCCGGCGTTGCCGACGACGGCGAGTTCGGCGCCCTCGACCCGGTGGACCGCGGTGCCGCGCAACTGCCGTACGGCTTCGACGACTTTCAGGGTCATCTGCTGGGTTCCGTTCCACGCGTAGGCGAGACAGCCGCCGTCCGGGTTGACCGGGTGCTTGCCGCCGACGGCGATGGCACCGCTGGCCGCCAGCGGGCCGCCCTCCCCCTCGTCGCACAGTCCGAGGATCTCCAACTGGCGGATGATCTCGAAGGAGTTGGGGTCGTAGAGCGAGAACACGTCCACGTCCTGCGGGCCGATCCCGGCCATCGCGTAGGCACGGAGGGCGGCGTCCCGGCCGAGACCGCCGACCTCCCGGTAGAGCGCCGGGTTGGCGTAGGCGGCCTGGTGGTACTCCATCCCGCCGCCCAGCACGGCGACACCGGGACCCGGCAGATCACGGGCGCGCTCGGCGGTGGTGACCACCAGGGCGGCGCCGCCCTCTCCGACGATGCAGCAGTCCAGCAGATGGAACGGCGTGGCCACCATGCGGGACGCGAGCACGTCGTCGGCGGTGTACGGGCCGCGCCCGTACATCATCGCCTCCGGGTTGGTGGTGCCGTTGTTGCGGATCGTGGCGGCGACCTCGGCGAGCTGCCGGGGCGTCGTGCCGTACTCGTGCATGTGCCGGGCCGCCACCAGCGCGAACTGGGCGACGACGTAACTCCCCCAGACGTCGGCGAACTCCAGCGGCACCCCCGCTCCGACGGGTCCGCCGCCGCGCGAGACCAGCTTGCAGCCGCCGACGACGACGGTGTCGGCGAAGCCCGCGCGGACGGCCGCCGCCGCCTTCAGCAGGCCGCGCGAGCCGGCGTTGTCGAGCATCGAGTCGCTGGTCCAGCGCAGGTCGCGGCCGAGCATCCGGGCCCAGGAGCTGCCCTCGCCGGGTACGCCGCCGGGTCCGGGCCAGTCGACCTGGGCGCCGTCCACGTCGGCCGGGGTGAGCCCGGCGTCCGCGATGGCGCCGGTCACCGCTTCGAGGGCGAGGTCCATGGCGTCGCGGTGGGGCAGGGACAGCGCCTGTTCGGTGGCGTACACGCCGACGACGACGGGCTGACGGGCGTCCACGGGGCTCACCGTCCGGCGCCGAGCTGGTCGCCGCCCGGGTAGCCGCCCCCGCCGAAGCGCTCGTCGAGCGCCGCGTAGTCCTTGGCGAAGTCCTTCGTGCGGGGCAGCGCGTCGACGAACTCCACCGTCTTCGGCTTCTTGTACGAGGCGATGCGCGCCCGGCAGTGTTCGACGACCTCTTCGGCGGTGAGCGGTCCGGCGTCCGGCTGGAGGACGACGACGGCCTTGACGTCCTGGGCCCAGCGTTCGTTGGGGACGCCGATCACGGCGGCCTCCTTGACGGCCGGGTGGGCCTCGATGCAGTTCTCCACCTCGGCCGGGAAGATGTTCTCGGCAGCGGACTTGAGCATGCGGGTGGTCGTGCCGAGGAAGCTGATCGTGCCGTCCGCCTCGCGCCGGCCCAGGTCGGTGGTGTGCCACCAGCCGAAGCGGAAGCGGTGCTCGTTGGTCTCGGGGCGGTTCCAGTAGCCGAGGTGGACGAGGTCGCCGCGGACGCAGATCTCGCCGGCCGTGCCGGGGGCGCACTCCTCACCCTGCTCGTCCAGGACGCGTACGGCGGTGAAGGGTCCGGGCCGGCCGGCGTTGCCGAGGCCGCTGCCGCCGTGGGCGCCGGTGACGGCGAACCCGGTCACCTCGGTCTGGCCGTAGCCGCGGCCCTCGCCGCCGCCGTTGCGGGTGAAGCGGCTGGTGTCGGTGGGCACGGTCCCCTGCCACAGCGGGGCGGCGACGCTCGCCCGCAGCTGGGACAGGTCGTGGCCCGCCTCGCGGTTCAGCGCGACGAGCTGGGCGATGGTGGGGGGCATCAGATAGGCGTGGGTGCAGCGCTCCTCGGCCAGCAGGGGCAGCAGTTCCTCGGCGACCACCCGGCGCACGACGACGTTCTTGCCGCCGTGGACGAAGGCCGGGACGCCCCAGAACTGGTAGTTGCCGATGTGGAACATGGGTCCGGCGCCGAGGAAGGCGGTCTCGCGGCCGATGTCACCCATCCAGGCGGCGCTCGCGCCCATGGCGAGCAGGTTGCGGTGCGAGAGCATCGAGCCGGACTGCCGGCCGCTGATCGCCGCCGTGTAGATCACCAGGAGCGCGGCGTCGGGGTCGACGTCGAGGGCGGGGTCCTCGGGCGCGCCGGAGGCCAGGAAGGACTCGTAGGAGTCGGGGCCCTCCGCGTCGTGCCGCAGCCACAGCGCCCGGTGGTCGTCGCCCAGTTCGGCGCGCGCCTTGGCAACGGTGTCGCCGATCTCCTCGTCCTGCCAGACGATGACCCTGGGGTCGAAGTCCTCGATGGCGAAGGCCATTTCGGGGGCCGCCCAGCGCCAGTAGCCGGGGCAGACCATGGCGCCGGTCTTGGCGGCGGCGCCGAGGAGTTCCCAGATGCGGAAGGAGTTCTGGCCCAGCCAGAGGATCCGGTCGCCGGGGCCGACGCCGGCGGCCGTGAGGGCGTGGGCGAGACGGTTGGTGCGCTCGTCGAACTGCGGCCAGGTGAGCCGGACTTCGCCGTCGACGAGGGCGACGCCTTCGGGATAGGACCGGCGGTGTTCGCGGACGAGGTCGCCGAACGTCAGGCGGCGGGCGGGATGCATGTGATTGCTCCTGTGAGGTCTCGTCAGGCGCGGGCTACGCCGACGCCCTTGACGTGGATGAACTCGTCGAGTCCGGCCCGGCCGCCCTCCCGGCCGAAGCCGCTGGTCCCGACCCCGCCGAACGGGGTGGCGGGCGAGGTGATCGGGTTGGGGCCGGGGTTGACGTAGACCGTCCCGGCCCTCAGCCGTGGCACGAGCCGGTTGACCCGCCCGATGTCGCGGGTCTGGAGGTAGGCGGACAGGCCGTACTCGGTGTCGTTGGCGAGCGCGAGCGCCTCGTCCTCGGTGTCGAAGGGGGTGATGGCCAGGACCGGGCCGAAGATCTCCCGCTGGGCGAGGTCGCTGCGGTTGTCGACGTCGGCGAAGACGGTCGGGGTCACGAAGTAGCCGTCGGAGTCGATGCGTTCGCCGCCGTGCACGAGCCGGCCGGCCCGTTCCTCGACCGCCTTGTCGATCAGGCCCTGGACGCGGTCGCGGGCGGCGCTGTCGATGAGCGGGCCGATGAACGTCGTCGGGTCGAGCGGGTCGCCGACGGGGAGGTGGGCGACGACCGCGGTCACGCGCGCCACCACCTCGTCGTAGACCGGGCGCTCGACCAGCAGCCGGGTGGGCAGCGCGCAGCCCTGTCCGGTGTTGCTCATGGCGAACGCGGCGCAGTACGGCACGACGGTGTCGAGGTCGGTGTCGGCGAAGAGCAGGTTGGCGGACTTGCCGCCCAGCTCGAACACGACCGGCTTCAGACCGAGCGCGGCGTCGGCCATGATGCGGCGGGCGGTGGCGGGGCCGCCCGTGAAGGAGATCTTGTCGACGCCGGGGTGCCGCACCAGGGCCGCGCCGGCGTCGCCGAGCCCGGTGACCACGTTGATCACGCCGTCGGGCAGTCCCGCCTCGCGGGCCAGGTCGGCGAAGAGCAGCGCGGAGAACGGGGTGGACTCGGCCGGTTTGATCACGACGGTGTTCCCGGCGGCGAGCGACGGCGGCACCTTCATCGCCAGGGACAGCGCGGGCGAGTTCCAGGTGATGATGTGGCCGATCACGCCGTAGGGCTCGGCGAGGGTGTACTCGACGTTCTCGTAGGGGCTGTACGCGGCCCCGACCATGCCCTCGATCTTGTCGGCCCAGCCGGCGTAGTACTCGGTCCAGTCGGCGACGTGCGGGCCGACGTTCTCCGCCCAGCCGCCGATGCAGACGCCGTTCTCCAGCGGGCAGATCGCCGCGAAGTCGGGGATGTGGTCGCGGATCAGCCCGGCGAAGCGGGTGAGCAGACGGCGGCGTTCGGCGGGGCGCATGGGGCCCCATACCTCGAAGGCCTGGCGCGCGGCGGCGACCGCCTGGTCCACCTCGGCGGGGCCGGCCAGCGGGATGCGGGCCTGGACCAGACCGGTCGCCGGGTTGCGGTGCTCGTGGACTCCGCCGCTCGCGTCGGTGACGTCCTTGCCGCCGATGACCAGCCGGGGCCGTGGCAGGTCCTGCCTGGCTCTGTCCTGGTGCAGCCGCACATCGACCGTGACCACGGATGCCTCCTCGATGCCGCACACAGTTTGAGCTTAAATAGCTAACCTATTTATCCAAGCTAGTCAATGAGTCTCGCCAGGTCCTAGAGCCCCAGCGACCGGCCCACGATCTCCTGCATGATCTCCGAGGTACCGCCGAACACCCGCTGCACCCGGCTGTCCCGCCAGATGCGGGCGATCTCGTACTCGTTGACGTAGCCGTAGCCGCCGTGCAGCTGCATACAGCGGTCGATGACCTCCCAGCAGGTCTCCGTGGTCCAGTACTTGGCCGCGGCGGCCTCGTCGGCCGTCAGCTCGCCCTCGACCAGCGCCATGATGCAGCCGTCGAGGTAGCCGCGGGCGGCGGCGATCCTGGCCTTCATGTCGGCGAGGGCGAACCGGTTGGCCTGGAACTCGCCGATCGGCCGGCCGAAGGCGGTGCGGTCCTTGGCGTACGCCAGCGTGACGCCGAACGCCTTCTCGGCGGAGGCGAGCGCGGCGACGGCGATGGCGAGCCGCTCGGTGGGGAGGTTGCCCATCATGTGGTAGAAGCCGCGGCCCTCCTGCCCGATCAGGTTGCCGACGGGGACGCGGACCTCGCGGAAGAAGAGCTCGGCGGTGTCCTGGGCCTTCATCCCGACCTTGTCGAGCTTGCGGCCCCGCTCGAAGCCCTCGGCGCCGCGCTCGACGACGATCAGGCTGATGCCCTTGTGTCCGGCGTCGGGGTCGGTCTTGCAGGCGACGACGACCAGGTCGGCGAGGATGCCGTTGGTGATGAAGGTCTTGGAGCCGTCGATCACCCACTCGTCGCCGTCGCGGCGGGCGGTGGTGCGGATGCCCTTGAGGTCGGACCCCGCGGCCGGTTCCGACAGGGCGAGCGCGCAGATCGTCTCGCCGCTCGCCACTCCGGGCAGCCAGCGCTCCCGCTGCTCAGGGGTGGTCAGGCCCATCAGATAGGGCGGGATGACGTCGTTCTGCAGCCCGAGCCCGATGCCGACCGCGCCGGTGGCGGCCATCTCCTCCGCCATGATGGCGTTGTAGCGGAAGTCCCGGATGCCCTGGCCGCCGTACTCCTCCGGGAACTCCCAGCCGATCAGTCCGGCCTTGCCCGCCGCCGCCCAGGCGGCCCGGCTCACCTGTCCGTCGCGCTCCCACTGCTCGCCGTACGGGGCGCATTCCCGCAGGTAGTAGGCGCGGGCGGTCTCGCGGAACAGCTCGTGCTCCTCGGTGAAGATCGTGCGGCGCATCTTCAGCTCCTCAATCTACATCTCGCTTATTCAGCTTAAGTAGTTATACGATAGCGCTGTTTTGGATCCAGGTCAGGAGGGCGCGTGAGCGTACGGGACAAGGTGGCACTCGTCACCGGGGCGGGCCGGGGCATCGGCGAGGCGATCGCCGGCGCGCTGGCCGCGCAGGGAGCTCGGGTCGCCGTATGCGACGTGGACGCGGAGGCCGCGGACAAGGTCGCGGCCACCCTCGCCGAACGGTACGGCGTGCCCACCACGGGGGTCGGCGCGGACATCTCCGACGGCGCGGCCGTGCGCGCGGCCGTGGCACGGGTGACGACCGCGCTGGGCCCGGTGGACGTGCTGGTCAACAACGCGGCCGTCGATGTCATCGGCCGCTTCGTCGACAGCGACGAGGAGACCTGGGACCGGATCATCGCCGTCAATCTGCGCGGCACGATCACCGTGACCCGGGCCGTGCTCGACGCGATGATCGAGCGCGGCGGCGGCCGGATCGTCCACATCGCCTCGGACGCGGGCCGGGTCGGCTCCTCCGGCGAGGTGGTGTACTCCGCGACGAAGGGCGGGGTGATCGCCTTCGGCAAGGCCCTGGCCCGCGAGGTCGCCCGGCACAACATCACCGTGAACAGCGTCTGCCCCGGCCCCACCGACACCGCGCTGCTCGGGCAGGTCGCCGACTACAGCCAGAAGATGTACGACGCCACCGTGCGCGCCATCCCGCTGCGCCGCGTCGCCCGTCCCGACGAGATCGCCGGCGTGGTGGCCTTCCTCGCGTCCGACGACGCCGCCTATATGACCGGGCAGACGCTCTCGGTCAGCGGCGGCCTGACGATGCTGTGAGGTGCACCCGATGAACGACGTGCTGCGGGTCGAACTCCGCGACAGGATCGCCGTGTTCACCCTGGACCGGCCCGAACGCCTCAACGCGATCGGGACGCGGACCGTCGCCCGGCTGCGGGCGGCCCTGGAGGACGTGCGCGACAACGACGACATACGGGCGCTGGTGCTGACGGGGGCCGGCCGGGCGTTCTCGGCCGGCGCCGACCTCGGCGAGATCGAGTCGTTCACCAGGCCCGGGGAGTTCCGGGACTTCGTCGGACGGCTCACCGAGGCGTTCGCACTCCTTGAGGAGTTCCCCAAGCCGTCGGTGGCGGCCGTCCACGGCTTCGCCTTCGGGGGCGGTCTCGAACTCGCGCTCGCCTGCGATCTCCGGGTGGCGGAGCGCGGGGCGCGGCTCGGACTGCCCGAGATGAAGCTCGGCGTCCTGCCGGGCGCGGGCGGCACCCAGCGGCTGCCGCGGCTGATACCGCCGGCCGTCGCCAGGCAGATGATCCTCACCGGCGAGCCCGTCGACGCCGAGCGGGCCTACGCGCTCGGCCTGGTCAACGAACTGGCCGCGCCCGGCGGGGCCCTGGGGGCCGCCGAGGCGCTGGCGGCCCGGCTCGCCGCCGGGGCCCCGCTGGCGCTCGCGGCGGGCAAGCGCCTGGTCGGCCATGGGCTCGGCATGGACCTGACGGCGGCCGTCGCCTACGAGCGGGAGACCGTCTCGGTGCTGTTCTGCACCGAGGACCGGGAGGAAGGGCTGAAGGCGTTCCGTGAGCGGCGCCCTGGGGAGTTCCGCGGTGTCTGAAGATCTGAGGAGGTGGGCCGTGCGTCCGCTGGAAGGCTTTTCCGTGGTCGAGCTGGGCATGTGGGTGGCCGCTCCGGCCGCCGCCACCATGCTGGCGGACTGGGGCGCGGACGTGATCAAGGTGGAGGCGCCGACCGGCGACCCCAACCGGTACACGCTGCGCCACGTCGGCCAGGACATCGACAGCGCGCCCCCGTTCGAGACCGACAACCGGGGCAAGCGCAGCGTGGTCCTCGACCTGCGGTCCGAGGAGGGCAAGGCCGCGCTGGAGCAACTGCTCGCGCGTGCCGACGTGTTCGTCACCAACCTGCGCCCCGGCGCCCTGGAGCGGCTGGGCCTGGGGCCCGAGGAGATCCGGGCCCGGCATCCCCGCCTGGTCGTCGGCACCCTGACCGGATACGGCTGGAGCGGCGCCGAGCGCGACCGGGCCGGGTACGACGTCTCCGCGTTCTGGGCCAGGCCCGGCATCGCCGCGATGCTCAACCCGGCCGGAGAGCCGCCGCCCGGTATCCGCCCGGGCCTCGGCGACCGCACCGCCGCCGCCAACCTGGTGGCCGGTGTCCTGGCCGCGCTGCTGCGCCGGGCCCGCACCGGCGAGGGCGGCGTGGTCGACGTGTCGCTGCTGCGCTCGGGGACGTACGCCAACGGCAACGACCTGGCGCTGCAGAACTTCTTCGGCAGACGCGGCCGGACCCGTCCGCGCACCGAGCACGAGTCCCCGCTCTACAACAGCTACCGGGCCGCCGACGACCGCTGGTTCTGGCTGGTCGGCCTGGAGGGCAACCGCCACTGGCCCGGCGTGATCAAGGCGCTCGGGCGGGAGGACCTCGCGCAGGACGAGCGGTTCGCCACGGGCAAGGCACGGCGCGGGCACGTACGCGAACTGATCGCCGTGTTCGACGAGGAGTTCGCGACCCGGCCGCTGGCGGAGTGGGCCACGCGGTTCGACGCCGAGGGCGTGTGGTGGGCGCCCGTGCAGACCCTGGCGGAGGTGTCGGCCGATCCGCAGGCGGAGGCGGTCGGCGCCTTCGTCGAACAGCCCGGTATGGGCGACGCGCCGCCGCTGCGGACGGTGGCGACACCGGTCGGCTTCTGGGGCGTGGACGACAAACCGCGCGGCGGTGCGCCGACGCTGGGCCAGCACACCGACGAAGTACTCAACGAGCTGGGCACAACAGGGAGGTAGGGCGTGGGCATCCTCGACGACAAGGTCGCCATCGTGACAGGCGGCGGCAGGGGGCTTGGCCGGGCGCACTGCCTGGCGCTCGCCGAGGCCGGGGCGGCCGTGGTGGTCAACGACCTCGGCGCCGGCGTGCACGGCGAACGGACCGGTGACTCCCCGGCCGACGAGGTGGTCGCCGAGATCACCAAGCTCGGCGGGCGGGCGGTCGCCAACCACGCCTCGGTCAGCGACTGGGACGCGACGGAGGCGCTGGTGGCGGACACCGTCGCCGAGTTCGGACGGCTGGACGTCGTCGTGAACAACGCGGGGATCGTGCGCGACCGCATGCTGTTCTCGATGACCGAGGCCGAGTTCGACGCGGTGATCGCCGTCCATCTGAAGGGCACGTTCGCGCTGACGCGGCACGCGTGCGCGTACTGGCGGGAGGCGTCCAAACGGGGTGAGCGGGTCGCCGGCCGGATCATCAACACGACCTCGGGAACGGGCCTGTTCGGCAACCAGGGCCAGTCCAACTACGGCGCCGCGAAGGCCGGGATCGCCGGGCTGACGGTCCTCACCGCGCTGGAGATGCGCCGCTACGGCGTCACCGCCAACGCCATCTCGCCCATCGCGGCGACCCGGATGACGGAGGGGCTTGAGGTCGGCGCCTCCCTGGAGGCCGGCCCCGGCGGCTTCGACCCGCGCGACCCGGCCAACGCCTCCGGTGTCGTCGTCTACCTGGCCTCCGACGCCGCGTCCTGGCTGACCGGCCAGGTGCTGCGCATCGAGGGCAACCGGCTCAACCGCCTCGAGGGCTGGACCGTTTCGGGCGTCTACCCCAGCAGGTCGGGCGAGGCGCTCACCCCCGAGGAACTCATGGACGCCGTACCGCGGTTGTACGGCGCCGCGCCCGCGGGCCGCGCCACCGGGGTGGGCCAGTGAAGGGGCAGGACGCCGCCGCGCTCGCGCTGCGCGCGACGCTCGGTCCGATGCTCTTCGCCCACGGCTGGAACAAGGTCGCCGGGCCGGGCGGACTGAAGGGCACGACCGGCTGGTTCGAGGCACTCGGACTGCGGCCCGCCGCCGTGCACGCCCGGATGGCCGCCGGCACCGAGATCGCGGCGGGAGTGGGCATCGCGCTGGGCGTGGCGGGCCCGCTCCCCGCCGCGGCCGCCGTCGGCCTGATGGCGGTGGCGGCCCGTACCGACCACCGCGGCAAGGGCTTCTTCGTCTTCAAGGGCGGCTGGGAGTACGCCGGTGTGGTGGGCGGCGCGGCCGTGGCGCTGGCCGCGCTGGGCAACGGCCGGTACTCGGTGGACGGGCTGTTCGGGCACCGGCGGTCGGGCGCCGGGCCCGCGGTGTTCGCGGCCGGGCTGGGCGCGGTGAGCGCGGCGGCCCTGCTGGCGGCCTGCTACCGGCCCGAAGAGAAGCCGGACGAGACAGACAAGTGACGGGAAAGGGAGACCACATGGACGCGGAGGACTTCACCGCGGTGCTGTCGGAGGTCCGGCGTTTCGTCCGGGAACGCGTCGTACCGCTGGAGGCGGAGATCGACGAGAAGGACGAGATGCCGGCCGACATCCGCGAGGCGGCGAAGAAGATGGGCCTCTTCGGCTTCGCGCTGCCCGAGGAGTACGGCGGCCTCGGCCTGTCGATGTACGAAGAGGCACAGCTGATGTTCGAGCTGGGCTACACGACCCCGTCCCTGCGGTCGATGTTCGGCACCAACAACGGCATCGCCGGACATGTCCTGATGGTCGGCGGCACGGAGGAGCAGAAGGCCTCCTGGCTGCCCCGGATCGCCTCCGGCGAGGTGCTGGCGTCCTTCGCCCTCACCGAGCCGGACGCCGGATCGGACCCCTCCACGCTGACCACGCGGGCGCACCGGGACGGTGACGACTGGGTGATCAACGGCGCCAAGCGGTACATCACCAACGCGCCGCTCGCCGACGTCTTCATGGTCTTCGCCCGGACCGACCCCGACGCCCCGCGCACCCGGGGCATCTCCACCTTCCTGGTCCCGGCCGGCACCCCGGGCCTCACGGTGGCGCCCAAGGACCACAAGATGGGCCAGTTCGGCGCCTGGACCGCCGACGTGTTCTTCGACGACGTACGCGTACCGGCCGAGGCCCTCGTGGGCGGCGAGGACGGCCTGAACCGTGGCTTCCACACGGCGATGGGCTGTATCGCGCACGGCAGGGTGCACATCTCGTCCCTCTGCGTCGGCATGGCCGAGCGGCTGGTCGACGAGTCGGTGGAATACGCCCGCACCCGCCGGCAGTCGGGGAAGCCCATCGGCTCGTACCAGCTCGTCCAGGGCCTGATCGCCGACTCGATGACCGACTACTACGCCGGCCGCGCCACCGTCCTGGAGGCCGCCCGCGCCTTCGACGCCGGTACCGACACCAAGATCGGTCCGTCCTGCACGAAGTACTTCACGAGCGAGATGGTCTGGCGGGTCGCGGACCGCGCGGTGCAGATCCACGGCGGGGCGGGCTATATGCGCGGGGTGGCCGTCGAGCGCTTCTACCGGGACGCCCGACTGTTCCGCATTTACGAGGGAACCAGCCAGATCCAGCAGGTGATCATCGCGAAGGCCCTGCTGGGCGACGCGACACGGAATTGATTCGAACACCAACTCGTCTTTTCCGCAAGGAGGTTGCGATAGTCTCCCGCTGACCGACATCAGTCGCGCACATCGCACATGTCACGCGAGAGACCGGAATCCCCATGTCTGACCCTCTTCACAGCCGGTCCCGCGCGCTGGCCTACGCGGCGGCCGGGATGGAACCGCCGGCACCGGTCCCCCTCCGGAGGACCGACCCCGAGCGGGTGGGACCGTACGTGCTCCTGTCGGTGCTCGGCAGTGGCGGGATGGGGCTGGTCTACCTGGGCCGGAACACCGAGGGCGGGCCGGGTCCCGCCGCCGTCAAGGTGATCCGGCCCGAGTACGCGGAGGACCCGAGGTTCCGCAAGCGCTTCGAGCGGGAGGTCGGCGCGCTGGGCCTGGTCCAGGCGGCGCACACCGTGCGGCTGCTCGGCAGCGGCGACGACGGGGGCCTGCTGTGGGTGGCCACCGAGTACATACCCGGGCCCACGCTCGACGACGTCGTCGAGGAGCTCGGGTCGATCGACGCGGCGGCGGCCTGGCGGCTGATGGCCGACGTGGGACGGGCGATCGAGGCCATGTCGCGGGCGGGGATCGTGCACCGCGACCTCAAGCCGTCCAATGTGATCCTCGCGGCCGACGGTGCCCGGGTCATCGACTTCGGCATCGTCCAGGCCGCCGACTCCACCTCCATCACCACCACCGGCCAGAACGTGGGCACGGTGGCGTTCATGTCTCCGGAGCAGGTCCGGGGCCAGGAGGTGACCGCCGCGTCCGACGTCTTCACCCTCGCCTCGACCCTGACGTACGCGGTGACCGGATCGGCGCCGTTCGGCGAGGGGACCGGCGTCGACGTGCTGCACCGGGTCGCCTTCGATCCGCCGCGCGAGGAGGTCCTCGCCAAGGTGGCGGCCGCCGACCGGGAACTGGCCGCGTTCGTCCGGCTCTGTCTGCAGAAGGAACCCGAGCTGCGACCGGCACCGGACGTGGTGTTCAGAACGGCCATCGGCCACCAGCTGGCCGCACCGGCGGGCGATCCGCCCGGCGCCGGGAAGCGCGCCGGATTCGCCGCGTTCCCGGCATCCGCCGCGCAGGCCGGGCCGGCCCTTCCCCCAGGGCGCGACTCCTCCCCCGAGCTCAGCTCCTTCTCCCCGTTCGGCGCCGCCCCGGGCACCGACGCTGCCCCAGGGGCCGCTTCCTCTCCCGCACCCGGCGTCTCCTCGACCCCCGGCCCCTTCTCCCCCTTCGGCACCGCGCCGGAGGCGGGCTCTTCCGTCGGGGCCGGCGCTTCCTCAGTGCCCGGCTCCTTCTCCCCCTTCGGTTCCTCTCCCGGGTCCGGCTCCTCCTCCGCCGTCTCCGGTGCGCTCGGGGTGCCCGCGGCGCAGGCCGGGGCCGCGGCGTCCTCCGGGCCCGGCGCACTCGCGCCCGGCGGTCCGGCCACCGGTCCGTCGGGGTCACCGTCCGTCGCCGACCCCGCCACGGCCCTGCCCCGGGAGCGCCGGCGCCAGCGCCGGAACGTGGTGCTGGCCGCCGCGGTGGCCGCGTTGGTCACCGGTGGCCTCACCGTGGCCCTGCTGAGCCGGGGCGACACCCCGGCGGCGGCCGGGCCTGAGCAGACGTCCACCCCGACCGCGGCGCAGAACCCGGCCCAGCCGTCCGGCCCCGCACCGGACACGGCCTCCGCCACCCCCTCGGCGACAGAGACGGAACCGGACGACGGCCCGACGGCCTCGCACTCCGCGACAACCCCCGCACTGGATCCCAAGAAGCTGGACCTCCGGGCCACCGCCTCCTGCCTCGCGGAGCTCGCCTCGGGCTCCCACGGGGACTGCGTCGCCGCCCTCCAGTACCTTCTCTCGGGCTACGGCCTTCAGGTCACGGTCGACGGGAGGTTCGGGGCGCAGACCCTCGCCGCCGTCAAGGTCTTCCAGACCGAGGCCGGTCTCACCGCCGACGGGAGGGTCGGCCCGGAGACCAGGCAACTCCTCTACAGCAAGCCCCGCGGTGCCGTCCGCAGCGGCCGGGTCACCGTGACCGAGAGCGTCCACTCCGTCGACGTCGCGAGATGCCTGGACGCCGACACCGGCACGGCGGGCCAGACGGAGCAGACGGTCCAGGTCTGGGAGTGCACGGGCGCCCCGCAGCAGAAGTGGGCGCTGTACCCCGTGCCCGGTCAGGCCGCCCACTACACCGTCGTCAACCTGGGCAATCACCGTTGCCTGGAGTCCGGCGCCGACGGCGCCGGGCAGAACGGCAACCAGATCCACAGCACCCGGTGCAGCGGGCTGCGCGCACAGCGGTGGAGTCTGGGCACCTCCGGCGTGGCCGGCGTCAAGACCCTCGTCAGCGTTCCGGACGGCTTCTGTCTGGACGCGGAGGCCGCGACCTCCGGCCAGGACGGTCAGCGGGTACAGGCCTGGAGCTGCGCGGGCAGCAGCAACCAGGCCTGGAAGTGGGGCTGACGGCCGTCAGATGCCGAGCCGGTCCAGCAGCCGCTCGTGGTACACCGCCGGTCCCCCGAAGAGCAGCTGCGAGGACTTGGCCCGCCGGAAGTAGAGGTGGGCCGGGTGCTCCCAGGTGAATCCGATGCCGCCGTGGACCTGGATGTTCTCCATGGCCGTGCTCAGGTAGGCCCGTGAGCAGCAGGCGTGCGCGACCGCCGCGGCGACGGCGAAGTCCGCGGCGCCCTCGGCGGCCAGCCGGGCCGCTTCCCGGGCGGCGGCCTCGGCGAGTTCCACCTGTACGAGCATGTCCGCGCACTTGTGCTTGACGGCCTGGAAGGAGCCGATCGGCCGACCGAACTGGTGCCGGGTGCGGGCGTACTCGGTGCTCGTCTCCAGGCACCGGCGCGCCCCGCCCGCCTGCTCGGCTGCCAGCCCGACGGAGGCGATGTCCAGGACCTCGGCCATCACCCGTCCGCCCGCACCGACCGCGCCGACGAGTGTCGCCGGTACGGAGTCGAGGGTGAGCCGGGCCATCGCCCGGGTGGCGTCCAGTGTCTCCATGGGTACGGCCGTGAGGCCCGCCGCGTCCCGGTCCACGGCGAAGAGCGAGGGCCCGGCGACGGTGCGGGCGACGACGAGGACCAGATCGGCCGTCGTACCGTCGATCACGAAGCACTTGCGCCCGCTGAGCTTCCACCCGCTCTCCCCGTCGGGCACGGCCCGGGTGGAGATCAGGACGGGGTCCCAGGAGCCGCTGTCCTCGGCGACGGCGAGGGTGGCCGTGGTCGATCCGGCCGCGATGCCGGGCAGATGGCGAGCGCAGGCCTCCTTGTCACCGGAGGCCAGCAGGGCCTGGGCGGCCAGGACGACGGTCGCGAAGAACGGCGCGCACCACAGGGCACGCCCCGACTCCTCCAGTACGACGCCGAGTTCGACGGGTCCGAAGCCGTCGCCGCCGTACTCCTCCGGGAGGGCGAGTCCCGGCAGCCGCAACTGGTCGGCCGCCTGCGCCCATACCTCGGCGTCGAAGCGCTGCTCGCTCTCCATGAGTTTGCGTACGGCTTCCTCGGGCGACTTGGCCGCCAGGAACTCCCGTACGGAGGCCCGCAGTTCGTTGAGCTCGGTCTCGTCGGCGCTCATCCGCGCACCTCCTTGGCAGCGGTGGCCGTCGGTTCCTTGGGCAGGCCGAGGACGCGTTCCGCGAGGATGTTCTTCATGATCTCCTCGGTGCCGCCGAGGATCCGCAGCGCGGGCGTGGCGAGGAGCAGTTCGGTCCAGGCGTACGTGCCCCACTGACCGGTGTCCGCGATGGCGCGCGGTCCGAGGCAGTCGGCGACGAAGTGGGCGGCCCTGGTGAGGTTCTGACCGTACATCAGCTTGGACACGGACATCTCGGGGCCGGGGGCCGCGCCGGACCGCAGCTTGCGCAGGGCACGGTTGTTGAGGTGTTCGGTCGCGAGGGCGTCGACGAGGAGCTCGGCGAGCCGGGCACGCAGGGCGCGGTCGTCCCAGGTCCAGGTGGCGCGCATGAGCGCCGAGAGCCGTTCCGGGGAGAGGGCCGCGGCCACCGGGGCGGCGCCCTCGCTGCCGACGGTGGCACGTTCGTTCATCAGGGTGGTCAGGGCGACGGTCCAGCCGCCGTCGACCTCGCCGAGGCGGTGGTCGTCGGGGACGCGTACGTCGGTGAGGAACACCTCGTTGAAGTCCGCGCCGCCGGTCATCTGCCGCAGCGGGCGGACCTCGACGCCCGGCGCGTCCATGGGCACCAGGAAGGCCGTGATGCCCTTGTGCTTGGGGGCGTCGGGGTTCGTGCGGGTCAGGGCGAGGCCGATCTGGCTGTGCTGGGCGACGGAGGTCCACACCTTCTGCCCGTTCAGCACCCATGAGTCGCCTTCGCGTACGGCGCGGGTGGCCACGCTCGCCAGGTCGGAGCCGGCGCCGGGCTCGCTGAACAGCTGGCAGGCGATGGCGTCGCCGCGGTACATCGCGGGCAGCCACTCGTCCTTGATGCGGGGCTGGGCGTGGGCCAGGATCGTCGGGCCGATCATGCCGAGTCCGACCACGCCGAGCACTCCGGTGTCGGGGACGACGTACTCGGACTCGACGGCGTCGTAGACGAGGTCGTGCACGGGGGTGAGGCCCCGGCCGCCGTACTCGGCCGGGCCGGTGATCCAGCCGAAGCCGTTTTCGTGGCGGGTCCGCTGCCATGCCCGGGCCCGCGCCACGTCCTCCTTCTCCTCCTCGGGCGGCAGGCTGCTGAAGTAGGCCATCGAGTCGTCGCCCTCACCCCAGGTGAAGGCGGTGCGGCCGGGTGCCTTGGCCGCGTGCGCGTCGAGGAAGCGGCGCGCCTCGGCGGCGAAGTCCTGCATGTCCTGGTCCATGTTTCGAGCTCCGCGTTCAGGTCGAGAGGATCGTCACCGCCGACGCGCCCGGCGCGCCGTACAGGTGGGTGTAGCCGACGCGGGGGGTACCGGGGATCTGCCGGTCGCCGGCGGTGCCGCGCAGCTGGAGCACGATCTCGTGGATCTGGCGCAGTCCGGAGGCGCCGATGGGTTCGCCGTTGCCGAGCAGTCCGCCGTCGGTGTTGACGGGGAGCCGGCCGCCGATCTCGGTGGCGCCCTCGGCGATCAGGCGTTCCTGCTCGCCGTCCTTGCAGAGGCCGTTCTCCGCCATGTGGATGACCTCCGACCCGGCGTCGGTGTCCTGGAGCTGTGCGACGTCGACGTCCTCGGGGCCCAGCCCCGCCTGTTCGTACGCCGCCCGGGAGGCGTCCACCGTCGGGCTGTCGACCGTGTCCCCGACCGGGAAGGACGGGCTCTGCACCTCGAAGGCGCCGAGCCGGCGGCTGCGCAGGGCGGTGGCCCTGACCCGCACGGGCCGCTGCGAGGTGTACTTGTGGGCCTGGTCGGCGCGGCACAGCACGAGGGCCGCCGCGCCTTCGTTCGGGCCGCAGTACATGAACTGGCGCAGGGGGTGGTTGAGGACCGGTGAGGCGAGGACCTCCTCGGCCGACAGCGGGGTGCGGCGCCAGGCCTTGTCGTTGCCGGCGGCGTTGCGGAAGTTCTTCGACGCCACGCGCGCGAGGGTCTCCTCGGAGATGCCGTGGTCGTGCATATAGCGGTTGATCTTCATGCCGAAGAAGTGGGTGGTGAGGAAGAGCCCGGTCTGCCCGTACCAGGCGGGGATGCCGGCCACGGACGGGTCGGCGGCGAAGGCGCCGCGCGGGTGCTTGTCCATGCCGATCGCGACGGTCAGGTCGTGCTCGCCGGTCTCGATCGCGCGGGCGGCCAGCGCGATGGCCGTACCGGCCGTGGCGCAGCCGTTGAACACCCCGCGCAGCGGCACTCCGGTCAGGCCGAGGCGGCCCACGATCGCGTCGGGATTGGCCACCTCGTAGCTGCCGACGTAGCCGCCCTGGATCTGTGGCCAGGTGACGCCCGCGTCGGCGAGCGCCAGGCGGACCGCGTCCGCGCCCATGTCCATCGCCGACTTCCCGGGGAAGCGTCCGAAGGGGTGCAGGCCCACTCCGATGATGACGGCCTCGGTCATGATGTCTCCTCCGGAGTGAACGCGAACGTCATGACCTCGGTACCGTCGTCCCGCACGGTGTAGGGCACCAGGGTCAGGCTCATGGGCTGCCCGATGCGCAGCTTCTCCGGGTCGGGTTCGGTCAGCCGGGCCTCGACCACGAGTTCACCCGGAAGCTCGACGTATCCGACGGTGTACGGCTCGAACTCCTCGGGGCCGTCGTACGGCGGGGACGGCGGGCGGAAGTTCTGGGTGGTGTACGTCCACAGCGTGCCGCGGTCGGCCAGGAGCCGTTCCTTCGACTCCCTGCTCGCGCAGCGGACGCAGTCCGTGGCGGCGGGGAAGCTCACCAGGCCGCAGGACGCGCACTCGGAGCCGATGAGCCGGAGCGGAGCGGGCGGCCAGGTGAACAGGCCCTCGGCGACCGGCAGTTGTGTGGTGGTCATCTCAGGCCCCGTTCCGGTTGCCGAGCGCGTCGGCGTTGGGCGCCGCCTTGGCCACCAGGTTGGGGACGACGGAGGTCAACCCGTCCTGTGTCCAACGGGATTCGGCGCTCGCGGCGGGGCCGCCCACCCAGCCCTCCAGGACCGTTACGCGGTTGCCGGCGACGCCGAAGACGCGGCCGGTGACCTCACGGGAGGCGGCGGAGCCGAGCCACACCACGAGCGGTGAGATCGCCTCCGGGGTGAGGTCCTCGGCCTCGGCCGCCCGTCGCATCATCTCGATGTCCTCGGTCAGCCGGGTGAGCGCGGTCGGCGCGATGGCGTTCACCGTCACGCCGTAGCGGGCGAGTTCGGCCGCGGCGATGACGGTGAGGCTCGCGATGCCGGCCTTGGCCGAGCCGTAGTTCGACTGGCCGGGGTTGCCGAACACCCCTGAAGGAGAAGTGGTGTTGATGACCCGGGCGTCGTTGCTCCGACCGGACTTGGCGCGCTCGCGCCAGTAGGCGGCGGCGTGGTGGAGGGTGGCGAAGCTGCCCTTGAGGTGGACGGCGACCACGCTGTCCCAGTCCCGCTCGGTCATCGACACGATCATCCGGTCGCGCAGGATCCCGGCGTTGTTGACCAGGACGTCGAGGCCGCCGTACGTGTCCACGGCCTGCCGCACGAGGCGGCCGGCGCCCTCCCAGGTCGCGATGTCGTCGGTGTTGGCCACGGCCTCGCCGCCGGCCGCGACGATCTCGTCCACGACGGACTGGGCGGGCCCGGCGGAGGCACCGCCTCCGTCGCGTCCGCCGCCGAGGTCGTTGACGACGACCTTCGCACCCTGCGCGCCGGACGCCAGGGCGTGTGCCCTGCCGATGCCGTTGCCCGCGCCGGTGACGACCACGACCCGGCCGTCGAGCACTCCTTCGGACATCTTCAACTCCTCTTCGACTTCTCTGATGTTCAAGGCGAATCAAGCTGGCCGGCGTCGGCGAACAGCACCCGTGGGTCCTCGCTGCCGCAGGCGCAGCGGCCGGTGACGACCCGGCCGCGGAGGGCGAGCGGGGTCTCGGGCAGTGCCGAGGTGCGTGACTCCCCGGCGGCGACGAGCAGGTGCCCGTCCCGCTCGCCGACGCGCCACTCGGCCGCGTTGACGTGCGCGCCGGCGCGCTCGGGGCACTCCAGCGCGAGGGCCGGTCCGACGGCGGACAGCACACAGGCGGTCACACCGGCCCCGCGCAGCACGGGTACGGCGGTGGGCCGGGCCAGCACGGTCGCCAGCGGGCGGAACATCTCGCCGATGTCGCCGGTGCCTGCCAGTCCCTCCAGGGTCTCGGCCGACAGGCCGATCACCGTGTCCGGGCGCAGTTCGCGGTGGAAGACGGCGGTACGGCGGTGGTCCCAGCCCATCGCCTCGGCGATGCCGTACGTCACCCGCAGCGTGCGCAGGGCGCCGATGACCGCCTGGCCCCAGAAGCCCTCGAAGCCGGAGGTGGTCAGCAGGGCCCGCTGTCCCGCGGCAAGCCCGTGGCCGCGCAGCCGCTCGGTGGCCCAGGCGGTGTCGCGGGCGAGTTCCGCCCAGGTCAGTTCCATGTCCCGGGTGCCGTCGGCGGTGGGGAAGCGGACGACGTAGGCGAGTGCGGGCCGGTCGAGGTCGCGGGCCCGGGCGAGGGTGGCGGCGCGGGCCATCAGCTCTTCACCACCCGGGGGAACTTGGCGACACTGGTCATGGTGCTCAAGAGCTCCTCCTCGGTGCGCAGGTCGAGCACCGGCTTGACGCCGGTCCGCTCGCGCACGGCCTCGGTCAGCCGGCCGGCCAGGGCGTCGACGTCCTCGGTGAGCCGGGCGTCGAAGCCGACGCGCAGCCGCAGTTCGTCGACCTCGCGCCGTTCGCGGACGATCTGGAACACGCCGGCCGTGGTCTCCGGCTGGTCCTCCACCGCCTGCCAGATGTCCCGCAGCACCACGGACCGGCCGCCGACCACGGTCTCGTCGCCGCGCCGGCCTGCCACCCACATCCGGGCGTGGGTACGGCCGCAGCCGCAGGTGTCGTGGGAGAGCCGGACGAGGTCCTCGCTGCGGTAACGGATGAGGGGGGCGGCGCGGTTGTCGAGGTCGGTGGCGACCAGTTCCCCGAGGTCGCCCTCGGCGACGTCGCTCCAGCCCGCCTCGTCCACGTCCACGCACTCCGCGAAGACGGTGTCCTCCCACAGGTGGAAACCGTCGTGCTCACGGCACTCCCAGGCCGTGCCGGTGTCGGCGGCGCTGGTGTACTCGTAGACGTCGATGCCCCAGTCGTCGCGGATCCGCTCGCGCATCCGCCGGCTGAGGGGCTGGCCCGCGCAGGAGGCGCCCTTGAGGGAGGAGAACGCCTCCTTCAGGTCCGTCCGCTCGGCCAGGTGCTCCAGCTCCACCATCTGCGGATACATCATCTGCAGATAGGCGGGGCGGTAGGTGCGCAGGGCCTCGACGACCTCGGCCATGTTCCCCATCCAGGTGTCCACCTCGATGACCACGGCCCCCAGCGCCTGGAAGCCGGCGTCCATGAGGTTGCGGAAGGTGCCGGGCGGGCTCAGCACCCGGTCCCCCGGCCTCAGGCCCAGCTCCCACAGGTCGCGCACCTGCGCGGTCACCAGGGGCGGGGCGTCCTGCCAGATCTCGGCGAAGAACTCCGGGTCGCCCGTGGTGCCCGAACTGGAGGAGACCGAGGTCAGCTCCTCGACCGGGACGCAGAGCATCCCGCCGAAGGGGTCGCCGGTGCGGGCCCGGTGGGCGCGGATCATGTCCTTGGTGATGAACGGCACCCGCGCCCGGAAGTCCTCCAGGGTGCGGATGTCACGGGGGTGCACCCCGTGCGCGTCCCACAGCTCCCGGTAGAAGTCGGAGCGGCCGTAGGCGTACTCGACGAGCTCCAGGACCCGCTCCTCCTGCAACACCCGCAACTCGGTACGCGGCATGGTCTCCACCAGTGGCTCGAAGTACCTCTCACCGGTGTCCCTGTCACCGTCACCGACCATGACGCCTCCTCGCGGCTCAGCTGCCCAGATCTTCCAGCTATCAGCGCAATCAGTCAACCAATTCGACGGATTGAACCAGGGTCTCGCTTCCCGCCTCAATATATAGTTAACTATTAGCACTCATTCAACCTTCTGGAGCGGTCGGGAGCGCGGTTGTGAAGATCATCGTCTGTGTGAAGCACGTGCCCGACGCCACGGCGGACCGCACCTTCGCCGAGGACGGCAGGACCGACCGCGCGTCGGTGGACTCGCTGCTGTCCGAGCTGGACGAGTACGCCGTCGAGCAGGCCCTGCGGATCGCCGAGTCGGGCACGGACGCCGAGATCACCTTCCTCACCGTCGGCCCCGACGACGCCCGCGACGCGCTGCGCAAGGCGCTGGCCATGGGCGGCGACGGGGCGGTCCATGTGAGCGACGAGGCGATCGGCGGGAGCGACGCGTTCGGCACCTCGCTGGTGCTGGCCCGGGCGATCGAACAGACCGGCTTCGACCTCGTCCTGTGCGGGATGGCCTCCACGGACGGCACCACGGGCGTCGTCCCGGCACTCCTGGCCGAGCGGCTCGGCGTGCCCGCCGTCACCCATGTCGAGGAGCTGTCCGTCTCGGTCGAGGACGGCACGGTGACCGGCCGGCGCGAGGGCGACGGGGCGAGCGTGCGGGTACGGGGCACCCTCCCGGCCGTCGTGTCGGTCACCGACCGCTCCGGTGACGCCCGGTACCCCTCCTTCAAGGGGATCATGGCCGCGAAGAAGAAGCCGGTACGGACCACGGACCTCGACGGCCTCGGCCTCTCGGCCGACCAGGTCGGCACGGCGGGCGCCCGCTCGGCCGTCGACCAGGCGTCCCGGCGCCCACCGCGCGCCCAGGGCGAGATCGTCACCGACGACGGCGAGGCCGGCGTGGCCCTGGCCGGCTTCCTCGCCCACGGCAAGTTCGTCTGACCCGCCTTCCACAGAGCAAGGAGCAGCCACCCGTGGCCGAGATCCTCGTCCTCGTCGACCATGCAGACGGCGCCGTGCGCAAGCCGGCTCTCGAACTGCTCACCCTCGCCCGCCGTCTCGGCGAACCCTCGGCCGTCGTCCTCGGGCCGGGTGCCGACGCCGCGACGGACACGCTCGGCCGCTTCGGCGCGCACAAGGTCTACGTCGTGGACGCGCCGGAGACCGAGGAGCACCTCGTCACCCCGGCCGTCGACGCCCTCGCGCAGCTCGCCGCACGCGTCGGCCCCGCGGCGATCCTGCTGCCGTCGACGCCCGACGGCAAGGAGACCGCCGCCCGGGTCGCGCTCCGCCTGGACTCGGGGCTGATCACCGACGCCGTGGACGTGACCGCGGGCCAGGACGGCCCGGTCACCGAGCAGTCGGCGTTCGCGGCCACGCACCGGGTGACGTCCCGTGTCACGGTCGGCGTGCCGGTCATCGCCGTACGGCCCAACGCCACCCCGCCCGAGCCCGCGCCCGTAACGCCCCTCGTGGAGAAGCCGGACATCGTCTTCGGGCCGGCCTCCGCCGCCGTCACGGTCGTGTCCCGCACCGCCCGGGAGCGCGGCGAGCGCCCGGAGCTGACCGAGGCGGACATCGTGGTCTCCGGCGGGCGCGGAGTGAACGGCGCCGAGAACTTCGCGCTCGTCGAGCGGGTCGCCGACACGCTGGGCGCGGCCGTCGGGGCGTCCCGCGCCGCCGTGGACGCGGGCTGGTACCCGCACAGCCACCAGGTCGGACAGACCGGCACCCAGGTCTCCCCGCAGCTGTATCTCGCCGCCGGGATCTCCGGCGCGATCCAGCACCGGGCGGGCATGCAGACCTCCCGGACCATCGTCGCGGTCAACAAGGACGCGGACGCGCCGATCTTCGAACTCGCCGACTACGGAGTGGTCGGGGACCTGTTCCAGGTGCTGCCGCAGCTGGTCGAGGAGATCGAGCGGCGGCGGGGCTGATCTCCGTGACCGTCCGATCTCCACCGCATTCCGGGCTTCCCTCCTCGGACCCATACAACTAAAATCGCTAACTGATTACATCGATTTACCCGAAGGAGCGCCATGACCAAGATCTGGGTCAACTCGGGGGACTCCCACGTGATGGAGCCGGCCGACCTGTGGACCGAGGCGCTGCCGCCGCGGCTGGCCGCCCGGGCGCCGCGCAGCGAGCGCGGCGAGAAGTACGAGGTGCTCTACATCGACGGCGAGCGCGTCGACCGCCAGCTCGGCGACTTCATGGACGCCATGCGTCCGCCGGGGGCCTGGGACCTGGAGGTCCGCCTCAAGGACCTCAACCAGGAGGGCGTCTGGGGTCAACTGGCCTTCCCCTCCATGGGGTTCTGGCTGGTCTCGATCACCGAGCCCGAGCTGGCCCGGGAGACCGTGCGGGCCTGGAACGACTGGGCGTACGACGAGATCCTGTGCAAGAACAAGCGCGTGATCACCCCCGCCTGTGTCTCCACGGCCGACATCGACGACGCGGTCGCCGAGGTGGAGCGGGTCGCGGAGCTCGGTTTCCAGGCGGTGTTCCTGCCGTCCTCGACCCGGCCGGGCGAGGAGTACGCCCTGGACCGCTGGGATCCGCTGTGGGCGGCGGCCGAGCGGGCCGGTCTGACGATCGGCTTCCACATCGGCACCGGCTTCTCCGAGACCGTCGTCTTCCGCGGCCCCGGCGGCGCGGTGGTCAACTACATGGAGACCACCTATCCGGGCATGCGCGTGATCTCCCACATGGTCGCGGGCGGCGCCCTGGACCGGCACCCGGACCTGAAGATCCTCATCGCGGAGGGCGGCGCCGGCTGGGTGCCGGCCATCGGCGACCGTATGGACGAGGCGTACCGCCAGCACGGCATGTTCGTCCGCCCCAAGCTGAGCCGGCTGCCCAGCGAGATCATCCGCCAGCAGGTGTACGCCTCCTTCCAGCACGACAAGAGCTCGGTGGAGATCGTCGAGGCGACCGGCTACCGCAACGTCATGTGGGGCGACGACTACCCCCACCTGGAGGGCACCTACGGCCACACCCAGTCCACGCTGCACGACCTGTTCGACGGCGTGTCGGACGACATCCGCGACCGGGTCACCCGCGGCACCTTCAACGAGCTGTTCCGGCTGCCCGAGCCGACTCCCCAGGAGGCGGCCGTCTGAGCGGCGACAGCCCCGTGAACGGTCCGGCCGGTCCGCCGTATCCGGAGGATCTGGAGCGGCCGGGGCTCGTCAGGACCGGCCGGTCGACGTTCGTCCGGCCGGTCCGGCCCGAGGACGCCGACCGGCTGGTCGCCTTCGTCGCCGGGCTGTCCAGGGCGACCCTGGCCTACCGCTCGCTCGGCCCGGTGGTCCGGGTGCGCGACGACGTCATCCGGCGCGGCGCACACGTCGACTACCTCAACGAGCTGGCGCTGGTCGCCCTGGCCGGCGAGGACATCGCGGGCCTGGTGCGCTACGTCCGCGACCCCGAGGAGCCGGAGCACGCCGAGGTCACCTTCACCATCCGGGACGACCACCAGAGCGAGGGCTTCGGGCGGCTGCTCCTGGAGCACATCGCCGCGGCGGCCCGTGCCCGGGGCATCAGGGTCCTCGAGGCAGACGTCCTCGCCGACAACACCCGCATGATCAACGTGTTCCTCGGCTCCGGCTACCGGGTCGAGGCGGGGCCGCCCGGCCAGATCGTGCACTTCGAGATCGCGATCGACCCGCAGGCCCAGGCCGTGGCCCGGGCCGAGCGCCGCGAACACACCGCCGTACGGCGGTCCCTGCGGCCCCTGCTCGAACCGCGCTCGGTCGCTGTGGTCGGCGCCAACCGGGACCCCCTGACCATCGGCCACGAGATCGTGGCCAACCTGCTGCGGGGCGGCTTCGAGGGCGCGGTGTTCCCCGTCAACCCGCACGCCGAGCGGGTCGCGGGGGTGCGGGCGTACGCCCGGGTCGCCGACCTTCCCGAGCCGCCGGACCTGGCCCTGGTCGCCGTACGGGCCGAGGCCGTGCCCGATGTCGTACGCGAGTGCGCCGAGGCCGGTGTCAAGGCGGTGGTGGTCGTCTCCAGCGGCTTCGGGGAGACCGGTGCCGCCGGGCGGGCCGCCGAGCGCGAACTGGCCCGCTTCGCCCGCGCCTCCGGTATGCGGCTGGTCGGCCCGAACTGCATGGGCGTCGTCAACACGACGCCCGCCGCGCGGCTCGCCGCGACCTTCTCGCCCGCCCTGCCGGCACCCGGCCGGGTGGCGATGTCCAGCCAGTCGGGGCCGCTCGGGCTCGCGGTGCTCGACTTCGCCCGCCGGCTCGGGCTCGGCTTCTCCGGCTTCGTGTCGGTCGGCCACGCCGTGGACGTGTCCACCAACGACCTGCTCCAGTGGTGGGAGGAGGACCCCGCGACCTCGGTGGTCCTGCTGCACGTCGAGACCTTCGGCAATCCGCGCCGGTTCGCCCGCATCGCCCGCCGGGTCGCGCCGCGCAAGCCGATCGTCGCCGTGCACCCGGGCGGCGAGGCCGACTCGGCCGTCAGTTCCCTGTTCGCGCAGGCCGGGGTGATCCGCACCCGCAGCCTCCAGGAACTCTTCGACGTCGCGCTGCTGCTCGCCCACCAGCCGCCCCCGCCCGGCGACCGGATCGCCGTGATCACCAACGCGGGCGGCCCCGCGGCCCTGACCGTCGGCGCCTGCGCGGCGGGCGGTCTGCGGGTGCCCGCGCTCGGCGAGCGCACCCGGCGGCGGCTGGCCCCGGTCCTCGCGCCGGGCGCGGACGTCGCCAACCCCATCGACCTCACCCCGATGGCCAGCGCCGAGCACTACCGGCAGGCGGTGGCCGCCGTCCTGGACGACGACGGCATCGACGCGGCGATCGTGCTGTTCATGCCGCCGCTGGCGGACAAGCCCGACGAGGTGGCGTCCGCGATCCTCGACGCCGCGGCGGCGGCACCCGACAAGCCGGTGGTCACCAGTTTCCTGGGCGGCGCGGGCGTCGCCGACCTGCTGCGCCGGGGAGACCTGGTGGTACCGACGTACACGTTCCCCGAGGCCGCAGCCGCCTCGCTCGGCCACGCGGCGGCCTACCAGGCCTGGCGCGCCACGCCCGCCGGTGTCGTACCCGACCTCCCGGGCGTCGACGTGGACCGGGCCCGCGCGCTGCTCGCCGGGCCCACGGCCCCGGCTGCCGCCGGACTGCTGGCCGCGTACGGCATCGCCGTACACGACCCGGGTCCCGGCCCCGGCCCGGACGCGTTCCTCTCCGTCGACGCCGACCCGGTCTTCGGGCCGGTCCTCTCCTTCGGCCTCACCGGGGACTACGCCGACCTCATGGCGGACGTCGCCCGCCGTGTGACCCCGCTCAGCGACCGCGACGCCCGCGAGATGGTCCGCTCGCTGCGGGCCGCGCCGCTGCTGGACGGCAGGACGGGCGGGCCGGGCGTGGACCTGGCGGCACTGGAGGAGACGGTGCTGCGGATCTCGGCGATGGTCGAGGACCTCCCCGAGATCGAATCCCTCGAACTGCGCCCCGTACGACTGCTGCCGCCGGGCGGCGGGGTCGCCGTCGCACACGCGACGATCCGGCTGGCCGACGACACCCCTGGAGGTGCACGATGAAGGTGGGCATCTACTTCGACATGCGCAACCCCCCGCCCTGGCAGCGGAGTTGGTCGCGTGTGTACGGCTTCGCCCTGGAGATGTGCGAGGAGGCGGACCGGCTGGGTCTGGACTCCGTCTGGTTCTCCGAGCACCACGGTTTCGAGGACGGCTACCTCCCGCAGCCGCTCACCATGGCCGCGGCGGCCGCCGCCCGCACCCGCCGGGTGCGCCTGGGCACGGCGGTGATCCCGGCGCCCCTGCACGCGGCCCCCGAACTCGCCGAACAGGCGGCCATCGTGGACATCATCAGCGACGGCCGCCTCGACCTCGGCCTCGGCACCGGCTACCGGGTGCCCGAGTACCGGCTCTACGGCGCCGACCTCGCCAAGCGCTACACCGTGACCGACCAGCGGGTCCGGGAGATCCGCGGTCTGTGGGCCGAGTCGCTGGTCACCCCCGGCCCGGTCCAGGACCCCTTCCCCATCTGGCTGGGCTACCAGGGTCCGCAGGGCGCCCGGCGGGCCGGCCGCCTCGGCACCGGGCTGCTGTCGCTCAACCCGGCGCTGCTGACGCCGTACCGGGACGGGCTCGCGGAGAGCGGCTACGACGTGTCGTCGGCGCGGATGCAGGGCTCGTTCACGACGTTCGTCACGGAGGACCCGGAGGGCGACTGGCCGGAGGTCCGCAAGTACCTCGCCTACCAGTGGGACAGCTACCGCCGGTACATGGTGGAGGGCACCGACCAGCCCCTCCCCCGCCCGATCGACCCCGAGAAGTGGCGGGAGACGGGCCTTTCGGCAACCGGTGTCGGCCAGTTCCTGTACGGCACGCCGGAGGAGACCGCCGACGCCATCAGGACCTACGTCAAGGGACTGCCGGTGGAGGGCGTGTTCCTGTGGGCGTCGCTGGCGGGCATGCCGGAGGACATGGTGGCCCGTCAGGTCCAGCTCATCGCGGGCAAGTTGCGCCCCCTGCTGGCCGACGTCTGAATCGAGGAGTTGCGGAAATGTCGACGACATCCGGTGCGACGGGCCCCGTGGTCCGGGCCGGCGGGGACTTCCAGGAACCGCCCCGCACCCCGGGCGGTGTCGCCCTGTGCGGCGCCTGCCGCGAGCGGGGCACCTGCCGGCTGGGGGTGGAGCGGGAGCGGCTCGACGAGGACGGCGTGGCCCGGTTCGCCCTCACCTGTCCGCGCGACCAGGAAGGCGGCCCCGACGTCGCGCACGGCGGCTGGACGGCGGCCGTGCTGGACGACTGCCTCGGCCATCTCCCGCTGCTGCACCGGGTGTTGAGCGTGACGGCCGAGCTGACCGTCAGCTTCGTCAAGCCGGTACCGGTGGGACGGCCGCTGGAGGTCAGTGCCCGGGTCGAGCGGCGTGAGGGCTCACGCTGGTACATCACCGGCGAGATGGTGCTCCTGCCGACCCGCGCCGTACTGGCCCGGGCCTCCGGCATCTGGGTGACCCGGGACCAGGGCCACTTCGCCCGCCACGCCGACTGGCTGGCGGAACAGGACGAGCGGTAGCAGGAGGGGGGAGGCACATCGTGCCTCCCCCCTCCTGCTACCGCTCGTCCTGACTCAGTAGCTGCGCAACCCCATGCTGCGGGCGATGCCGTTGCGCTGGATCTGGCTGGTGCCGCCGGAGATCGTGGCGACGATCGACTCCCGGTAGCGGAAGCTCATCACGCTCTCGGTGGAGAACCCGTGCCCCGCACAGACCTGCATCCCCAGCCGAGCGGCGGCCACATACGTCTCCGAGCCCTTCAGCTTCGCCATCGAGCCCTCCCGCGTGCACGGCCTGCCCTGCGCGAGCAGCCACGCGGCGCGGTACGCGAGCAGCCGGGCGGAGTCGATCTCGGTCTGGAGGTCGGCCATGGCGTGGGCGAGGGCCTGGAAGTTGCCGATGGGACGGCCGAAGGCGTGCCGGGTGCGGGCGTACTCGAGCATCTCGTCGAGGGTGGCCTGCGCGGCGCCCAGATATCCCCCGGAGATGATCACCTTCTCCAGTTCGATGTTGGAGAGCATGACCTTCCAGCCCTCGTCGCGGGGGCCGACGAGGTTCTCCCTGGGCACCAGGACGTCGTTGAAGAAGACCTCGTTGGTGCCGAGGATGTGCCGGGCCAGCGTCGGTGTGCGGCGGACCTCGACCCCCTCGGTCGTGGGGTCGACGAGCAGCAGGCTGATCCCACCGTGCTTGGGCTCGCGGGGCCCGGTGCGGACATAGGTCGCGATGGTGGTATCCGGCAGCCCTCCTCCCGTGCACCACGCCTTCTGGCCGCGCACCAGGAAGTGCTCCCCGTGGTCCTCGGCGGTGGTGCGCAGGGCCGCCGCGTCGGACCCGCTGTCCGGCTCGCTGAGGCCGACGGCGAGCCGGTGCCGGCCGGTCATCACCCGCTCGCGGATGAAGTCGCGCTGGGCCTCGTCGCCCCACCGGAACACCGTGATGCCGGGAATGAGCACGCCGATGTAGCACATGGCGACGTCGAAACTGGCCCGCCCGAGCTCCTCGGCGATCAGCACCAGCTCGAGCGGCCCTCCCCCGTCCCCGCCCTCCTCCTCGGCGAAGGGCAGCGAGAACCAGCCGAGGTCGGCCATGCCCCGGAACAGCTCGGGCGGTACGACGCCCTCCTCGTCCCAGCGCTTGGCCCGCTCGGCCGGGCACACGTCGGCGACGAACTGCCGTGCCGTCGCGCGCAACAGGTCCTGCTCGTCGGTCAGCCCGAAGTCCACGGCCACTCCCTCGCCCTTAACCCGCCAAATCATCTATCTAATTATTCTATGTTAGCGGATGAAGCCGGATGAGTTCCATGGTCGAAGCACGGCCGGCCGAAAGGGGCCGGCTCGGCGACGATCACCGAGCCAGGCCTTCCACGTGACTACGGCTGTTTCCGCATCTCCGCACTCGGCGTCACTACGACCAGGCGCTCCGGCCGCAGCACCCACACCGCGCCGACGCGCACATCCGTGACGATGCCGCGTCGGTCGGCGTCCTTGTCATGAATCAGGTCGCCCACCCACGGCTGCCGCTCGTCAGTCATCCGCGTTCCTTCCCCCGCAGCTCGGCCCACACCCTCTTGCCCCACGGCAGCCGATCAGCACCCCAGTCCTTCGCCAGCGCTCTCACGAGCACGAGACCGCGCCCGCTCTCGTCCTCTTCAGCCGGCTTCCGGCACACCGGGGCCCGCTCCGACTTGTCCACGACGCCGATGCGCACACGCGTCACCCCGGGGCGGGTGACCGTGACCCGGATGAAATGGCTCTGAGCATGCTGGACGGAGTTGGACACCAACTCGGAGACGATCAGGGCACCGTCGTCGGCCAAGTCGTCCAGGCCCCAGGCGGTCAGCGCGACGCGCACCAGGCGACGGGCCATGCCCGCGCTCTCAGGCTCGCACGGCAATGTCTGGCTGTACCCCGGGTAGCCGGTGGGACGCGCCCGCGTTGTAGCTTGCGGGCCGCGGATTGCCATCACCTGTCACACAAATGCACCCAGCGGGCCTGCCGTTGTCGGCAGACCCGCTGATGAACTCTGTCGGGACGACAGGATTTGAACCTGCGACCCCTTGACCCCCAGTCAAGTGCGCTACCAAGCTGCGCCACGTCCCGCCGCGTCCCCACGGCGGTGAGCTGCGGGAACGTGCGGCTCAACCCTACCGCACCCGAGCGGACTCGGGGGCCGGGGCCTGCCGTGCGGCCGGGGCCGACAGCGGGGCGGGGCGTCGTACGGGGACCAGGAGGGCGGCGAGGGCCGCGCCCAGGCAGAGCAGCGCCAGCAGAGTGAAGGCGTGGGTGTAGCCGGAGCCGTACGGCAGACCGGAGGGCTGGAGCCGGCCGGTGACCAGGACGCTGGTCACCGCGGCGCCGATGGAGCCGCCGATGGTGCGGATGTTGGCGTTCATACCGGTGGCGGCGCCGGTCTGCTCGGGCGGGACGCTGCCGACGATCAGGTTGGCCATCGAGGCGAAGGCGAGGCCGATGCCCAGGCCGAACACGCCCGCGACGAGGGCGATCTGCCACTGTGTGTCGTGCCAGAGGGCGAGGAAGCCCAGGGCCACCGCGCCGAGCGCGGCACCGCTGGTGAGCAGCGCCTTGGCGCCGACGCGGGGTGCGAGGCGCCCGCTGAGCACGCCGGAGACGAACATCGCGACCAGCATGGGCAGCATGAGCAGGCCGGACGCGGTGACGCTCGCGCCGAAGCCGTAGCCCGCCGAGCTCGGGGTCTGCACGAAGCCCGGCAGGAAGGACCAGATCGCGTACATGCCCGCGCCGAACAGCAGGGCGGCGAGGTTGGTGGTCCACACGGCGGGCAGTCGCATCACCCGCAGGTCGATCAGCGGGGTGCGGGAGCGGGCCTCGGCCAGCAGCCACAGCGCGAACAGCACGACGGCGAGGGCGAACAGTCCGATCACCCGGGCCGAACCCCAGCCCCACCCGCTCGCCTGGCTGAGCGGCAGCAGCAGGGCCACCAGCCAGCCGGAGAGCAGGACGGCGCCGAGCCAGTTGACCTGCCCCGCGCCCCTGTTGGGCGACTCGGGCACATAGCGTACGGCGATGAGCGTGGCGGCGGCGACGATCGCGACCGGGATCCAGAACAGCCAGCGGTAGTCGAGCGCGGAGACGATCGGTCCGGCGGCGACCATGCCGACGCCGCCGCCCGCGGCGATCACCGCGGACAGGTCGCTGATCCGGCCGGGGACCTCCGACGCGGCGAACTCGTCCCGGATGATCCCGAAGGAGAGCGGGAACAGGGCGCCGCCGATGCCCTGGACCACCCGGGCGACGATCAGCACGCCGATGGTCGGTGCGAGGGCGGCGAGGAGACAGCCGGCCAGGACGGCGAGGAGGACCCCGACGAGGGTGCGCTTCTTGCCGATCAGGTCGCCGACGCGGCCGAGGATCGGGGTGAAGATCGAGGCGGAGAGCAGATACGCGGTCATCACCCAGGTCGCCGTGGACTGCGAGGTGTGCAGCGCGTGCTGGACGGTCGGCAGGGCCGGCGCTATCAGCGACTGGAGCATCGAGAACACGCCCGCACCCGTCGCGAGGACCGCGAAGGTGAGGCGGGAGGACTTGCGGGGCATGAGAAGCCTCTCGGAAGGACTCTCGGGAAACGGAGAAGGGGCCTCGGACTGTTAAAGTGGAGGCACCCCTCCACCATAGCGGAGGTATACCTCCGCTTCAACCGATCCCCCGTTCCGACCGAGTCCCGTCCAGGAGGCAGCCGTGCCCGCCCAGTCGTTCCCCGTCAGCGAGATCGTCGCGGCCCAGCGGCCGAACCGTAAGGACGCGGCCCGCAACTACGACGCCTTGCTGGCCGCCGCGCGCGAGGCGTTCACCGAGCACGGCTCCGAGGCGTCCCTGGAGGACGTATCGCGCCGCGCGGGCGTCGGCATCGGCACGCTGTACCGGAACTTCCCGACCCGCCGGGCGCTGTTCGAGAGCGTGTACGCGGACGAGGTCAACGCGCTGTGCCGGTCGGCCGTGGAGCTTGCCGGCCTGGAGCCCTGGAAGGCGCTCACGGCCTGGCTGGAGCGGTTCGCCGGATACATGGTCACCAAGCGGGCGGTGCGCGAGGCGCTGGAGGACGAGTCGGAGATCTTCCAGGCCTGCCGTGACTCGATGTACGCGGCGGGCGGGCCGCTGTTCGAGCGGGCGCAGCGGGCCGGGGCGGCCCGGGCGGACATGGACTTCGGCGATCTGCTGCGGCTGGTCGCCGGCGTCACCGCGACGGCCTTCACGGACGACGCCCAGCGCGACCGCGTCCTGGCCATCGCCCTGGACGGGGTGCGCGCCGGGCGCTGACAACGGGAGTCAGCCGGCGAGCGGGTGCTCCGGGTCCAGGAGTTCCGCGATCCGTTCGGTGACCGTCTGGGCGGTGTTGCCGGCGGGCGCCTTCGGACCCACGGTCGTCGACACCGCGATGGACAGCCGCTTGCGCGGCTCGTACGCCATCACGGCCGCGTAGCCGAAGAACGACGGGTTCTGCACCACCCAGCCGTTCTTGACGACCACGCCGACGCCGAAGTGGAAGTCCTCGGTCATGGGCAGACAGACCGTGGCGGGGCAGGTGCGGGTGGGGTGGCCGAGGCCGACCGTGCCCGGGTTCAGCTGGGTACGGAAGGAGCGCTTCGAGAGCAGTTCGCCCGAGCCGACGGCCCGTCCGGAGCGGGCGAGGTCGCAGATGTCCTGGGTGAGGACGGCGCCGGGGGCGGTGGTCCAGGAGGGGTTCCAGTACGTGGACTCCTCGTAGGTGCCGCGTTCGTCGTCGTAGGCGTGCAGGACGGGCTGCGGGATCTCCGCGGTGTCGTTGTTCCGGGTGTTGCGCAGGCCGAGGGGCTTCACGACGCGTTCCCGCAGGAGGCGCTCCAGCGGGGTGCCGGAGATCTTCTCCAGGGCGCGGCCGAGGAGGACGAAGTTGGCGTGCGAGTAGCTCCAGTTGGTGCCGGGCTTGTACCACAGGGGGTGCCCGAGGGAGATCCCGACGACTTCCCCGGGCGTCCAGTGCTGCCACGGATCGGCGTACAGCTTCTTCAGGAACACCGGGTCGGTGACGTAGTCGTGGAGGCCGGAGGTGCTGTCGCCGAGCATGCGCAGGGTGATCCTGTCGCCGTGCGGCAGGCCCGGCAGCCAGCGGGAGACCGGGTCGTCGAGGCGCGCCTTGTGCTCCTGGACCAGTTGGAGCAGCACGGTGCCCATGAAGGCGATTCCGACCGAACCGGTCCTGAAGTGCATCGCGGGGGTGGCGGGCACGTCCGTCATGGACTCGCCGACCGCGCCGGTGAGGAGTTCACGCCCGTCGACCGTGACCTTGACCAGGGCGGCCTTGAGGTCGAGGTCCTTCCGGGCGGCGCGGACGAGGGTGAGGACCTTGCGGGCCTGGCCCTGCGGGTTCCGGGTGGCGGCACAGGCCCGGTCATGGTGGTCCGGGGCGGCGGCGGTGGCGGCCGCCGTCTGGAGGGTGGAGACGAGGAGGGCGGCGGCGCACAGCACCGCCGTACGGGTACGCGTCATACGCGCACTATGGGTGGATCGTCGAAGCGGCTCCGCCGCCAACACTCCGGACACCGCGGCGCCGGACCCGTAAGGAGGAGTTGACAGCCACTTTGGTCTGACCTTTGATATGTTCAAACGATCCGGCTGAGGGGTGGCCCCGCCGTGGACTTCGAGCTGACCGAGGACCAGAACACGATCCGGGGGGCCGTAGGCGGACTCCTGAAGGACTTCGACGACCGGTACTGGATGGAGAAGGACCGCGACCACGCGTTCCCCGAGGAGTTCTACGCCGCCGTCGCGGGCGGCGGCTGGCTGGGCATCACCGTCCCGGAGGCGTACGGCGGCCACGGCCTCGGCATCACCGAGGCGACGCTGCTGCTCGAGGAGGTCGCGCGCTCCGGGGGCGGGATGAACGCCGCCAGCGCGATCCACATGTCGATCTTCGGCATGCATCCGGTGGTGGTGCACGGCTCCGAGGAGCTGAAGCGGCGCACCCTGCCGCGCATCGCCACCGGCGACCTGCACGTCTGCTTCGGGGTGACCGAGCCCGGCGCGGGTCTGGACACCACGAGCATCACGACGTACGCACGCCGGGAGGGCGACCACTACGTCGTCAGCGGACGCAAGGTGTGGATCTCCAAGGCGGTGGAGTCGGAGAAGATCCTGCTGCTGACCCGGACGTCCCGGCCGGCCGAGGTCGGCCGCCGTACCGACGGCATGACCCTGTTCCTCACCGACCTCGACCGCGACCGGGTCGACATCCGCCCCATCCCGAAGATGGGCCGCAACGCCGTCACCTCGAACGAGCTGTTCATCGACGATCTGCGGGTCCCCGTGGAGGACCGGGTCGGCGAGGAGGGCGAGGGCTTCCGCTACCTCCTCGACGGGCTCAACCCGGAGCGCATGCTGATCGCCGCGGAGGCGCTCGGCATCGGCCGCGTCGCCCTCGACCGGGCCGTACGGTACGGCCGTGAGCGGGTGGTGTTCGGGCGGCCGATCGGGATGAACCAGGGCGTGCAGTTCCCGCTCGCCGACTCGCTGGCGCGGCTGGACGCGGCCGAACTGGTGCTGCGCAAGGCGACCTGGCTGTACGACCGGGGGCGGCCCTGCGGGCGGGAGGCGAACACCGCCAAGTACCTGTGCGCGGACGCCGGGTTCGACGCCGCCGACCGTGCGCTGCAGACGCACGGCGGGATGGGCTACTCCGAGGAGTACCCGGTGGCCCGCTTCTTCCGCGAGGCACGGCTGATGCGGATCGCGCCGGTCAGCCAGGAAATGATCCTCGGCTATCTGGGATCGCACACGCTGGGACTTCCGAGGAGCTATTGATGACCGACGGGACGGGTCTGTTCGATCTGACGGGGCGCTCCGCGCTGGTCACGGGCGCGGCGGGCGGCATCGGCCGCGCCGTCGCCGAGGCCCTCGCCCGGGCCGGTGCGGCGGTACTGGTGACCGACGTGGACGAGGCGGCCGCGGTGGCCGTCGCCGACAGGCTGTCCGCGGCGGGGCATACGGCGGCCGGCGCGGCCCTCGACGTGAGCGACCGTGCGGCGGCCGACACGGCGGTGGCGAGGGCGGCCGCGCTCACCGGCGGCACCCTGCACATCCTGGTCAACAACGCGGGGGTCACCGCCTCGGCCATGTTCGAGAAGCTGACGGAGGACTCCTTCCGCCGGCTCCTCGACGTCCACGTCCTGGGCGCCCACCGCTGCGCGCAGGCGGCCCTGCCCTACCTTCCCGAGGACGGCCGGGGCCGGATCATCAACGTCACGTCCTCCGCCGGCCTGGTCGGCACGCTCGGCCAGGTGAACTACTCCGCCGCCAAGGCCGCGGTCATCGGCCTCACCAAGTCCCTGGCCCGCGAACTGGCCCGCAGGAACATCCTGGTGAACGCCCTCGCACCGCTGGCCGCGACGCCGATGACGGAGACCAACTTCGTCACGGGTCAGGTGCTGCCGGTGGACGGGGGCATGGTCATGTGACAGGGGTCGGGGATGGTCATGTGACAGGGGTCGGGGATGGCCTATTCAATGGTCGAGCCGAACCCGACGCCATGACGAGAGGCCCTTCCGTGTCGCCCTCCGAGCAGCCCGCCCCCCGTTTCGAGACGCTGACCGTGCCGAAGGCGTCGGACGTGCTCGCGGCGGAGGTGCGGGAGCGGATTCTGTCCGGGGAGTTCCGGGAGGGCACGGCGCTGCCCCCGGAGCGGCAGCTCGTGGAGCAGACGGGGCTGAGCCGGGCGACGGTGCGGGAGGCGCTGCGGATCCTGGAGGTCGAGGGGCTGCTGGAGATCCGGCCGGGACGCGGGGGCGGGGCCTTCGTGCACCGGCCCGGGCGGGAGTCGCTGGCGAACACGGTGCAGCTGGTGATCCGGGGCCAGCGCATCCGCCTGGAGGCGCTGCACGAGACGCGCGAGGCGATCGAACCGGCGTGCGCCGCGCTGGCGGCCCGCCGCCGCACCGACCGGGATCTGGCGGAACTCGACGCGGCCCACGCGGAGTTGGTCGGGGCCGATGAGGACATCCAGCGGTTTCTGCGCGCCAACGTGCGCTGGCACACGGTGGTGGCGCAGGCGAGCGGGAACGAGCTGCTCATCGGGTTCATGAGCGCGCTCTCCCGGTCGATCCACGCGGCCACCGACCTGGAGCCGTTCATGGACGCCGGCATCCGTGGGCTGACCGCCCGCGCCCACGCCCGGATCACCGACGCGATCCGGGCCGGCGACGAGGCGGCCGCCGCACGGCGGATGACCCGGCACGTATGCGGTTTCGCGCAGGCGGCGGCCGAGGTGGATCACCGTACCTCGATCTGAAGCGTGCGAGAATGTGATTCTCGTATTCGTGCAACACCATTGACAGTTTCGGTCTGACCTTCCCTACCATCCGGGTATGAGCGAGGTGAGTCCCGTACTGACCGTGGCCTCCGACGGCGACGTCCGCATCGTCACACTGAACCGCCCCGACCGGCTCAACGGAGTGTCCGAGGACCTCCACCGCAGGATCTCCGAGGTGTGGCGCGAGCTGGCGGAGGACGGCAAGGCCCGGGCGGTCGTCCTGACCGGCGCGGGCCGGGCGTTCAGCGCGGGCGGCGACTTCGGCCATCTGCGCCGCCACCACACCGACCCGGAGCTGCGGGAGCGGTCGATCCGCCTGGACCGGACGATCCAGACCGAGATGATCCGCTTCCCACTGCCGGTGATCGCCGCGGTCAACGGCCCGGCGGTGGGCCTGGGTTGCTCGCTGGCGCTGGGCTGCGATCTCGTCCTGATGGCCGAGGACGCCTATCTGGCCGACCCGCATGTGTCGGTCGGCCTGGTGGCGGGCGACGGCGGGGTCACCCTGTGGCCGCTGCTGACCAGCCTGCTGCGGGTGAAGGAGTACCTCTTCACCGGGGACCGGATCCCCGCCGCCACCGCGGTCGAACTGGGCCTGGCCAACCGGGTCGTGCCGGGCGACCGGCTGATGGAGGAGGCGCTGGCCCTCGCCCACCGTCTCGCCGCCCAGCCCGCCGAGGCGCTGCGGGCCACGAAGGCGGCCCTGGCGGCGGTCGTCGAGCAGGTCTCGCGCGGCGGCATGGAGGCCGCGCTGCTCGCCGAGCGGTCCACGATGACCAGCCCGGACCACATCCGCATCGTCGAGGAGCTCGCCTCCCGGGCCGACCGCCGCCGGGCGGCCACCGAGAAGGAGTGAGCGTGGAGTCCGAGGAGTTCCTGCTGGTCCGCGATCTGCTGCGGTCGTTCGCGGCCCGCTACCGGGTCGGCTCCGCCGACGAGGCGAAGCCCGCCGGCCGCACGGCCGCCCAGGACGCGCTCGACGCGCTCGGCCTCGGCGGCCTGCGCCGTACGGCACCGCCCGCGGCCACCGTCCAGGAGTGCGCGCTGCTCGCCGAGGAGCACGGCGCCCACCCGCTGACCACGTCCCTGCTCGGTACGGTCCTGCTCGCCCCCGAGTTGATCCGTCTCACCGGTGCCGCGGCGGAGGCGACCGCGTCCGCGCCCAGGGCCCGCCGCGGCCACCCGACCAGCGCCCGCGGCGCGCCCGGCGCGTCGGCGGGCGGATCCCCCGCCGACCCCGGCGGAACCCCCACGGTCGCCCTGGCCCCCGACCTCCGCTTCCCCGGCGTGGCCCCCTCGGAACTGGTCGCCTGGGACTCCTCGGGCGCGGACGGCGCCCTGTGCGTGGACGCCGAAGGAACCGTGACCCGGGCCGGGTTGGGCGCCCCCGCCCCGACCGCCGACCTGCTGCGCGGGGTACGCACCGCGCACCCCGGCCCGGTCGTCGGCAGGCTCACCCCGGACGGGCTGCGGCGCTGGCAGGCGTACGCGCTGGTCATCGTGTCGAGCGAACTCGTCGGCGCGGCACGCGCGTTCACCGCCCTGAGCGTGGACTACGCCCGCGAGCGCCGCCAGTACGGGCGGCCGATCGGGTCCTTCCAGGCGGTACGGCATCTGCTGGCCGACGCGACCGTCCTGGTGGAGGCGGGGACGAGCGCAGTCCGGTACGCCGCCTGGTGCCTGGACCACGAGCCGGCCGACCGGGCGCTCACCGCCGCGCGGGTCGCCAAGGCGGAGGTCAACTCCTCGGCCGTGGAGGCGGTGTACACCGGAATGCAGGTGTTCGGCGGGATCGCGCAGACCTGGGAGCACGTGGCCCATCTGTATCTGCGCCGGGTCCTGCTGGGGGCGAACGTCCTCGCGACGACCGCCGACCTGCTGCCCGCGCTGGCGGAAGGGGAGGCGGCTGCATGACCACTCCCGCGGACCTCCCCCTGGAGTTCGGCGACCCGGCCGACCTGGAGCGGCTGCGTGCCGGCTTCCGCGCCTGGCTGGCCGGGCACCCCCTCCCCGAGCGCCTCCCGGACGAGCCGCTCCCCCTCTTCCTGCACCGCTGGCACCGGCTGCTGCACTCCGGCGGCTGGGTCGGCCTCGACGTCCCCGAGGAGTACGGCGGACGCGGCCTGACGGCGCTTCACCAGGTCGCCGTCAGCGACGAGTTGGGGGCGCGCGGCGCGCCCGGTGTGCCCCGGATCGGGTATCTCGCCCACGCCCTGCTGGAGTTCGCCTCCGAGGAACAGCGGCGCCGGCTGCTGCCGCGCATGCTCGCCGGGGACGACGTGTGGTGCCAGGGCTTCAGCGAACCGGGCGCCGGTTCCGACCTCGCGGGGATGTCGACGTACGCCGAACGCCTCGACGACGGCCACTACAGCGTGCGCGGGCAGAAACTCTGGACGAGCTACGCCCAGTACTCCGGCTACTGCCTGCTGCTGGCCCGCACCGACCGCGCCGCTCCCCCGCACTCCTCCCTCACCGCGTTCGTGCTCCCCCTCGACCGGCCCGGGGTGACCGTGCGCCCGCTGCGGGCGGCCAACGGCGACGACGAGTTCTGCGAGCTGTTCCTGGACGGCGTACGGCTCGCGGACTCGGAGCGGATCGGGGCCGAGGGGGACGGCTGGGCGCTGGCGATGACGACGGTGTCGTACGAACGCAACGCGCTGGACACCGGCCATCTGTCGAAGTACGGGCTGCTCGTGGAGCGGCTGCGGCGGACCGCCCGGGAACGGGGCGGGGAGCTTCCCGACGGGCTGCGGTCGGAGATCGGGCGGTGTTTCGTCGACTACGAGGTGCTTCTCGCGCACGCCCGCCGGCGTATCGCGGAGCGGCGCGCCGGACAGGCCGCCGGGCCCGAGACGTCGATCGACAAGCTGCTGATGACCCGGGCCGAACAGCGCCTGTACCGAACGGCGTTGCAGGTGTTCCCGGACGAACTGCACGGGCCGGGCGGGGAGGTCTTCGCCGAGTTCCTGTACTCCAGGGCCGCCTCCGTGTACGGCGGCACGTCGCAGATCCAGCGGAACATCATCGCCAAGCGCGTGCTGCGCCTGACCGACGGAGCCGACTGATGGACCAACCCGTGCGTCATGACCTGGAGTTCCTGAGCATCCCGAACGTCATCCGGCGGGCCGCCGAGCGGTTCGGCGACGCACCGGCGCTCATCGACGGCGAACTGCGGCTGAGCTTCCGGGACTTGCGGGAGCTGATGCTCCGGGCGGTGCGGTCGGCGGTCGCGCTGGGCATCCGGCCGGGCGACCGGGTCGGCCTGTGCGCTCCGAACTCCACGGAGTGGATCGTCGCCGCCGTCGGCATCCAGGGCGCCGGAGGGGTGGTCGTCCCGCTCAACACCCGTTTCAAGGCGGGGGAGATCGCCTACATCCTGCGCAGGTCCGGGGCGCGGGCGCTCTTCGCCGCCGCGTCCTTCCTCGGCACCGACCACCTGGCCGACCTGCGGGCGGCCGACCCCTCTCTGCCCGCGCTCGGCACCACGGTCTCCCTGCTGGGCCCACGCGGTTCGGCCGGGCTGTCCTGGGCGGAGTTCCTGGACGCGGGCGCGGAGTTGGACGAGTCCGTCGCCCAGACGGCGATCGACAGGATCACCCCGGACGACGTCTCCGACGTGATGTTCACCTCCGGCACGACCGGCCATCCCAAGGGCGTGATCCTCACCCACGGCCAGTCGCTGCGCGCGTACGGCTGGATGTCCGAGGAGTACACCTTCCGCGCCTCGGACACCTTCCTGGTCGTCCCGCCGTTCTTCCACTGCTTCGGCTACAAGGCGGGCTGGCTGGCGTCCTTCCTGCACGGTGTGACCGTCGTGCCCATGGCGGTCTTCGACGCCGGGCGGGCGCTGGAGATCATCGAGCGGGAGCGGGTGAGCATCCTCCTCGGCCCGCCCACGATCTTCCACGACCTGCTCCACCACCCCGGCCGGCCCGCGCGCGACCTCTCCTCCCTGCGGGTCTCCATGACCGGCGGCACGACGGTCCCGGAGTCCCTGATCCGGGCGATGAAGAAGGAGCTGTCCTTCGACATCGTGCTCAGCGCGTACGGGCTGACCGAGTCGACGGCCCTGGTCACGACGACGCGCATCGGCGACACCGAGGAGACGGTCGCCCGCACCACCGGCCGCCCCATCCCCGGCGTGGAGGTCAGGATCGCCGCCGACGACGGGCGGGGCGTCGGGGAAATCCTCGTACGCGGATACAACGTCACGCGCGGCTACTGGGACGACCCTGAGGCGACCGCCGAGGCGGTCGGCCCCGACGGGTGGCTGCGCACGGGGGACGTCGGGCAGGTCGACGCGGCGGGCAACCTGGCGATCGTCGACCGCAAGAAGGAGATGTTCATCGTCGGCGGGTTCAACGCCTACCCGGCCGAGATCGAGAAGCTGCTGCTCTGCCACGAGGGCGTCGCGCAGGTCGCGGTGGTCGGTGTGCCGGACGAGCGGCTGGGCGAGGTGGGCTGCGCGTTCGTCGTCCCGCGGCCAAAGGCGCGGCTCACCGAGGCGGACGTGGTGGCCTGGGCCCGGGAGCACATGGCCAACTTCAAGGTGCCGCGCCATGTGCGGTTCGTCGGGCGACTCCCGCGCAACGCGAGCCAGAAGGTGCTCAAGCACGAGTTGCGCGCGGAATTCGGAGCCTGACATGGCGACAGCGAGCGGGCCTCTCGCCGGGATCACGGTCGTGGCGCTGGAACAGGCCGTGTCGGCGCCCTTCTGCACCCGCACCCTCGGCGACTTCGGCGCCCGGGTCATCAAGGTGGAGAACCCGGACGGCGGTGACTTCGCCCGGCACTACGACGACGTCGTGCACGGTCTCGGGGCGCACTTCGTCTGGCTCGGCCGCGGCAAGGAGTCGGTGGCCCTGGACCTGAAGTCCGAGGCCGGGCTCGCGGTGCTGCACCGGCTCCTCGACCGCGCCGACGTGCTCGTCTCCAACCTCACCCCGGGTGCCACCGCCAAGCTGGGTATCGCCCCCGCCGACCTGGAGGTCCGTCACCCCGGTCTCATCCCGGTCGAGATCGACGGGTACGGCCCCGGGGGCCCGCTCTCCCACAAGCGCGCCTACGACCTGCTGGTGCAGGCGGAGTCGGGGGTGTGCGCGGTGACGGGCCGGCCCGGGCAGCCGGCCAAGCCCGGGCCGCCGGTGGCCGATGTGTCTAGCGGTCTGTACGCCGCGCTGTCCGTGGTGGCGCTGCTGTACGCCACGGGGCGGGGGCAGCCGGCCGCGTCGGTGGCGGTGAGCCTGTTCGACACGATGACCGAGATGATGGGGTACCCCCTGACGTACACCCGGTATGCGGGGATCGACCAGCAGCCGCTCGGCATGAGTTCGCCGGCGGTCGCGCCGTACGGGGCGTACGGGACGGCCGACGGGCAGACCGTGGTGCTCGGTACGACGAACGACCGCGAGTGGGACCGGCTGGCCCGTGATCTGCTGGGCCGACCCGACCTCGCCGACGACGACCGGTTCCGTTCGAACGCAGGGCGGGTCGGGCACCGGGCCGTGCTGGACACGGAGATCGCCGCCTGGTGCGCCCGGCACGACCTGGCGTACGTCCAGGACCGCGCGGACGCCGCCGGGATCGGCAACGCCCGCTACAACACGCCGAGCGAGGTCGTCGCCCATCCGCATCTGGCCGCACGCGACCGGTGGCGGGAGATCGACACGCCGAACGGACCCGTTTCCGCGCTGCTGCCGCCCGCGGTGATCTCCGGCTACGACCCGCCGATGGGCGCGATTCCCGCGCTCGGCCAGCACACGGACGCCGTGCTCGCCGAACTCGGGCTGAGCGAGGGCGAGATCGCCGCGCTGCGGGAGCGGGGGGCCGTGCGGTGACCGTGCTGCTGACGAGCGACAGGGACGGTGTGCGCACCCTCACCCTCAACCGCCCGCACCGCAGGAACGCGCTCGACGCGGAACTCTGGGAGGCGCTGCGGGCGGCCCTCGCCGAGGCGGGCGGCGACCGGAGCGTGCGGGCGCTGGTGCTGACGGGGGCGGGCCGGGCGTTCTGCTCGGGCGGCGATGTCTCCCACGGGGTGAGCGCGGCCCATCCCCTCTACCGGATGCGGACGTTGACCGATCTGGCGCTGCTGCTGCACGAGCTGCCGGTGCCGACGGTCGCCAAGGTGACCGGGGTGGCGGTGGGCGCGGGCTGGAATCTGGCGCTGGGCTGCGATCTGGTCGTCGCGACCCCGGAGTCGACGTTCTCGCAGATCTTCGCGCGGCGCGGGCTGTCCCTGGACCTGGGCGGGTCCTGGCTGCTGCCGAGACTGGTCGGGCTCCAACAGGCCAAGCGGCTGGCCCTGTTGGCGGAGACGATCGACGCGGCCGAGGCCCGGGCGCTCGGTCTGGTCACCTGGGTGGTGGACGGCGACAAGGTGGACGCCTTCGTGGACGACGTCACCGCCCGGCTGACGGCCGGGCCGCCGGTCGCGCTCGCCCAGACCAAGGCGCTGCTGCACGAGGGCGCCGACCGCACCCTGCGGGAGGCCCTGGCGAACGAGGCGCGGGCGCAGTCGGTCAACTTCGCCTCCGCCGACGCCCCGGAGGCGTATGCCGCGTTCGCGGAGAAGCGCGTCGCGCGGTTCACCGGCGACTGGGCGGTACCGGGACGGGCGGAGGACGCGTGATGCGGGAAGCGGTGATCGTGGCGGCGGTGCGGACGCCCGTCGGGAAACGGGGCGGGGGTCTGGCGGAGGTGCACGCCGCCGATCTGTCCGCCGCCGTGCTCACCGCGCTGGTGGACCGGACCGGACTCGGCCCCGCCGCCGTCGACGACGTGATCTGGGGGTGCGTCTCCCAGGTGGGCGACCAGTCGGGCAACATCGGCCGGTACGCGGTGCTGGCGGCGGGCTGGCCGGAGAGCGTGCCGGGGACGACGGTCAACCGGGCCTGCGGGTCGAGTCAGCAGGCGCTGGAGTTCGCCGTCCAGTCGGTGCTGTCCGGGCAGCACGAACTCGTCGTGGCGGGCGGGGTGGAGGTGATGAGCCGGGTGCCGCTGGGCTCGGCGCGGGCGAGCGGAATACCGTACGGGCCCCAAGTCCTGGCCCGCTACCAGGACTTCTCCTTCAACCAGGGGGTGTCCGCCGAACTCATCGCGCGGAAGTGGGGGTTCACCCGGACCCGGCTCGACGAGTTCGCGGCGCTCTCGCACGAGCGCGCGGCCGCCGCGCAGGACGCGGGCGCGTTCGCGGCGGAGACCGTGCCGGTGGCGGGTGTCGTGGCCGACGAGGGGATCCGGCGGGGCAGCGGCGTCGAGAGCCTCGCCGGGCTCAGGCCCTCCTTCCAGGAGGACGGCGTGATCCACGCGGGGAACGCCTCGCAGATCTCCGACGGGGCCGCCGCCCTGCTCGTCACCACCCCCGAGAAGGCGCGGGAGTCGGGCTGGAAGCCGCTCGTGCGGTACCGGGCGGGCGCGGTGGCGGGCTCCGACCCGGTGCTGATGCTCACCGGTCCGATCCCGGCGACCGAGAAGGTGCTGCGCAAGGCGGGCGTGGCGCTGTCCGAGGTCGGGGTGTTCGAGGTGAACGAGGCCTTCGCGCCCGTGCCGCTGGCCTGGCTCGCCGAGACCGGTGCCGATCCGGGGCGGCTCAACCCGCTGGGCGGGGCCATCGCGCTCGGCCATCCGCTGGGCGCGTCCGGCGCCGTCCTGATGACCCGGATGATCCACCACATGCGGGCCCACGGCATCCGCTACGGGCTGCAGACCATGTGCGAGGGCGGCGGCACCGCGAACGCCACCCTCGTCGAACTGGCCGACTGAAAGGGCGGGTTGTGCGCCGGGATCTGTTCACCGCCGACCACGAGGCGTTCCGGGACCTGGTCCGGGACGTCGTGGCGAAGGAAGTGGTGCCGCACTACGCCGACTGGGAGAAGGCGGGCCGGGTGCCCCGCTCGTTCTTCGAACAGCTCGGCTCCCTCGGCCTGTTGGGGACGGCGTTACCCGAGGAGTACGGCGGCGCGGGCCTGCCCGACTACCGGTACAACGTGGTGCTCCAGGAGGAGGCGTACCGCGCCCTGGTCACCCTCGGCACGGTACGCACCCAACTCGACGTCGTCCTGCCCTACTTCCTCGCCTACGCGGACGACGCGCAGCGGCGGCGGTGGTTCCCCGGGCTGGCCTCGGGCACGCTGCTCACCGCCGTCGCGATGACCGAGCCCGGTACCGGCTCCGACCTCGCCGGGATCCGTACGACCGCCGTGCGCGACGGGGACACGTACGTGCTGAACGGGGCGAAGACGTTCATCACCGGCGGGCTGCTGGCCGACCTGGTGATCGTGGTGGCGCGTACGTCGTCCGACCCCGGGGACCGGCGGGCCGGGCTGACGCTGCTCGTGGTCGAGGACGGTATGCCCGGGTTCACCCGCGGGCGGGTGCTGGACAAGCTGGGCATCAAGGTGCAGGACACGGTCGAGCTGGCCTTCGACGGCGTACGGGTACCGGTGGCCAACCGGCTCGGCGAGGAGGGTGCCGCCTTCTCCTACCTCGGTCACAACCTCCCGCAGGAGCGGATGACGGTCGCGGTCGGCTCGGTGGCACAGGCCCGCGCCGCGCTCGACACCACGATCGCCTATGTCAGGGAGCGCAAGGCGTTCGGCCGGACGGTCGCGTCCTTCCAGAACACCAAGTTCGAACTGGCCGCTGTATCGGCCGAGTTGGAGGCGGCACAGACCATGCTGGACCGGGCCGTGCGCGAACTCGTCGACGGTCGCCTGACGGGGGCCGACGCGGCGCGGGTCAAGCTGTTCTGCACCGAGGTCCAGGCCCGGGCCGTCGACCGGTGTCTTCAACTCTTCGGCGGATACGGCTACATGCTGGAGTACCCGATCGCCCGGCTGTACGCGGACGCCCGCATCACCCGTATCTACGCCGGGACGAGCGAGGTCATGAAGGTCATCATCGCCAAGTCGCTGGGACTGTGAGGCACATGGAGGACTTCGAGGACTTCTCCGACCGGCCGGGGGTCGCGTTCGTCGCGGGCGGCACCGGCGGTATCGGCGCGGCCGTCGTACGGACCCTGGCCGCGCGCGGCAGCGCGGTGGTGTTCACCTACCGGGCCGGCCGGGAGGCGGCGCGGAAGCTGGCGGAGGAGGTGAAGGCGGTCGCGGCGCCGGCGGTCGACCTCACCGACGAGGAGGCGACGGCCAGGGCGGTGACCGGGACGGCCGAGGCGTACGGCGGGATCCACACGCTGGTGTACGCGGCCGGTCCGCATGTGCCGATGCGGCATCTGAGCCGGGTGTCGCCGGGCGAGTACCGCGCCCAACTGGAGGCGGACGCCGTGGCGTTCTTCAACCTCGTCCACCCCGCGCTGCCGCTGCTGCGGGCGAGCCGGGGCAGCGTCGTCGCCGTGACCACCGTGGCGACCCGCCGGTTCCCGGTGCGCGACGGGCTGTCCTCGGGTGCCAAGGGCGCCGTCGAGGCGGTCGCCCGCGCGCTGGCCGCCGAGGAGGGACGGTACGGGGTCCGGGTGAACTGTGTCGCGCCCGGCATGCTCACCGACGGCATCGCGGGCCGGCTGATCGAGTCGGGCGAGCTGGACGACGCGGCGCTGGCCGTCACCCGGCGCAACATCCCGCTGCGCCGCTTCGGGAAGGCGGCCGACATCGCGGAGGCCGTGTCCTTCCTCGCCTCGGACCGGGCCGGGTTCATCACCGGGCAGGCGCTGGGGGTGGACGGCGGCTACAGCGTGTGAACCGGCTCCCCGGCGACGAACGCGGCCCGCACGAGGTCCGCCGAGAGCACGTCGAGCGCCTCCCGCAGGGGTACCTGGAGCAGACACAGGTCGGCGGCCGAGCCGACCGCCAACTGCCTTGGTCGGGCGGGGTGTTCGGGGGCGCCGAGGAAGAGACGCAGGGCGTCCTCGGGCGGTACGGCCTCCCCGTCGGCGCGGTCGACGGCCGCCCGCATCACCGCCCACGGGTCGTCGGTGCCGTACGGCGCGTCCGTGCCGGCGGCCAGCGGGACGCCCGCGTCGGCCAGGCTGCGGCAGCGGTAGAGGTGCGGGCGGTCGTCGGGGTGGACGTCGGTGGCGTAGGCCTGCGCGCGTTCCACCGGGAAGTGCGGCTGGGTCACCACCGTCACACCGAGCCGTCGTATCCAGTCGACCGTCTCCACCGGGACGACGGCCGCGTGCTCGATGCGGTCGCCGTCGGCCGGGCCGACCTCGTCCAGGGCGAGCAGGGTCACCAGCAACTGCACCCGGGTGACGCAGTGGACGGCGACCGGCCGGGGCCGCAACTCCGCGATGGTGGCGGCGAGTTCGCCGGGAGTGGGGAGTGTCGGGTCGTCGAGCGTCAGCTTCACCGGCGGGTCGACGGACATGACGAGGAGCCGCTGCGGCAGCACGGCCAGCGTCTGCGCGAGTCCGGCCCGGGGGTGCGGGTCGGCGTTGGTGAAACCGGTGACACCGCGCCGGGCCGCCCGCCGTCCCACCGCCGGCAGGTCGATCGCGACGGCCGGGACCAGATGGCCCAGGCGCTCGTCCGCCCGCCAGAGACGCCCGTCCCCGTCGAGACCGGCGGCCCGCAGCGCGGCGCTGTTGAGGAACCACATCGCGCCGCTGCGGTGCTGGATCCGCACCGGCCGGTCGGGCACGAGGGCGTCCAGCACCGCGCGGTCCAGCTCCCCGGCGACGCTCTCGTGGTAGCCGACGGCCCGTACCCACTCCCCCGGCTGCCCGGCCCGCAGCGCCTTGGCGAGACCGGCGCGGCCGTGCACGTCGGCGGGGCCGACCCGCACCGAGGCGGCCTGCGCGGCCAGGGCCGTGAGGTGGATGTGATGGTCGTGCAGGCCCGGCAGCAGCGCCCCGCCCCGCCCGTCCACCCCGTCCGGCCCGCCCAGTCCCGGCCCGATCTCCACGATCACGCCCTCGGCGATCCGCACGTCGACCGGGCCACGCCGCCCGGCAACCTCGACGCCCCGGATCAGCACGACCGCCCCCTGGAGCCCTCGGCACCCCCGGGCCGCCGGGCGGGACATCGACACGCCACACCCACGCACCGCGCCGGCCTCACACCCACGTGTCGCCTCGGCACCCCCGACCCCACACCCACGCACCGCGCCGCCACGACCGGGCACACACCCACACGTCGCCTCGGCACTCCCGGCACTCCCGGCCCGCCCGTCCCGTTCGATCCCGGGAGCGGGCCAGGGCCGCCGTGGCGAGGTGGTTCCCCGTCTCCGGCGGTCAGGGAGTGGGCGTCGGTGAGGGAGTGGCCCGGGAACACCGGGCCGCCGTCGCGGCCGTACCCGGTGTCGCTCACCCGGCCCCGGAGGCGCCGGGCGGCGTGGACGGCGAGCCGGCGCAGGGCCGCGATGACGGTGTCGGCACCGGCGAAGGCGGGCACGGTGACGTCGAGAAGCCGGTTCTCGTGGCCGTCGTGCGGCGGACGGGAGGAGCCGGGGTGTCCGAGGCGGGCGCCGTCGGACGTGGCGGGGAGCCGGCAGCTGCGGCCCGGGAGGCGGCGGGATCCGGCCGGGCGCGCCCCCAGGAAGGACGTCGCGGGCAGAGCGACAGGGACGCCGGTGAAGTCGTCGAGCGGCCCGAGGTGCAGGGTCACGCCCCGCGCGCCCCGCTCGTCGAGAGCCGCGTTCTTCGGCATGTGAACCCCCCTCCTGGGGGACCGCGCAGCCAGGCCGGCCGACGACCTCCCGAGGACCGGCCCGACTCCGTGGTCACGCCAGTTTTGGTGGCGGGTCGTCACACGTCAAGACCCCGCCCGGCGGCGGGACGGCCCCTTCCCGTCACCGCACGACCGATACACAGAGTTTTCCCAACCGTAGACACTGGACGGGAAATGTGCATGTCGATTCGGACAAGCGGTCCAAAGGAACCCATTTCTTACCGTCGGCGATGTTTCCTCGGTGTGAGTGCGGAGTGAACGGACTGGTGCCCGAAAGGAATTCATCCGTTTTCCTACGCCATGGCCCTCCCTCGCGACTGACCGAATTCCTTCGTCCGGTTACCGGCCGACCATTCGTATGTTGACCGGCGAGTAATCACACCACTACCTTTCAACCCGTTTCCAGCAAGCGTTTCCAGCTGGCGTTCCGCGGTTGACCTGTGCCCGGCGGAATCCGGCACGCAGTCGTTGCTGTCCCGAACCCCCCACCGTGCAGTCTCACCCTTGATTCGGAGAATCATGACGTCTGCTGTGCGTTCCGAGGACATGATCATCGGCGTCACCCCGTTCGGCGAGCCCGATGCCGCGCTCGCCCTGGCGGTCGCCCGGGCCGGCGGCCTCGGTGTACTCGATTTGGGTGCCGGTGACCGAAGAGCACGGGAGGCGCTGCACCGGATGCGCCGCGCGGCACCCGGCGGATTCGGCGTCCGGGTGGGCCCGGGCTGCCGGATCGCCCCCGGCGACCTGGGGCCGGACGGCCCGCACACGGTGGTGCTCGCCGCCGACGCGCCCTGGCCGGTGAACGAACTCACGGCGAGTTTCCGGGTGTTGGCGGAGGTAACCGACCTGGCGGGCGCGCGGGAGGCGGTGCGCGCCGGGGCGGACGGGCTGGTGGCGCGGGGCGCCGAGTGCGGCGGGCTGATCGGCGAGCTGAGCACGTTCGTGCTGCTCCAGCGGCTCCTCGCCGAACCCGATCTCGCACTGCCGGTGTGGGCGTGCGGCGGTATCGGCCCGCACACGGCCGCCGCCGCGGTGGCGGGCGGGGCGGCCGGGGTGGTCCTGGACAGCCAGCTCGCGCTGCTCGCCGAGTCCGCGCTGCCCGAGCCCGCGGCCGCCGCGCTGCGCTCGATGGACGGCTCGGAAACCGTGGTCCTGGCCGGTCACCGCGTCCTGCTGCGGCGCGGTCCCGATGCCCCGCAGGTTCCGCCCGGGGCGGCACCGGACGCGGTGGCGGCCCGGCTGGGCGCGCAGGACCCCCGCGCCCAGCTGCTGCCGGTGGGCCAGGACGGTTTCCTCGCCGCCCGATTCGCCGACCGCTGGGGCGACGTACGGCGTACGGTGCGGGCGCTGCGCGAGGCGGTCGAGGCCGCCGTACACGAGGAGACGGCCGCGGCGGCACTGCGGCCGGAGTCCCCGATGAGCCGGGCGCTGGGTACCCGGCTGCCCGTGGCGCAGGGGCCGATGACCCGGGTCAGCGACGAGGCCGCGTTCGCCGCCGCGGTCGCCGCGGACGGGGCGCTGCCGTTCCTGGCGCTGGCGCTGGCCGACGGCGCCAGGACACGGGAGATGCTCGCGCAGACCCGGGACGCGGTGGGCGACCGGCCCTGGGGCGTGGGTGTGCTCGGTTTCGCGCCGGAGGACGTGCGTGCCGCCCAGCTGGACGCCGTACGGGAGCTGCGGCCGACGCACGCGATCATCGCGGGCGGACGGCCGTCCCAGGCACAGGCGTTGGAGCGCGACGGCATCCGGACCTTTCTGCACGTGCCGTCGCCGGGGTTGCTGCGGCAGTTCCTCCAGGCGGGGGCGCGCCGGTTCGTGTTCGAGGGCTCCGAGTGCGGCGGCCATGTCGGACCGCGCGGCAGCTTCCCGCTGTGGGAGGCCCAACTCGCCGTGCTGGAAGACTTCCTGGACGACGCCACGGCCCAGGAGGTCGAGGTGTTCTTCGCCGGCGGGGTGCACGACGAGCGTTCGGCGGCGATGGTCGCCGCGCTGGCCGCGCCGCTGACCGCGCGCGGGGCGGCCGTCGGGGTGCTGATGGGCACCGCGTACCTGTTCACCGAGGAGGCCGTGACGCACGGCGCGATCCGGCCGCTGTTCCAACAGCAGGTGCTGGCCGCCGAGTCCACCGCGCTGCTGGAGTCGGCGCCGGGCCATGCCACGCGCTGTGTGCCCAGCCCGTTCGCCGCCGGGTACCGCGAGCAGGAGGCTCGGCTGCGCGCGGAGGGTGTGCCGGACCGGCGGATCTGGGAGGAGCTGGAGCGTCTCAACGTCGGCCGGCTGCGCATCGCGAGCAAGGGCGTGACCCGGGACGAGGCCGGCGCCCTGACCCCGGTGGACGAGCAACGGCAGTACAGCGAGGGGATGTTCATGGCCGGGGAGGTGGCCGTGCTGCGTTCCGCCACCACGACCCTCACCGCGCTGCACACGTCGGTGACGACGGGCGCGGCCGAGCGTCTCCGGTCGCGGGCGGCCGAGTTGGGGCCGGTGCGCGAGGTGCCCGAGCCGACGGCTCCGCAGCCTCTCGACGTGGCCGTCGTCGGTATGGCGTGCATGTTCCCGGACGCCCCCGACCTGCCCACGTTCTGGGCGAACGTCGTCGGCGGCGTGGACGCGGTCCGTGAGGTCCCGGCCGACCGCTGGGACCCGGCGGTCCACCACGGCGAGTCGACCGCGTCGAAGTGGGGCGGCTTCCTGCCCCGCATCCCGTTCGACCCGCTGAGCTACGGCATCCCGCCCACGTCGCTCGGCAGCATCGAGCCGGTCCAGCTGCTGTCCCTGGAGGCGGCGCGGCGCGCCCTGGACGACGCCGGATACGGCGCCGGGGGACGGCAGTTCGACCGTTCGCGCACCTCGGTGGTGTTCGGCGCGGAGGCGGGCAGCGACCTGTCGAACGCCGCGACGCTGCGGGCGGTGCTGCCCTCGTACTACGGGCAGGTCCCGGCGGGACTGGCCGACCAGCTGCCGCAGCTCACCGAGGACTCCTTCCCCGGCATGCTCGCCAACGTGATCTCCGGGCGGATCGCCAACCGGCTCGACCTCGGCGGCGCCAACTACACCGTGGACGCGGCCTGCGCGTCCTCGCTCGCCGCGGTCGACGTGGCCTGCAAGGAACTCCTCGCCGGTACCAGCGACGTGGTGCTGTGCGGGGGCGCCGACCTGCACAACGGCATCAACGACTACGTCCTGTTCTCCTCCGTGCACGCCCTGTCCCCCACCGGCCGCTCCCGGGCCTTCGACGGTTCGGCGGACGGCATCGCGCTCGGCGAGGGCGTGGCCTGTCTGGTGCTGAAGCGGCTAGCGGACGCCGAGCGGGACGGCGACCGGATCTACGGTGTGATCAAGGGCCTCGGCTCCTCCAGCGACGGCCGCTCCCTGGGCCTGACCGCGCCCCGGCCCGAGGGCCAGCGCTCGGCCCTCGAGCGGGCCTACCGCAACGCGGGCGTCTCCCCGGCCGACGTCGGCCTGGTCGAGGCGCACGGCACCGGGACCGTGGTCGGCGACCGCACCGAACTGCGCATCCTCAGCGATGTGTTCACGGAGGGAGGGGCGAAGTCCGGCGAGTGTGTGCTCGGTTCGGTGAAGTCGCAGATCGGGCACACCAAGTGCGCGGCCGGACTGGCCGGGATGATCAAGACACTGCTGGCGCTGTACACCGGGGTCCGGCCGCCGACGCTGCACGTCGAGCAGCCCAACTCCGCCTGGGACGCGCAGGCCAGCCCGTTCGCCTTCCACGCCGAGGCCCGGCCCTGGGCGACGCCCGCCGCGGAACGGGTCGCCGGGGTCAGCGCGTTCGGGTTCGGCGGCACCAACTTCCATGTGGTGCTGGGCGCCTACGCCGACGGCGTACCGCCCGTGGCGGCCCTGGACGCCTGGCCGGCCGAACTGTTCCTGTTCCGGGGCCGGGACGAGGGCTCGGCCCGCCGGGCGGCGGAGGAACTGCTGAAGGCGGCGGAGGCCGAGGGCCGGCCGTGGCGGCTGCGGGACCTGGCGCTGAGCGCCGCCCGGCGGTCCGACGCGAGCACCGACCCGGTGCGGATCGCGGTCGTGGCGACAGATCCGGAGGATCTCGCGGACAAGCTGCGGCGGGCGCTGCGCGGCGAGTCCGACCCCGGGCACGGACTGCACACGTACGACCCGCAGGACGGCCAGGTCGCCTTCCTCTTCCCCGGCCAGGGCAGCCAGCGCACCGGCATGCTCGCCGAACTCTTCGTAACCTTCCCCGAGCTGCGCGCCCATCTGGAGCTGGGGCGCGCCCACGCCGACACGCTGTACCCTCCGGCCGCGTTCGACGACGCCGTACGCGACCGGCAGCAGGCGGCGCTGACCGACACCCGCGTCGCGCAGCCCGCCCTCGGCATCGCCGGGCTCGCCGCGCACGCCGTGCTCACCGCGGCCGGGGTGCGACCCGACATGGCGGCCGGGCACAGCTACGGCGAACTGGTCGCCCTCTGCGCGGCCGGCGCCCTGGATCCGCAGACGCTGCTGGAACTGAGCGCCGAGCGGGCGGCGGCGATCCTCGACGCGGCCGGCTCGGCCGGGGACGAACCCGGAACCATGGCCGCCGTCTCGGCCGGCGCCGACGAGGTCACGCAGGCCCTGCGGGCGGCGGGCGCACCGGACTCCGTGGTGGTCGCCAACCAGAACTCGCCGAAGCAGACGGTGATTTCAGGACCGACTGAGGCGGTCGGCGAGGCCGTGCGGCTGCTGCGCGAGGCGGGGCTCGGGGCCAAGCGGATCCCGGTCGCCTGCGCCTTCCACAGCCCGCTGGTCGCGGGCGCCGGGGACCGGTTCGGCGAGGCGCTCGCGGCCCGCCCGGTGCACGCGCCCGAGTTCCCCGTCTGGTCCAACCGCACCGCCACCCCCTACACCGCCGAGCCGGACGCCGTGCGCGCCGAACTCGCCGCCCAGATCGGCGCGCCCGTCGCCTTCGTGGCACAGATCGAGACGATGTACGAGGCGGGCGCGCGGGTGTTCGTCGAGGCCGGGCCCGGATCGGTGCTGACGCGCCTGGTCGGGCAGATCCTCGGCGACCGTCCGCACCGCACGGTCGCCTGCGAGCCCCGGCCCGGCGGCGGGCTGCCCGGCTGGCTGGACGCGCTGGCCCGGCTCGCCGTCACGGGGCTGCCGGTGCGCGGCGGCTGGCTGCTGCGCGGCCGGGACGCGGTCGACGCCGTCCGCACCCCTGTACCGAAGCGGCCCGGCTGGACGGTGGACGGACATCTCGTCCGCACCGCCGCGGGCGCCCTCCTGCCCGGTGCCCTGGCACCTGCCCGACGAGTCGTGGACCCCCTCGAGAGGACTGGGACGACTGTGACGACGAACTCCCCGCACGGCGTCCCGTCCGACCGGGACGCGCTGATCTCCGAATTCCTGCGCACCAGCCGGGAGATGATCGCCGCCCAACGGGACGTGCTGCTCACCTACTTCGGCACCACGCCCGGCGCGCAGATCGCCGCGCCGGTACTGGTGCAGCAGGCCCAGGTCGTACCCGAGGTGCCCCAACTCCCCGTGGCGGAGCCGCAAGTGGCGGCGGCACAGGTGTTGGCCGCACAGGTACCGGCGCCGGAGCCCGCTCCCGCCGGTGCCACGGACGTCCAGCAGGTCGTCCTGGAGATCATCAGCGAACGCACCGGCTACCCCGTCGACATGATCGAGCCCGATCTGGACCTGGAGGCCGACCTCAGCATCGACTCCATCAAGCGGGCCGAGATCGCCGGGGAGCTGGCGAGGCGGCTCGGCGCCGGGGCGGGTGCCGACCTCACCTCGATGGACGACTCCGAGCTGGAGGAACTGGCGAAGGCGCGTACGGCCGCAGCGGTGACCGACTGGCTCAAGGCCAGGCTGGACGGCCCGGCCGAAGCCGTAGCCCCGGTCGCCCCGGTCGCCCCGGTCGCCCCGGCTACGGAGATCTCCCAACCGGCGGAGGAAGTGACCGGAGCGCCGCCCAAGCGGCTCGTCCTACGGCCGGTCCTCCTCGAAGCCGAAGCCGAAGCCGGAGCCGAGACGCGCGACCCGGCCGCCGTGCTCTCCGGTACCCGCTGGGCCGTCCTCGGCGACGGCCCGGAGGCCGCCGCCCGCCTGGTCGCCCACGGCGCCGAGGTCGTCGTACACGGCCGGGACCACGTGTTGTCGGAGTCGGACGGGCCGCTGGACGGCGTGCTCTACCTCGGGGCGCTCGCGGGCGACGAAGCCGACGACGCGCCGGTGCTGCCCGACGCGTTCCCCGTGCTGAAGGCCGCCCTCGCGCACGGCCCCCGCCGGCTGCTGGCCGTGCGGCAGGCCGACGGCGAGGTGCCGGACGCCCGGTCGGCGGGGCTGCGCGGGCTGTTCAGGACCGTGGCGCGGGAGTATCCGGAGACGCTCGCCCGGGTCGTCGACCTGGCCGACACCTCGGCGGTCGCGGTCGCGGACGCGGTGGTCGAGGAGGCCGTGGCCGCCGACCGTACCCCGGTCGTGCTGCGCGACGCGGCCGGACGGCAGGGTCTGGAACTGGTGGAGGAGCCGCTGGGCTCGCTCGGCAGCACGGGCGCCGGACCGGCCGGGGACGGGGTCGCCGAGGCGACCGCGCTCGGCCTGGACCGGGACTCCGTGGTGGTGCTGACGGGCGGGGCCCGGGGCATCACCGCGCAGTTCGCCGCCGCCCTCGCCGGCGCCGCCCGCTGCCGTCTCGAACTGCTCGGCCGTACGCCCGCGCCGGACGGACCCGAGGACGCCGACACCGCCGCCGCACGCACCCCGGCCGAGCTGCGCGCCGTACTCGCCGCGCGGGGCGGGCTGAAGCCTGCCGAGATCAACAAGGCCGCCGAACTCCTGCTGGCCCAGCGGGAGATCACCGCGACGCTCACCGAACTCACCGCGCTGGGCAGCTGGGTGCGCTACCGCTCGGTCGACTTCCGGGAGCCGGAGGCGGTGGTGCAGGCGGTGAAGGAGATCCACGCCGAGCACGGCCGGCTCGACGGTGTGGTGCACGCGGCCGGGGTGATCGAGGACCGGCTGATCGCCGAGAAGACCGCCGAGTCCTTCCAGCGGGTCTACGGCACCAAGGCGACCGGCGCGGACGCCCTGCTCACGGCGCTGGAGGAACTGCCGTCCGCGCCCGGGTTCACCGTGCTGTTCGGCAGCATCTCCGCCGTCCTCGGCAACCGTGGCCAGGTGGACTACGCCGCCGCCAACGACGCCCTGGAGACCCTCGGCGCGGCCTTCGCCGCCCGCACCGGCGGGCGCGCGCTCACGGTGCACTGGGGTCCGTGGGCGCCCGCGCCCGGGCACGGCGGGATGGTCGGCGCGGAGCTGGCCCGCGAGTACGCGCGGCGCGGCATCCGGCTGATCGACCCGGAGGAGGGCACCGCCGCCCTGCTGCGCGAGCTGGCGTGGGGCGAGCACTCGGACACGGCTGTCGTCCACACCGCCTCGGGCTGGTGACGGCTCCGGTGACACACCGTCAAGTGCCGGTCGCGATCGTCGGGATGTCGGTGCTCCTGCCGGGCGCCGTCGACCTGGACGCGTACTGGCGGAACCTGCGGGACGGCGTGGACGCGATCGGCGAGGTGCCGGACGGACGCTGGGACACCGACTACTACCGGCCCGGCACGGCCGCCGAACCGGCCGTCGCCGACCGGGTGTACTGCCGGCGCGGCGGGTTCGTGGACGGGCTCGCGGAGGTGGAGGTCACCCGGTTCGGGATCATGCCGAACTCGGTGGCCGGCACCGAGCCCGACCAGCTCATCGCCCTGCACGTGGCCTCCGCCGCCCTCGACGACGCGGGCGGCGCGGACCGCCTCCCCGACCGAGGACGTGTCGGCGTCGTACTCGGCCGGGGAGGTTACCTCACCCCCGGCCTGGTCCGGCTCGACCAGCGCGTGCGCACGGCGGGCCAGCTGGTGCGCACCCTCGGCGAACTGCTGCCGGAGCTGACGGACCACCAGCTCGAAGGTGTGCGGCGGGCGTTCACCGACCGGCTCGGGGCGGACAGTCCCGAGTCGGCGATCGGTCTGGTACCCAACCTGGCCGCGTCCCGGGTCGCCAACCGCCTCGACCTGCGGGGCCCGGCGTACACGGTGGACGCGGCCTGCGCGTCGTCGCTGGTCGCCGTCGACCAGGCGGTGGGCGAACTCTCCTCCGGGCGCTGCGACCTGATGCTCGCCGGCGGCGTCCACCACTGCCACGACATCACGTTGTGGAGCGTCTTCTCCCAGCTGCGCGCACTGTCCCCGAGCGAGCGCATCCGCCCCTTCCACCGGGACGCCGACGGCATCCTGATCGGCGAGGGCACGGGCGTCGTCGTCCTCAAGCGGCTCGCCGACGCCGAGCGGGACGGCGACCGGGTCTACGCCGTGATCCGGGGCACCGGAGTGGCGAGCGACGGCCGGGCGGCCGGTCTGGTCAACCCCGATCCCGCCGGTCAGGCCCAGGCCGTGCGGCAGGCGTGGCGGGCGGCCGGGCTGGACCCGGCCGCACCCGGCTCGGTCGGCCTCCTCGAGGCGCACGGCACCGCCACCCCGGCGGGCGACGGCGCCGAACTGACCACCCTGGGCGAGGTGTTCGGGCCGGGCGACGGACAGCCGGACGCGGTGCTGGGCTCGGTGAAGTCGATGATCGGGCACACCATGCCGGCCGCCGGTGTGGCCGGTCTGATCAAGGCCGCGCTGGCCGTGCACCACGGCACGCTGCTGCCGACCCTGCACTGCGACGACCCGCACCCCGCGCTGGCCCGCACCCGGTTCCGCACGCTGGAGAAGGCGGTGGAGTGGGAGACGTCGGACGACCGGCCGGTGCGCCGGGCGGCGGTCAACGCCTTCGGGTTCGGCGGCATCAACGCGCATGTGGTGCTGGAGGAGGCGCCGGGCGCTTCAAGGACCGCCGCTGCCGCCCTGGTGACCGAGCCCGAGCGCGTCCTGCTCCTCGCCGCGGGCTCCCCCGGGCGTCTCGCCGCGCTCCTGGACTCCGACGACGCCGCAGTACGCGCCGCCGGCCTCGACCCGGACCGGCCGCACCCGGAGGCGGGCCCGGCGCGGCTCGGCATCGTCGACCCCACCGCGAAGCGGCTCGCCCTTGCCCGGCGCGCGATCGGCAAGGGGCGTGCCTGGCACGGCCGCAGCGACGTCTGGTTCCGGCCCGGCCCGCTCCTCGGCCCCGGGAACGGCAAGCTGGTGTTCCTCTTCCCGGGTTTGGAGGGCGACTTCACGCCGCGGGTCGACGACGTCGCAGCCCACTTCGGACTGCCCGCGCCCGCGCTCCCCCAGCAGGAGACGGGGGACATCGGCCGGCACGGCTTCGGAGTCGTGGCCGTCGGCCGGCTCCTCGACACCGCGCTGCGCCGCACCGGCATCGTGCCGGACGCGGTCGCCGGGCACAGCGTCGGCGAGTGGACGGCGATGGCGGCGGGCGGGCTGTACGCGGGGGCGGAGGTCGACGCCTTCATGGCGGACTTCGACCCGGACTCGGTGACGGTCCCCGGGCTGGCCTTCGGCGCGATCGGCGCGTCGGCGGAACGGGTGCTGGCCGCGCTGGGCGAGAGGGACGGCTCCGGGCTGGTCCTCTCCCACGACAACGCGCCCGGCCAGTCCATGGTGTGCGGCCCCGAGGGCGCGGTGGAGGAGTTCGTACGGTCCTTCCGCGCGCAGGGTGTGCTGAGTCAGGTGCTGCCGTTCCGGTCCGGCTTCCACACTCCGATGCTGGAGCCCCACCTCGGCCCGATAAAGGAGGCCGCCGAACGCTTCCGGCTGCGGTCGCCGCACACCCCCGTCTGGTCGGGGACGACCGCCGCGCCCTTCCCCGGGGACGAGAAGGGGATACGGGAGTTGTTCGTCCGGCATCTGCTGGAGCCCGTCCGGTTCCGGCAGTTGGCGCAGGCGCTGTACGCCTCGGGCCACCGGGTGTTCGTCCAGGCCGGTCCCGGACAGCTGGGCTCGCTGGTCGGGGACACCCTCGGCGGCGAGGACCATCTGGTCGTGGCCGCCAACTCGCCCCACCGCGGCGGCCTCGCCCAGCTCCGCCGGGTGGCGACGGCACTGTGGACGGCGGGGGCCGAAGTGGCGCCCTCCCTGACACCGAAGGCCTCGCAGCCGCAACGTTCCCCTGTCCGCCTGGACTTGGGGGGCGCCCTGGTGTCCCTCCCGCCGGAGCGGCTGGCGGAGCTGCGCACCGGGCTGCGTCCCCGCGGCACGGCGGCAGCCGCCTCTCCCCTCGACGGTCTCGCCCAACACTCGTCGATCGCCGCCGAGTTGACCGCGCTGATGCGCGAGACGGCGGACACGGCGGTGGCGCTCATCAACGCGCCGGACGGCCGCGCCGTCCACGCCCTGCCCGACTCACCGCACGGCCGTGTCGCCGGCGTCGTGCCTGACCCATCGCACGGCCGTGCCGCCGCCACGCCCGGCTCCCCGGACGCCCGGCTCTCCGCCATCGCGCCCGCTTCCCCGAACGCCCGCGTCGCCGCCCTCACGCCCGGCTGCCCGAACGCCCGCGTCGCCCGCGTCGCCCCCGGCTCCCCGAACGCCCGCGTCGCCGCCCCCGCCCCCGCGCTGACCGCCCGCCACACCACCGTCCACGTCTCCCCCGACACCATGCCCCACCTCCTGGACCACTGCTTCTTCCCGCAGCGGCCCGGCTGGCCGGACGTCGCCGACCGGTGGCCGGTGGTCCCGGCGACGACGATCGTGCAGCACATCGTGGACGCGGCACGCGAGACGGCCCCCGGCACAGTGCCGGTCGCCGTGCACGGGGCCCGGTTCGAGGAGTGGCTCACCGCGACTCCGGCCGTGGACGTACCGGTGACGGCAACACCCGAGGAGCCGGGCCGGGTGGCCGTCTCCTTCGGCCCCCGCGCCCGCGCCACCGTCGAACTGACCGCCCACTATCCCCCGCCCCCGTCCCCCTGGCCGGTCTCCCCCGCCGGCGAACGCACGCCCGAGCACACCGCCGCCCAGCTCTACGACGAGCGCTGGATGTTCCACGGCCCGGCGTTCCAGGGCGTCACCGAGCTCACCGCGATCGGCGACCTGCATGTGCGCGGAGTCATCACGACCCCGCCCGCGCCGGGCGCGCTGCTGGACAACGTCGGCCAGATCCTCGGCTACTGGATCATGGCGACCCGCACGGAACGCACCGTGGTGTTCCCGGTCGGGATGCGGGAGATGCGCTTCCACGGACCGCATCCGGCGCCCGGCACCGAGGTCGGCTGCCATATCCGGATCACCTCGCTCACCGACGCCTTCCTGGAGGCCGACGTGCAGCTGACGGTCGACGGCACGGTGTGGGCGGAGCTGTCCGGCTGGCAGGACCGGCGTTTCGACAACGACCCGAAGACCCGTCCCGTGGAGCGGTTCCCCGACCGCAACACGCTCTCCGAGGCCCGTCCGGGCGGCTGGTCGCTGCTGCACGAGCGCTGGCCGGACCTGGCCTCCCGCGAGCTCATCATGCGCAACTCCCTGGGCGGGACGGAGCGTTCGGAGTACGCGGCCCACGCGCCGCGTGGCCGCAGACAGTGGCTGCTGGGCCGGATCGCGGCCAAGGACGCGGTACGGCAGTGGCTGTGGGACCACGGCGAGGGCCCGGTCTTCCCCGCCGAACTACGGGTGCGCAACGACGAGTCGGGCCGCCCGTACGTCACCGGTGTGCACGGGCGCGTCCTGCCCGGCCTGGACGTGTCGCTGGCCCACTGCGCGGAGGCGGGGGTGGCGATCGTCCGGCCGCACACCCCGGGCCCGGGCCCCGGAATCGACATCGAGGAGGTCGTCGACCGGACCCCGGAGACCCTGGACGTGGCGCTGGGCGCGGACGAACTCGCCCTGCTGCACAGCCTCCTGGCCGCCTCCGACGGGTCCGAGGCGCTCTGGTTCACCCGGTTCTGGGCGGCGAAGGAGGCCGTCGCCAAGGCGGAGGGCACCGGGTTCGGCGGCCGGCCGAGGGACTTCACCGTGCGTGACGCGACACCGGCCGGTGACCGGCTGACCGTCTCGGGCCGGCTGGAGCGCGCCTACACCGTGCACTGCGAGTCGACCGCCAACCCGCCCACCCTGCCGGCGCGCGAGTACGTCGTGGCCTGGACCACAGGTGCCGTCGAAACGAAGGAGTACGACCGATGACCCCCGTCACCGCGGACGAGGAGAGCGTCCTCGCCGACCTCGCCGGAATGCTCGCGCGTCTCCTGGAGGACGAGTACGGCGTCGACGACGCCGAGATCGGCATGCAGACCACCTTCAACCGGGATCTGGAGCTGGAGAGCATCGACCTGGTGACCCTGGCCGGGATGCTCCAGGAGCGGTACGGCGACCGGGTCAACTTCGCCGAGTTCCTGGCCGGCATGGAGTTCGACGAGATCATCGAGCTGACCGTGGGCCGGCTGGTGGAGTACGTGGTGACCAGTCTGAAGGCCGCGGGGGCGAGCTAGCCATGGCGATGGTCGACACCGGCGCCGTCCGGTTGCACGTACAGCGGCTCGGCCCGCGCGAGGGACGGCCGGCCATCGGCACCGTGGTGCTGGTGCACGGTCTGCTCACCGACAGCCTGGCGAGCTACTACTTCACCGTCGCGCCCGCGTTCGCGGCGGCCGGTCTCGACGTGGTCATGTACGACCTGCGCGGCCACGGGCGCAGCGAACGCCCCGCCGACGGCTACACCCTGGACGACAACGTCGACGACCTGGAGGCCCTCCTGGACCGGCTGGCGGTGACCGGTCCGGTGCATCTGGTGGGCAACTCCTACGGCGGCACGATCGCGTTCGGCTACGCGGCCCGTCACCCGGAGCGCGCCGCGAGCGTCTCCCTCATCGAGTCCGAACCGGCCACCCCCGCCTGGGCGGTGAAGCTGGAGGGCATTCTGGGCCGGGTGGTGACGCAGCTCGCGCACAACGAGCCCGACACCATCGCCTGGATCTCCGCCAACCGCGGCCACAACACCGCCCGGCTCGCCAAGGGCGCGGCGCGGCTGGCCCGGGACACCACCCTCGGCCGGGACATCCCGGCCAGCCGGGTATTGACGGAGGATCAGATCGCGGCGGTGCGCTGCCCGGTGCTCGGGGTGTACGGGGGCGACTCCGACCTGGCCGAACTGGTGCCCTGGCTGCGGGCGGTGCTGCCGGACTGCCGGACCGTGGTGGTCCCGGGGCACGAGCACTCGGTTCTGGTGGAGGCCTCGGGGACGGTGGGCGGGCACATCCTGTCCCTCGTGGACGAGGCCCGGCGGTCCCTCGGCGAGAACGGGCCGTCCCTGGTCGAGGAGGCCGGCCGGGTGAGGGCGGAGGCGGCCGCACGGTGAGCCGGTTCCTGTTCGTCGTACCGCCGTTGGTCGGGCACATCAACCCGACCGTGGGGGTCGCCGCCGAACTCGCCGCGCGGGGACACCGGGTGGCGTGGGTGTGCCCGGATCCGGAGCTGGTCGGACGGCTCGCGGGGGCCGACGTCACCGTGTTCGGGTGCGCCGGAGCGGCCCAGGGCGAGCGGCCGGCCGAGCTGCGCGGCCCGGAGGCGCTGAAGTTCCTGTGGGAGTGGTATCTGCTGCCGCTGGCCGAGGCGATGGCGCCCGGAGTGCGGGCGGCCGTCGAGGTGTTCGGGCCGGACGTGGTCGTGTCCGACCAGCAGGCGTTCGCGGGCGCGTTCACCGCCGAGCGGCTGGGGCTGCCGTGGGCGACCTCGGCGACCACGTCCGCGGAGTTCACGGATCCGCTGGCCGGGCTGCCCAAGGTGCGGGAGTGGGTGCGCGACCGGCTGGCGGAGCTGCGGGCGGCCGTCGGGGATCCGGCCCGCGACACCGATCCCCGGTTCTCCCCGCATCTCGTACTGGCCTTCAGCGCGGCGGAGTTGGCGGGTTCGGCGGCCGGGGTGCGCTGGGTCGGGCCGTCGATCGCGGGCCGTCCGTCCTCCTCGGGCTTCCCCTGGGAGTGGCTCGACCCGGGCCGGGCGAAGGTTCTCGTCACCTTGGGCACCGCCAACACCGATGTCGGCGGGCGGTTCCTCGACGTGTGCCGGGAGGCGCTGCGCGAACGGGCCGACCGGGTGCAGGCGGTGCTGGTCGACCCGGGCGGCACGCTCGACGTGCCGGGCGACGACAAGGACCTGCTGGTCGTGCCGTCCGTACCCCAACTGGCCCTGCTGGAGAGGGGGGTTGACGCGGTGGTCTGTCATGCCGGGCACAACACCGTGTGCGAGGCGCTGTGGTTCGGGGTGCCGCTGGTGGTGGCGCCCATCCGGGACGACCAGCCGGTGGTGGCCGGGCAGGTCGTGGACGCCGGTGCCGGGGTGCGGGTGCGCTTCGGCCGGGTCACCGCACCGAAGCTGGGCGCGGCCCTGGACGCCGTACTGCACGAACCCGGCCACCGCGACGCGGCCGGCCGGATCGGCTCGGCGCTGCGGGCGGCCGGTGGCGCACCCGCGGCGGCGGACCGTCTCGACGAGCTGGCAAGGGAGTTCGGATGACCGACGAGACCAGGCCGGGCGAGCGGATCGCCGCGCTGCGCCCCGGCTACCAGGCGGACATCGCGGCCGGCCTCGACCGCTTCTTCGAGGCCCGGCGCACCAGCTGCCCCTGGTGCGGGAGTGAGGATCTCAAGCCCCGGCTGCACACCACCGACCTGCTCCAGCACAAGCCGGGCAGCTTCGTCCTGGACCGGTGCGGGGGCTGCGGGCACACCTTCCAGAATCCCCGGCTCAGCGCGGAGGGGCTGGAGTTCTACTACCGGGACTTCTACGACGGGCTGGGCGAGAAGAAGCTCGGCGACACCTTCGGCGGACGCACCAGGATGTACCGGGGGCGGGCCGAGTCGATGGTCCCGCACGACCCGGGGCCGAAGACCTGGCTGGACGTCGGCACCGGCCACGGGCATTTCTGCGCCGCCGCCCGGGAGGTGCTGCCGGACACGGCGTTCGACGGACTGGACTTCACCGACGGCGTCGAACTCGCCGAGCGGGAGGGCCGGGTGGAGCACGGCTACCGGGGGAACTTCCCCGACCTCGCGCCCGAACTGGCGGGCCGTTACGACGTGGTGAGCATGTTCCACTACCTGGAGCACAGCACCGACCCCGACCGTGAGCTGCGGGCCGCGCGGGACACGGTACGGCCCGGCGGGCATCTGCTGATCGAGGTCCCCGACCCCGAGAGCCGGTACGCCCGGCTGCTGGGCCGCTGGTGGCTGCCGTGGCTCCAGCCGCAGCATCTGCACTTCGTGCCGGTGGCCAATCTGCGCGACCGGCTCGCCGAGCTGGGCTTCACGGTGGTCGCGGAGCAGCACGCCGAGCCGCACGACCCCGTCGACCTGCTGGCCGCCGTATGGCTGTCGCTGGACCACGCGGCGCCGCGCGACGACGCGCCGTGGCTGCCCGGGCCGCCGAGCGCGCTGCGCCGCACCCTGCGGGCCGCCCTGCTGATCACCGGTATTCCCGCGCTGATCGCGGGCACCCTCCTCGACCGGTTCGCGGTCCGGCCGCTGTCGCACCGGCTGGGGGTGTCCAACGCCTACCGGATCGTCGCGCGGCGCGACTGACGGGTGCGCACCCGGGTTCCTTCGTGCTAGCTTCGGGCCACGCCTCCCATCGTCAGGATTCCTGGCAATCGGCGCTGTGGCTCGACGAAACGGAACCCGCATGTCCCTCCTGGCCAGACCGGCGGTGGCGACCCGTGTCGCCAAGACTTTGCAGGGTCTCACCCGCCTCGCGGAGCGCCGCTCCACCGGCCCCGGTACGGCCGCCGCCTGGCAGAGCCGCTTCCCCGAACACCCGCGCGACGTACGCGAGTCGACGATCCCGACCTCGGTGGCGCCCGCCCCGGTCACGGTGTACCTGCCGCCGGCCGGGACGGCGGCCCGCCCGCCCGTCCATGTGAACTTCCACGGCGGCGGCTACGTCATGTCGGTGCCGGAGGTGGACGACGCGCTGTGCCGGTTCCTCGCCGCCGAGGCCGGGGTGGTCGTGGTCAACGTGAAGTACGTCGTCGCGCCCCAGCATCCGTTCCCGGCCCCGACCACGCAGGCGTACGACGTCGTCCGCTGGGTCGCCGAGCACGGCGCGGAACAGGGCTGGGACGGCGGGCGGCTCACCGTGGGCGGGCAGAGCGCGGGCGGCGGGCTCGCCGCGGCGGTGGCCCGGCAGGCCCTGGAGCGGGGCGGCCCGTCGATCGCGCTCCAGGTGCTGCACTATCCGCCGCTGGACCTGGCGACCGGCGCGAAGGACAAACTGAGGGACCAGAAGGGCGCGGCCGCCAAGCCCGTGCTGCGGCCCTGGATGGCGGCGGTCTTCGACACGTCGTACGTCCCCGACCCGGGCGAGCGCGCGGACCGGCTGGTCTCGCCCGCGCACCCCTCGGACACCGCCGACCTGCGGGGTATCGCCCCGGCCCTGCTGATCACCGCCGAGTACGACCTGCTGCGCGCCGAGGGGGTCCGCTACGCCGGCCGGCTGGGCACGGCCGGCGCCCTGGTCGAGCACCACGAGGTCACCGGCGCCGACCACGGTTACGACACCAAGGACGACGAACGGGCACGTGCCACCTACGCCCTGATCGCCCGTCACCTCCGCGAGGCCACCGCGCCGTCCGTCTGAGCCGGCGGGGCGACGCCCAGCCGCCCGGCCCGCTCGGTCAGCTCCCGCCACACCTTCGGCGCCACCGGGATGCCCTTCTCGCCGCGTCCCGCGGCCACGGCGGCGCTGCGCTCGCCCGGGTAGAACACGCCCTGCGCGCCCTCCGCGGGCGGCAGGCTCTTCAGGGTGCCCAGGGTCTCCTCGACATGCTCGGCGAAGGCGTCGGCGTCTCCGAAGGCGGCCGGGTCGACGGCGATGAGCAGGGCGTTCTGCCGGTGCTCGCGCCCTGCCGGGTCGTCGGAGTGGAACGCGGCGAAGATCGGCGCGCCGACGAGCACGCTGGTCAGCAGCTCGAACGCGAGGGACATGCCGGAGCCCTTCGCGCCGCCCAGCGGCAGCGGCATGACCGCCTGCCCGGGGTCGGTGGTCGGGGTGCCGTCCGCGGTGGCGGCGGCGCCCTCGGGCAGCGGGGTGCCGTTCGCCTTCGCCTGGCGGATCTTCCCGAGGGCGATGGTCGCGGTCGCCATGTCCAGCAGCAGCGGGGCGTGTGACCGGGCCGGCACGGCGACGGCGAGCGGGCTGGTCGCGACCGCCGCGCCCTTGGCGCCGGTGTATGCCATGTTCGGCATACCGGCGACGAAAGCCAGCCCGACCAGTCCGCGCTCGGCGATCCGGGACACGTAGTAGCCGATCGCGCCGGTGTGCACCGTGCGCCGCACGCCCACCGCGGCGATCCCGGTGGTCCCGGCCCGGGAGACGGCCTCGTCGGCGGCGGCGCACAGCGCGACCGGACCGGGCGCGCGGTCGGCGTCCAGGACGGCCGCGGCCGGGGTGCTGGACTCGACGACGATCCGGGCGTCCGCGTTGGCGACGCCCTTCTCCAGCAGGTCCAGATAGGCGGGCACGCGGGCGATGCCGTGCGAGTCGACACCGCGCAGGGCGGCCCAGACGAGGACGTCGGCGGCGGTGCGGGCGTGCTCGGCGCTCAGACCGCCCTTCTCGAACAGGGCCGCGGAGAACGTGCGCAGGTCTTCTGCCGGCACCAGGACCTTGGCGGGTGGGGTGGACATGAGGGGCCTCCTGGTGGCTCAGCGGGTGACTAGGACGTCGACGACCGCGGTGGTTCCCTCCGCGACGGACTTCAGGGCGCGCACCAGCGCGGGACCCAGCGCCTCGGGGTCGTCGACGGTCTCGGTGTGCATCCCGAACGGCTCGGCGAACGCGGCCAGTCGGGGCAGCCGGCGCAGATCGGTGCCGAGCCACTCGCCGGTCTCGGCCGCCGCGCCCTCGGGGTAGAAGCGACGGTGGTTGAGGTTCATCGACTTGTAGACACGGTTGTTGAACACCACGATCAGCACCGGGAGTTCGTACGCCTTGGAGGCGTCGTACGACGGGATGACCGGGTTGTAGGCGAACGCGCCGTCGCCGATGGTGAGGACCACCGGGCGTTCCCTCGCGGCGAGTTTGACGCCGAGCGCGACCGCGATGCCCTGGCCTAGGCCGCCCTGCACATAGAAGTACGAGTCGGGGGCGGCGGTGCGCAGATGGCGCTTGACGACCCGGCTGTGGGTGATGGTCTCGTCCACGACGATCGCGTCCTGCCCGTCGAGCAGGGCCCGCAGGGTGGCGGCGACCAGCACCGGATCGACCCCGTCGGCCTGCCCGGCCTTCGCCTCCGCCCGTGCCAGCGCGGTCTGTTCGCCGTCGGACCGGGCCTTCTGCGCCGCACGCCGATCGGCGACGACGCTCTCGTCGAGATCCTTCGCCCGTTTGGCGAGCTGCCGCAGGGTGTTGGCCGCGTTGCCCTCCAAGTACCGGTCGGCGAAAAGGACTTGGTAGACGACGTGCGGGCGCTGCGGGACCTCGTCGATCACGACGATCCGCGCCTTCGACGGCTTGCGGGACGGCGGGTAGAAGGGGGCCCGGCAGTTGACCAGCAGGATCAGGTCGGCCGTGTCCATCCAGGGGCCGATGTCGCTGCCGGCGTGCAGCGGGTGGGTGCGCGGGAAGTTGGCGCACACCGCGGAGTCCGGCTCCACGACCGGGACACCCCAGGCCTCGGCGAAGGCGACGAGGGCCTCGAAGCCGCCCGCCTCGCGGCCCGCCGTCTCGGTGACGACCACCGGGTTGTGGGCCTCCCGCAGCAGCCGTGCCACCTCGTCGACCTCGTCGGGCGAGCTGTGCGTGGAGCCCGGAGCGACGACCGGCTTGGCCTCGCGGCCGTCCCACTCCTGAAGGAGGGTCTCCAGGGGGATGTTGAGATAGACCGGGCCGGCCGGGGCGCGCCGGGACAGCTCCGCCGCCCGGGTGATCATCGACGGCAGGGTGTGGACGCTGGCCGCCTCGGTCGACCACTTGGTGAACGGCTGGGCGACGCCCTGCGGGCCGCCCACGATCGACAGGTTGCGGTACCACTGGCCGCCGGGGTCGTGGCCGGGGGCGTCGCCGTAGGTCGTGGACTCCGAGGAGGCGACGACCATCGGTACACCCGCGAGGAGCGCGCCGTGCACCGCCATCGAGCCCTGGAGCAGGCCGGGAGCCGCGTGCAGCAGCACGCCCTGGGGGCGGCGGGTGAGGAGTCCGTAGCCGGTGGCCATGCCGACGGCGACGGTCTCGTGGGTCAGGTCCAGATAGCGCGGCGCGGGCTCGCCGTCACGGTGCCGGCGGGCCAGGGACTCCCACACCGGGGCCCACTCGGAGCCCGAGGAGCAGAAGAGGTGGTCGGCGCCGGCCGCGTCGAAGGCGGACACGAGGGCGTCGCCGCCCGCCAGTTGCGTGCTGTCCTTCATCTCCGGTGCCCTCAGCCCTCGATCGGCCAGTTCAGGACCTCGGAGATACCGCGGCCCATGATCCACTCCAGTTCCTCGGGCGTGAAGTCCCAGTGCTTGGTGAACTGTTCGATCGTGTCGGTGTACGTGATGCCGTGGCCGAGCAGACGGGTGATGTCCGTGCCGTAGAAGCAGCGCTGCGGGCCCATCCTGTCGACCATCTCGCGCACGTACTTCTGGATGTTGTTGTTCGGGAACGGATGCGTCGAGTAGCCGGGCAGCGCCGAGACCTTGACGTAGATGTTGGGGTGGACGGCCAGATCGGCGGTCTCCGAGACCCAGTACCCGATGGAGTCGTCGACGCAGCGCGCCATGATGCCCATGTGATCGATGATGATCTTCAGCTCGGGGTGCTTCTCGGCGATCTGCCCCAGCTCCCGCTTCCAGATCGGGGCGTGGACCATGGTCGGGACGCGCAGTTCCTCGGCGACGGGCCAGTACCAGTCGTTGGTGCCGTCGATCATCCAGTTTCTGTCGATCGGCCGGTGGAAGGTCAGCCGGGTGCCCTTGACGTGCGGGTTCTGGGCGAAGTCCCGCAGCATCGCCTTGCCTTCGGCAGGCTTGTTCTGCGGGATGCGGGCCATGATGCCGAAGCGGTCCGGGTACGCCTCGCAGGCTTCGAGGGCGTAGTCGATGCGGTCGCCCTCCCAGGACGGCGGCAGGATCAGCGCGCGGTTGACGCCCGCCTCGTCCATCAGCTCCAGGGCCTCCTCGTAGGAGAAGGGGTCCTCGCGGTGGCCGTTGAGCCGGATCCGCTCACGGGCGCCGGGGACCCAGGGGCGGTCCGGGGTCTCTTCCAGCCAGATGTGGATCTGCGTGTCGACGACGAACATGTCCCGTACTTCCTTCTCTCAGTGGGCCTTGCGCGAGGAACGCTAGGCGGGCGGAAAGGTCTTGCGGAGCCTCTGGGAGCGCAAGCTGTTGTTGCGTGGGATCGAGCCTTGAGCAGGGCACTCTCACGTGAGGGAGCCGCGCCGGAACACCGCGGCGACGATGTGCTCGGCGATCGCCATGGAGGCCGTCGCGGCCGGCGAGGGGGCGTTGCGGACGGCGGTGACCCGGCCCAGCCGGTGGATGCGGAAGTCGTCGACGAGGGTGCCGTCCCGGTCCAGGGCCTGGGCGCGCACGCCCGCTCCGCCGCGTACGACGTCCCGGACGCCCACGCCGGGGACGTACCGCCCGGCGTCCTTCATGAAGGCGGCCGCGGAGAGCGAGCCCCGGTACTCCCGGATTCCGGTACGCCAGTGCCGGGCCGCCATCCGCCAGGTGCCGGGGTAGGCGGCGAGCCCCAGCAGGTCCCGCGGCGAGATCCGGGTCCGGGTGTATCCCTCCCTGGCCAGGGCGAGGACGGCGTTGGGGCCGACCTCCACCGAGCCGTCGACGCGCGGGGTGAAGTGCACGCCGAGGAAGGGGTAGCGGGGGTCGGGCACCGGGTAGACCAGGCCCCGCACGAGGTCGGTCCGCTCCGGCCTGAGCAGCATGTACTCGCCCCGGAAGGGGACGATCCGCGGCTCCCGCCGGTCCCGGGCCAGCCTGGCGACCGTGTCGGACCGCAGGCCCGCGCACAGGATCAGCCGTTGCACACGGAGGCGCTCCGGCCCGGAGGCCACCTCCACGCCGTCCGGTACCTCGGCAACTCCCGTGACGGGGAAGCCGAGCCGGACCTCGCCGCCGGAGCCGGCGACGTCCTCGGCGAAGGCGCGCGCGATCGCCGGGTAGTCGGTGATGGCGGTGCGCGGGGAGTGCAGGGCCGCGATCCCGCCGGCGTGGGGTTCGATCTCCCGGATCTCCTCGCGGGAGATCCGGCGCAGGTCGGGCACGTGGTTGCGCCCGGCCCGCTCGTAGAGGGCGGTCATCCGGCCGAGTTCGTCCTCGCGGACGGCGACGACCAGTTTGCCGATCTCGCGGTACGGCAGCCCGCGCTCCTGGCAGTACTCCCGCAGCAGGGGCACTCCGCGTACGCACAGACCGGCCTTGAGGCTGCCGGGCGGATAGTAGAGGCCGGCGTGGACGACGCCCGAGTTGTGGCCGGTCTGGTGGAGCGCGATCTCCCGCTCCTTCTCCAGGACCACGACCCGGGTGCCGGGCCGGCGCAGGGCGATCTCGCGGGCCGTGGCCAGCCCCACGATGCCCGCGCCGACGACGCCGACCGTCTCGTCAGCCACGGGCCGGCTCCGCGGCGCCGAGGTGGACGGCCACCGTCTTGACCCGCGTGGAGAAGCGCAGGACCTCCTCACCCTGCTCCTTGTAGCCGGTGCCGGAGTCGCGGAACCCGCCGAACGGCAGGTGGACGTCCCACCCGGTGGTCGTGGTGTTGACGGCGACCTGCCCGCACTCGGCCTCGTCGGCGAAGCGGTACGCGGACACGAGGTCGCGGGTGAAGACGGCGGCGGCGAGGCCGAAGTCGGAGTCGTTGACGGCCTCGACGGCCGCGTCGAAGCCGGTCACCGCCCGCAGCGCGAGCACCGGCCCGAAGACCTCCTCCCGCCAGATCGCCATCTCCGGGGTGACCTCGCCGAGCACGGTGGGCCCTACGAAGCAGCCGTGGGGCCGCTCGGTGTCGTCACGGCCGCCGGTCAGCACGGTGGCGCCCGCCTCGACGGCCCGGCGCAGATCGGCGAGGACGCTGTCGCGGTGCTTCGGGCTCGACAGCGGGCACAGGGTGGTCTCCGGGTCGCTGCCGGGCCCCGCCCTCAGCGCCTCGACCTCGGCGACCAGCAGCCGGGTGAACTCCGCGTACACCGGCTGGTCGACGATCACCCGGCTGGTGGCCGTGCAGCGCTGGCCCGCCTGTCCGAAGGAGGCCGCGACGACGGCCTTCGCGGCGGCCGGCAGGTCGGCGTCACGCAGGACGACCGAGGCGTTCTTGCCGCCCAGCTCGCCCTGGAAGCGGACGTTGCGGTCGGCGAGCCGGCGCCGGATGCGGTTGCCCACGGCGTTGGAGCCGGTGAAGGTGATGCCGGCGATCCGCGGGTCGTCGAGGAGCGCCTCCTCGATCTCGGCGGTGCGTCCGGTGACCACGTTCAGGACCCCGGCGGGCAGGCCCGCGTCGTGCAGGGCCCGGGCGAAGTGCAGGCCCGCCATCGGGGTCTCGGTGGCCGGCTTGAACACGGCCGCGTTGCCCGCCGCGAGCAGCGGGGCGAGCTTGCGGGCCGGGGTGATCAGCGGGTCGTTCCAGGGGCTGATCACCAGGATGACGCCGATGGGCTCGCGCTGGGTGTGCGTACGGTGGTTCGGGCGTACGTCGTGCAGGAGGGTGCCGTAGCCCTGGCGGGCGTAACCGGCGTAGTACTCGAGGAAGTCGGCGGCCTTGAGGGTCTCGCCGGTGGCCTCCGTGATGGTCTTGCCGTTCTCGGCGGTGACATCGGCGGCGATCTCCTCGGCCCGCTCGCGGATCAGCCGGGCCGCGTCGGTGAGGATCCGGGCGCGCTCGAAGGGGCTGGTGCGCTTCCAGGCGGCGAACCCGCGCTCGGCGTGGTCGTAGGCCCGGGTGACGTCCTTGGCGGCGAGCGCCGGAACGCGGGCGATCGGGGCACGGACGTCGGCGGGGTCGAGGACGTCGATCCAGTCGCCGCTCGCCACCCACTCCCCGCCGGAGAGGGCTTGCAGGGTGCGCATGTTCACTTCCTTTGTCGGCCGGTTCGGAATCCGGGTGCGGAATCCGGGTGTGGAATCCAGGTGCGGAATCCGACAACACACCACGTGGGGGCGGTGTCGACAGCTCCGTGGCAGCAGGCAATGCTTGCGCCGCGCGGTGGCCGTCCGGCGCATGATCCGTGCTGGAATCTCCGGGCCGGACCGGACCCCAGGAGACGAGGAGACACGGCCATGTCCTACGCGGTCGTCGCCCACTACCGCTGCGCCCCCGCCGACGAGCCGGCGGTGCGCGCCGCGCTGCTGACCATGCGCGAGCACACCCGGGCCGAGCCCGCGAACGAGGCGTACGAGGTACACGCCGTGGCGGACGAGCCGGGCGGCTTCCTGCTGTACGAGCGGTATGCCGACCGGGCCGGGTTCGAGGCGCACAAGGCGGCCGGGCACTTCCGGGAGCTGATCGTGGAAACGGTGTGGCCGCTGCTGACGGACCGGTCGGTGACGTTCGCCGAGGCGCTGTAGCCCGGCGGGGCCGGGTGCGAACCCGGCCCCCCGGAGTCAGAACTCGTTGCCCCAGCAGTACCGGGCGACGGTCTCCACCAGGACCATCTTCCCGCGCTGTTCCTCCGCGCTCAGCGCCGGCCGCGACGCCACGTCGGCGAACCCGCGCGACGGCGATACGGCCGCGTCCTCGAGGTCCTTGAACTCGGCGACCGCGTCGATGCGGGCCATGACGGTGTCGATGTCCTCCAGGTCCGCCACGGTCGCGTCGACCACGCCCAGACAGACGTCCCGGTCCTCCGGGAGCGCCCTGACGAGGTCCAGCTCGGCCGGGGTGCCCTGGTCGAAGGGGAGGATCCAGCGGTCGGCGCCGATCCCGCCGTAGAGCTGTTCGGCGCGGGCCCGGTCCACCTCCGCCGGGGCGGTCCAGCCCGGGGCGACACCGATCCGTACGCCCTCGGGGCGCTCGGCCGACGCTACGGCCAGGGCGTCGACGGCGAGCGCGTCCGCGAACGACAGCGCACCCGGGTCGGCCGGGCCGGTGCCCAACTGGCCGAGCAGGAGCGGGTTGTTGAGCTGGATCAGCCGTACGCCCCGCGCCATGAGGAGCTCGATCTCCGCCCGGACGATCTCGGCCAGCGCCTCGCCCAGCTCCCGGGCGGAGGCCACCCCCGCTCCGGGCCGGAACGTGGTCGCGGCGAGGTAGGCCGGGGACGGCAGCGACACCTTGGGGGCGATCACGGTCAGTTCGGTGAGCCGGGCGGCCCGGTCGGCGAGCAGCGGGCCGTCCGCCTTGGGGAGGGACTCGGCGACCCAGCGCACCAGGCCGTCCTCGTCCGCCTCCGCCGTACGGCGGAAGCCGGAGACCCCGTCGAGGACGGCGCTGCGGAAGTCCTCGCGCGGGAGGTCGCCGTCGGTGACAACGGTGGAGCGCAGCCTGCGCTGGAGGGCCACCGCCTCCCGGACCGCCGCGTCGACGGCCTCCGGGTCGTCGGCGGCGAGCCCGGCCGGCCGGACCAGGCTGCCGTGGTGGTCGATGCGGTAGTTGTAGGTGTCCGCCATGGGGTCACGCGTCCTTTCCGCTGCCGGCCGGGCCGCCCGTGACGCCCCAGGCCGCGAACTCCAGTTCGTAGCCCAGGGATTGGAGAACGTCCTCGGCGATCCGCTGGTCCTCGTCCGCGGTACCCCCGGCGATGCCGAGGCCGCCGATGATCTCGCCGTCCTTCTTGATGGTGACGCTGCCCTCGGTGGCCATGATCGGCCACGCGGCGCCGGGGAGCTGGGAGAGCTGGGCGAAGAAGACGGGCTGGCTCTCCTGCCACTTCCTCAGCATGGTGCCGGGGCGCTGCATGATCGCCGCGGTGTAGGCCTTGGCGCGGGCGATGTCCGGGGTGAGCGGACGGGCCCCGTCGGCGCGGCGGATGGCCACGGGGAAGCCGCCGGCGTCCACGACGGCGACGCTCACGGCCTTGCCGACCGTCAGCGCGCGCCGGTGGGCGGCCTCGACGATCTCCTCGGCGGCGGCCAGGTTCAGGCTGGTCATACGGCGTCCTTCGGTGCGGTGAGGGTACGGCGCAGGTGGGCGATCGCCGTGTTGTAGGGGCCCGGTGTCTCCCAGTACATGGAGTGCGGGGCGCCCGGGACGATCTCCAGGTGCGAGCCGGGGAGCAGTTCGTGGGCGCGGGTCACGGTCTTCACACTGAGCACCGCGTCCTTCTCGCCCGCGAGGAAGGCGACCTTGACACCCGAGGCCCGGATCTCCTCCAGGGAGGGGCCGTCGGTGTCGAGGTTGCGCAGGTCGGCCATCTTCGCGACGTTGAACGTGCCCATCTGCTGGAAGAGGAAGGTGAGGTCGGCGCGCTCCCGCTGGAACGGCTTCGTCAACAGGCGGTCGATCACGGGGAGTTTGACGGCCTCGGCGCGGTCGGCGGCGGCCAGCTCCTTCAGCTCCGGGTGGCCGACACCTCCCAGGGAGTGGCCGAGGACGACGGAGGAGACCCGCCCGGGACGCAGCAGTCCGGCACGCAGGGCGGCGACGGAGCCGATGGACTGGCCGACGAGCATGACGTCGGTGAGGTCCTCCTGGTCGAGGACGGCGACGACGTCACCGGGGAAGTCCTGGCCGTCGAACTCCGGCATGGACGAGTCGGACCTGCCGAAGCCGCGCAGGTCGACGGTGACCACGGTGAACTCGTCACGCAGGGCGGCTACTTGCTGCCACCAGGCGGCGTGGTGGCCGCCGCTGCCGTGCACGAACAGGATCGCCGGACCGCTGCCGTGACGCTCGTAGTAGATGGAGGTGCCGTCGGAGTCGGCGATAGGCATCGTAGTGAACTCCCGTGCGTACGCGGTCAGTTGGGGCGCCTGGCGTGGTGGACCAGCTCGATCATGGTGTGGTCGGGGTCGTGGATGTAGCAGAACTTGGACTGGTTCTCGGGGCGTTGGATGGGCCGGGTGTGCCGGATGCCCAGCTCCTTGAGGTGCGCCAGGAAGTCGTCCCAGTCGTCGACCTCGACCGCGAAGTGGTAGGGCGCCATGCGCTCCATCTCCTCGACCGGGGTGAAGTGCAGGTCGAAGGTGCCCCGGGTCATCAGCACCACGCGGGTGTTGGACTTGGGCGTGATGCGCTTCATCCCGAAGACCTGGGCGTACCAGGCGGCGGTGCGGTCGGGGTCGGTGGTGGGGAAGTTGACGTGGTGGATGTAGCGGGGTTCCGCGCTCATGGCTGATTCCCTTCGAGTTGTACGGGGTTGGACAGCACGCCGATGCCGCTGATCCCGACCTCCACGGTGTCGCCGGGTTCGATCCGGCAGGTGGCCTCGGCGCCCATCCACAGCACGTCACCGGGGTGCACGGTGATGTGCCGGGTGATCTCGACCAGGAAGTCGAAGGGGTCGAAGACCATGTCACCGGTGGGGAAGGAGGCCCGCTCCGCACCGTTGACGCGCAGGGTGGTGGTCTGCGCGAGCGCGTCGACGTCGGTCTCGATCCAGGGGCCCATCGGCTTGAAGGTGTCGCTGTTCTTGCTGCGCCAGAACGTCCGGTCCTGGTGCTGCCAGGCGCGGGCGCTGACGTCGTTGCCGATGGTCCAGCCGAAGACCGCCGCCCGGGCCTCCTCCCGGCCGGCGTGTCTGAGCGACCGGCCGATGACGGCGACGAGTTCGGGCTCGGCCTCGAAGCGGCCCTCGACCCCGGCCGGCTTCACGATCGGCGAACCGTGCCCGGTGAGCGCGTTGTTGGCGCGGTAGCCGACCTCGGGCCGCTCCGGCACCGGGACTCCGGCGTGCGCGATGTGGCGCGGGTAGTTCATGCCGACGGCGTAGAACACGGGCGGTACGACCGGTGGGAGCCAGACGGCCGTCTCCCGCCGGACGGCTCCGGTCACGCGGGGTTTCCCGTCGATCGGGGAACCGGACAGCAGCTCGACCTCCGTCGCCCCCACCCGGCCCCAGACGGCCCGGCCGCCCACCGCGACGCGCGCGTACCTCATGGCGCCAGCAGGTGGGAGACACGCTTGGTGACCAGGTAGGCGTCCAGCGCCTCCGGCCCGCCCTCACGGCCGTAGCCGCTGTCCTTGACCCCGCCGGAGGGCGCCTCGTGGACGGAGCCGCCGCAGTGGTTGATGGACAGGATCCCGGCCTCCAGCCCGGCCGACAGTCTCTCGGCGGTCGCCGCGGAGTCGGTGAAGCCGTAGGCGGCCAGGCCGTACGGCAGCCCGTTGGCGACGGCGAGCGCCTCGTCGAGGTCGGTGAACGGCACGATCGGCGCGATCGGCCCGAAGGGCTCCTCGTTCATCAGCTCCGCGTCCCGCGGTACGTCGGTCAGGACGGTCGGCGCGAAGAAGTAGCCGGGGCGGTCGAGCCGTTCGCCGCCGGTGCGGATCCTGGCCCCCCGGGCGACGGCGTCGGCGGTGAGCCGTTCCAGCGCCTTCAGCCGGCGTTCGTTGGCGAGCGGGCCCATGGTGGTGCCCGGCTCCAGCCCGTCGCCGACGACGACCGCCTCGGCGGCGCGGGTGAACTCGGCCGTGAACTCCTCCAGCAGGCTCGCGTGGACCAGGAAGCGGCTCGGGGAGGTGCAGACCTGCCCGGCGTTGACGAACTTGGCGTGTGCGGCCCTGCGGGCGGCCTTCACCGGGTCGGCGTCGGCGCAGACGATCACCGGGGCGTGGCCGCCCAGTTCCATCAGTGACGGCTTCATGGCCTCGCCCGCCTTCGCGGCCAGCAGCCTGCCGACGGGCACCGAGCCGGTGAAGGCGACCAGCCGCACGACCGGGGAGGCGATCAGCCGGTCGGAGACCTCGGCGGGCTCGCCGAAGACGAGGTTCAGCACCCCGGCCGGGAGCCCCGCCTCCACGAAGCACTCCACCAGGGCGGCGGCGGTCGCCGGGGTCTCCTCGGAGGCCTTGATGACGATCGAGCAGCCCGCGGCGAGCGCGGAGGAGATCTTGCGCATCGGGCCGCCCGCCGGGAAGTTCCACGGGACGAAGGCGGCGACCGGGCCGATCGGCTCGCGGCGCACGGTGAGCAGGGTGCCGGGGGCGGACGGGATGATGCGGCCGTAGGCGCGGCGGGCGTCGTCGGCGTGCCAGCGCAGGGTGTCGGCGACCCTGCGGGCCTCGCCGGCGGCCTCGGCGAGGGGCTTGCCCTGCTCCAGGGTCATGATCCGGCCGACCTCGTCGGCGCGCTCGGTCAGCAGGTCGGCGGCCGTGTGCAGGATCGCCGTACGCCGGGCCACGGGCGTGGCGCGCCACGTCTCGAAGCCCCGCGCGGCGGCTTCGAGCGCGCGGTCCAGGTCGGCGGAGGTGGCCAGGGGTACCGCTCCGATCACCTCCTCGGTGGCCGGGTTGACGATCGGGGCGGTGCGTCCGGTGCCGCCCTGGCACCACTCGCCCGCGATATGGAGACGGACGGCGGGGTGGCCGTGGTCGGTGGTCATGGCTGGGGTGCCCTTCAGCGGTTCACGAAGTCGGGGTTTCCTGCTGGTCGCGGTTGGTGCGCAGCGCCCAGATGTGGTGCGGCGGGGTCGTCTCGTGGACCCGGGTCCCGTACGAGTCGTCCACCCGGTCCATGTCGGCGGCGTACTCGACGCGGCCCCCGCAGGGGGCGTGCAGGAAGCGGAAGACATTGGAGCCGACGGTGTGCCGGCCCAGCCGGCGGGCCTCCCGCCAGCCCCGCTCGATCATGTAGTTGCCGCCCTCGATCACGTCGTCGAAGCCGGGCACCTCGTAGGCGACGTGGTTGACGCCGACGCGGTCGGGGCGGTGGCACAGCAGCATGGTGTGCTGGTCGTCGTCTCCCGGGGCCCGCAGGAACACGCCCATCGGCTCGACGACGTCGGTCGGGCGGAAGCCGAGGAGGCCGGTGTAGAAGGCGACGGCCTCGTCCTTGCCCTCCTTGGCGATGTTCAGGGCGACATGGCACATCCGCAGCGGGTACGCGCGCGTGAGCGGCTCCAGCGGGGTGTTCCAGCGGTTGACGGCGCCCGGGGCGTTGGCGGGGCGGGGCTCGGCCACCGTCCTGCGCGGCCGGGCGAGGGTGAGGCCCACGCCGAAGCCGCTGCGGTCGACGGTGTGGAAGACACCGTCGGCGCTCTCGCGCACGGCGCGGTCGCGGGCGACGGCGGTCACCAGCCGGTCCAGTTCCTCCGCCGTGTCGACGCCCCAGACGACCTCCCGCAGGGTGGGTCCGTCCTCCACGGGCGCCGGCAGCAGCGGGCCGGGGTCGGTGTCGAGGTGCAGGGTCTGCCCGGTGAGCGTCTCGAACACGGCGTGCTCGTCGGTCCGTTCCACGAGGAACAGTCCGAAGTCGTCGAAGAACCGGACGCATTCGCCGAGTTCACCGGGTTCACCGGGTTCCCCGACGGAGTGGGTGACCGATTCGATTCTCCGGATTCCCATCGCTTCCTCGTTTCGTTTCTTGCGCTTACGGCCGGATCGCGGGAATCGGGTTCTGCGCGAACCACGCGGAGAGGAACTCCAGGAACACGCTGATCTTGCGCGGGGTGTCGGGGCCGGGCCCGTAGATCGCGTAGAGCGGCCGGTCCGGTACGGCGAGGTCGGGCAGCAGCACCCGCAGGGCGCCGGAGACGAGGTCGTCGTAGGCGGGGCGCTGTGGGAGCAGCGCGATGCCGCGGCCGTGCCCGGCGGCCTTCTGCAGGGCCAGGTAGGAGTTGGACGAGAAGGCGATGTTGCGGATCTTGTGCAGGGTGCTGGCGTGGCCGTGGCCGATGCGCCAGACCGGGTCGTTGACGTGCACCAGGCAGTCGTGGTGGGCGATGTCGTTGGGGTGGCCGAGGGCGCCGCAGCGCTTGATGTACTCCTCCGACGCGCACAGCACGAACGGCAGCGAGGAGATCTTCTTCAGACGGACGCTCGAATCCCGCAGGTCCCGGGTGTGGAAGGCGACGTCGAATCCGCTGTCCAGGAAGTCGTAGGTGCGGTCGGACATGCCGCCGAGTTCGAAACGGACCTGGATTTTCGGGTGGGCCGCGGAGAAGGCGGCGATGGCGTCGCCGAGATCGAGGCTGCCTATCCATTTCGGGCAGATGATGCTGAGGGTGCCCTCGGCCCGGTCGTGGGAGTCGGCGAGCGCCGCGTCCTGGGCGTCGATCTCGTCGAGGATCCTGGCGGCGAACTCGGCGTAGCGCTGTCCCGGTTCGGTGAGGCTCACCGAGCGGGCGGTGCGGTTGACCAGGCGGACCCCCACCTGTCGTTCCAGCTCGGCCACGTGCCGGGAGACCAGGGAGCCCGAGGAGCCGAGTTTCCTGGCGGCCCCGTTGAAGCTCCCGGCCTGCGCGACGGTGACGAAACTGTGCATCAGCAGCAAGCGGTCCATGTGTCCTCCGGTGGCCCTCACTTCGGGCAGTACTGGGGGGCCTCGCCCAGGTTGTCCTCGGTCACCAACACAAGAGGTATGTTGGCGATTTTGTCAACATTATTGTCGTCTGTGCCCTTGCCGCCCAGAAGGGCCACGGCGTTCTTCACGGCGGTCTCCCCGATCACCTTCGCCGAGTTGGCGACGGTGGCCGAGAACTCGCCGCTCCTCACCGCGGCCAGCCCCTCGTCGGTACCGTTCACGGTGACGATCTTCACGTCGTCGGCGCCGGCCGCGTCGAACGCCTTGCGTACGGCGAACGCCATCTCCTCGTTGGCGACGAAGGCGTAGTCGAGGTCCGGGTTGGCCTGGATCATGTTCTCCGCGACGTCCTGGGCCTTCGCCGGGTTGAACATGCCGGGCTGGTTGGCGACCACCTTCGCCGTGGCCGGCAGGGCGCCCTGGAAGCCGCCGACGAGGAGGTCCGAGGCCGCGCCCGGCGCCCCGGCGACGATGCCGACCTTCACGCCCTTGCCCGCCGCGTCCTCGCCGATCCAGCCGGCGTCCAGGGCGCCGGCCTTCTTCAGGTCGACGACGGCGGCGCCCAGGATGTCGTCCACGTCGTCGGTGGTCACGGAGGTGAGGTAGATCGGCACGTCGGCGGCCTTGGCCTTGGCGATGTCGCCCTTCAGCGAGTCGACGTTGACCGTCTGCACGATCAGGGCGCTGACGTCGCGCGAGATCATGTCCTCGATGTTGGACAGCTCGGTCCCCGCGTTCTGGTGGGAGTTGGCCGTGTAGACCTTGGCGTCCTCCGTCTTCGCCTGGCTCTCGACGGCCTTTTGCAGACAGCTGTGGAAGTTGGTGTCGCCCCCGTTGACGAAGCCGAGGGAGACCCCGCCGGAGCTGCCGCCGCCGTCGCCCTTGCCGCAGCCGGTCAGCACCAGCGCGCAGCCGGCGACCGCGACGAACAGGGTTCTGGGCGTGCGGGCGGGAAGTCTCATGGTGAACCGCCTTTCGGGAGCGGGGAGTTCGCGGTCAGTGGGGTGCGGAGCCGGAGCGGGCCTTGTGCATCTCGTTCGCGACGGCCGCGACGAGCAGCACGGCGCCGACGGAGACCGGCTGGTAGTTGCTGGAGAAGTCCAGGAGGTTGAGCGCGTTGGCCACCACCCCGAGCAGCACCAGGCCCAGGGCGGTCCCCACCACCGTCCCGTGGCCGCCGGCCAGCGAGGTGCCGCCGATGACGACCGCGGCGACGACCGCCAGTTGGAGGGAGAGCCCCGCGGTGCCGCCGGGGCTGGAGGAGCCCAGCCGGGACAGGATCATCAGCCCGGCCAGTCCGGAGAGGGTGCCGGTGAGGCCGTACAGGGTGAGCTTGCGGGCGGTGACGTCGATACCGCTGAGCCGGGCAACGTGCTCGTTGCCGCCGATCGCGAACGCGTCGCGGCCGAACACCGTGAACCGCATGACCAGCGCGGTCGCGGCCAGTACCAGGATCGCCACCACCAGCAGCCAGGGCACGCCGAGGACCTTGTCGTTGCCGAGGGCGAACATGCGGGTGCCGATGGAGATGGTGGAGCCGTCGTGCACCAGGAGGGCGACCCCGTCCAGGAGGGTCGCGGAGGCCAGGCTCGCCACGAAGGGCGCCACATGGGTGAAGGTCACCACCAGCCCGTTCACCAGGCCGATCGCCGTGCCGAGGAGCAGCGCGACGACGACGGCGTACAGGGTGGGCTGCCCGTCGGCCAGGAGTTTCGCCGAGACGGCGGCGGTGACGGCGGTGTTGCTGCCCATGGAGAAGTCCATGCCGCCCGCGGTCATCAGCAGCGTCAGCCCGGCGGCGAGCACGGCGTTGACGCTGATCTGGCCGAGGATGTTGACGATGTTGCGGTCGGTCGCGAACGTCTCGCTCTGTACGGCGGTGAACACCACGACGAGGACGAGCACGGCGATCAGCCCGGCGTGCGGGAGGTCCCGCAGCCGGTGCACGACGGAGCGGGACCGGGGCGGGTCCAGGGCGCCGGGGGCATCGGTAAGTGTCTTGACGCTCACTGCGGTTGTCCTCCGAGGGCCGTGGCGACGAGTTCGTCGCGGGTGAGGGCGGTGATGTCGTGCTCGGCGACGGTGCGGCCGGCGCGCACGACGACGACCCGGTCGGCCAGGCGCATGACCTCCTCGGCGGAGGAGGAGGCGAGCAGTACGGCCACGCCCCGGGAGGCGAGGTCGTCGAGGAGGGCGTGGATGTCGGCCATGGCCGCGATGTCCACACCGTTGGTGGGGTCCTCCAGGAAGCAGGCGGCCGGTACGTTCTCCAGCCACTTGCCGAGCAGTACCTTCTGCTGGTTGCCGCCGGACAGCGCGCTCACCGGCGGGTTCCCGGCCGCCGCCCGCACTCCGTAGGCGAGGCGCAACGGGGCGGCGCGGCGGGCGAGTTCGGTACGGCGGTGCAGGCGCCGGCGGGCGAAGCGGTCGTCGGCGAGCAGCAGGTTCTCGTCGACCGACAGCGCGGGGACCAGGCCCAGGGCGTGCCGGTCGCCGGTGACGCAGCGCAGCCCGCCGGCCAGCGAGGCGGCGACGCTCCCGAAGGGCACCGCCCGCCCCTCGACGTGGAGTTGGCCGGAGTCGGGGCGCCGGCGTCCCGACAGCAGGTCGAACAGCCGGGACTGGGCGTCCCCGGCGGGCCCCAGGACGGCGACGACCTCGCCCCTGCGCACCTCGACGGAGAAGTCCCGTACGGCCCGGCCGTGACTCAACCCCTTTACCGCCAGCCCGACTTCGTCCTTCGGCGCGGGGCGTCCGGGGCGGGTGGAGACGACGTCCCGGCCCACCATGGCCCGTACCAGAGCGGTCTCGTCCAGTTCGGCCGCGGGGGCGCCGGTCACCACGGACCCGTCCCGCAGGACGGTGAGCCGGTCGGCGACGGCCATCACCTCGTCGATGTAGTGCGAGATGTAGACGACGGCCACGCCCTCGTCGCGCAGGGTGCGCACCAGGGCGCGGATGCGCTGGGCGGCCTCCGCGCCGAGGCAGGCGGTCGGCTCGTCCAGGATCAGCACCCGGCCGCCGCGGCGGACCTCGCGGGCCACCTCGACCATGGTCTGCTCGGCGACGGTGAGGGAACCGGCGGTGCGCTCCACGTCGAGCGTGATGCCGAGGGCGGCGAGCGCGTCGTGCGCCTCGTCCCGTACGGCCTTCCAGTGGACGGCGCGGCCACGGGTGGGCAGATCGCCGAGCAGGACGTTCTCGGCGACGGTCAGGCCCATCGCCAGCTCGCGGCGCTGCGGCACGAAGGAGATGCCCAGCTTGCGGGCCCTGCGCACGGTCAGCGCGTGCTGCTCGCGTCCGTCGACCTCGATCGTGCCGCCGTCGGCCTGGTGGACCCCGGACAGCACCCGCACGAGCGTCGACTTGCCGGCGCCGTTCATGCCCATCAGGGCGTGGATCTCGCCGGGGTACAGGTCGAGGTCGACGCCCTTGAGCGCGGCGGCGCCGCCGAAGTGCTTGGTGACGCCCCGGACGCGCAGGACCGGGTGGGACGGCGGGGTCACGGCCGGTCGCCGCCGGGGACGACACGGCCGTAGCCGCGGATGTCCGGGAAGGGGGGTTCCCGGTCGGCCTGGAGGTCCACCTGGAAGGTGTTGAGGCACATGCCGAGCATGGTGAAGTTGCCGAGCGCGCCGATGGTGTCGACCAGGCCCTTGGGGCCGAAGTGCGCGAGCGCCGCCGCGAAGGTCCCGTCGGTGACGAAGTGGTCCTCCAGGACCTCCCGGCAGAACCGGTAGAACGCCTGGTCGGCCGGGTCGTCGAAGACGGCCTCGCGCTTCTCGGCGATGGCCTTCACGGCGGCCTCGGGGATGCCCGCCTCGATCGCCTGCCGTACGTGGGCGTTCCAGGAGTACTGCGCGTCCCAGTTGCGGGCGGCCATCAGCAGGGTCAGCTCGCGCAGGTGCTCCGGGAGACTGGAGTCGAAGCGGGCGAAGGCGCCGAGGGACTCGGCCCGCTCGCACATCTCGGGGCTGTGCAGCCAGACCCGGAAGGGACCTCGGACGGCACCGCGGCGGCCGGCGATCCGCGCCGCCAGTTCCTGCTGCCGTGCGTCCATGTCGTCTTCGCTGAGAACGGGAAGCCTCATCCGGCCGTTACCTGCCTTCTCTTTCCGGCGCGTTACGGCCACGGATGGTGCGGCCGTGCGGTGCCAGGTGAAAGTACAGCCGGGTCCGGGAAGCTCACCCTCCTCGGAATGCAAGGTAAACCTGCACGCCGGAGGCCCCCCATTCGCCGGACGCCGACCTAACGTCGTCCGGTATGACGACCATCATCAAGGCCGCGTCCGTCCCGCTGCTCGACCGCGGCGGCGCGGTCGCGACGACCCCGCTCGTCACCACGTCGTCGGCGCACGGCGAGAACAGGATCACCAGCGGGATGAGCGTCTACCCGGTGGGCTCCGGCGCGCCGCTGCACTCGCACAACTGCGACGAGCACGTCACGGTCCTGGAGGGCGAGGCCGAGGTGGTCGTCGACGGCGAGGTGACGAGGCTGGAGCGCTTCGACACGACGTACGTCCCCTCCCCCATCCCCCACCTGTTCCGCAACGTCGGTGACGTCCCGCTGCGCATCCTGTGGGTGTACTCGTCCGGGCATGTCACCCGTACGTTCACCGAGACCGGGAAGACGGTGGAACACCTGTCGCCCGAGGACCGGATGGGCTCGGACGACAGGCGGGAAGATCAGGTTGAGGGTCAGGATCACCGCGTCCAGTAGGTGATGTTGCGGAAGCGGGCCTCGACGCGCCCGGAACCGTGGTTGTACACGCCGTTCTTGAAGTAGCGGGTGGCGGGTCCCCGGTCGGCGACGGTCAGGACGAGTGAGTCGTCGAAGTAGACCTTGATGGTGCCGGTCCCGGTGCTCGCCTGGTGGGCGATCTTCACGTTGAACCAGGTGTTGTACGCGTTCGTCTTGAGCACCGTGCCGTCGTAGCGCCGCACGGTGCCGCCGCTCGTGTTGTACACGTTGAGCATGATGTCGGTGGCCGGCGTGCCCGAGGGGTGGACGCTGCGCAGGATCTGGACGAAGGACGCGCCGTCGGTGCCGGACGGCAGATAGACGTCCGCGTCCCACATGCGGTCACCGGTCTTGTAGTCGTTCTTCCAGCGCATCTCCGTGCGCGGGTCCGTGGTGCTGTCCTCCTCGAACGGCTCGTCGGTGGCGTACACCCACATGCGGTCGACGCCGCCGCTGGAGCTGTGCCGGTCGGCCAGGTCGAGGTTCCAGGGCTTCTGCCAGCTGTACGTGAACGAGGTCTCCGTCCAGCCGTCGGTGGGGTCCGCGGCCGGCGCGGCGCCGGCCGCCGGGGCCGCCGCCGCAGTCATGGCGCCGCCGGCCAGCAGGCCACCGCCCGCCCGTAAGAGGGTTCTCCGGTTCATCGCGCGTCCTTTCCCAGGTATGGACCATGTCAGGAACACGCCAGTAGGGAACTCCAATACATCGGAGGAGTCAAGGACTTGAACCATTGACATGTCCGTGAACCCTGCCTACGGTCCGGGATACACCCGATGTATCCGATGTATCGATGATCCGTCAGATCTGGAGGACGATGATGACCTCGCAGTCGGGGAACCCCTCAGGCATGCCCCGAAGAGCGATGATCGGCACCGCTCTCGGCGGCGCTGCGGTCGCCGCACTGCCCGGCACGGCCCAAGCGGCCTCCGCCTCCGCCACCGGAACCACCACCGGGACCGCGCACGGCCGGCGCCCCTGGAAGCTCCGCGACACCATGACCTCCGACCATTCCTGGAGCGGGTTCCTGCGCGATCAGGACCTGCTGTGGAGCAGACTGCCGACCCTCTGGCACGAGGGCCCGTTCCTCGGCGACGGGCAGCTCGGCAGCATGATCTACCAGGAGCCCGGCGCCAACCAGATCCGCTTCACGGTGCAGCACGGCCGGGTCCAGGACCACCGGCCCCAGTTCGGCAGCGGCTGGGGCACCTGCCGGCTGCCGGTCGGCCATCTCACGCTCGAACCCGTCGGCACCGTCACCGCCGTCGACTGGCGGCTGAGCCTGTGGAACGCCGAGCTCACCGGCACCGTCACCACCACCGCGGGCACGATCACCCTCGCCGCCCTCATCCACGACGAGGTCCTGGCGGTCCGCGCACGGGCCGCCGGCGGCGAACGGGTCGTCTGGACCTTCCACCCCGAGGAAGCGATCAGCCCCCGGAAGATCAGCGAGGCCCCGCCCGCCGGCTACACCCCCAACCCCCCTTGGACCACCCGGACTTCCGCCGACGGCACCGAGCAGGTGCTCCAGCCCCTCACCGGCGGCCAGACCGCCACCGCCTACCGCCGCAGCGGCGACGACCTGCTGCTCAGCGTCGGGCACAGCACGCCCTCCACCACCGCCGCCGAGACCGACTCGCTGCGCAACCTGCGCCGCGCGGTGTCGTACGGCACGCTGCGGCGGCGGCACACCCGCTGGTGGCACGCGTTCTACAAGAAGAGCTTCGTGTCGTTCCCCGACCAGCGGCTGCAGAGCTTCCACTGGATCCAGCTGTACAAGGTCGCCTCCGCGAGCCGCGCGGGCGGCCCCGTCATGGCGACCTCCGGGCCCTGGCTGGAGCCCACGCCCTGGCCGGCGGTCTGGTGGAACCTCAACATCCAGCTGGAGTACTGGCTCGTCCATGGCTTCAACCACCCGGAGCTGGACGCGCTCGCCACCACCGTGCGGCAGAACCAGGAACAGCTCATCGCGAACGTCCCCGCCGCCTACCGCGCGGACAGCTCCGGAGTGGGCCGCAGCTCCGACATGTTCGCCAACCGGACCGTGGGCCAACCCGGCACCGGCGCCGAGACCGGCGACCTCACCTGGGCGCTGCACAACGTGTGGCTGTCCTACCGGCACTCCATGGACGAGTCCTTACTGCGCGACACCGTCTTCCCGGTGCTGCGCCGGGCGATCAACTACTACCTGCACTTCCTCACCCCGGGCAGCGACGGCAAGCTGCACCTGCCGAGCACCCTCTCCCCCGAGTACCCGGTCGTACCTCCGCAGGACACCAACTACGACCTGGCCCTCATCCGCTGGGGCTGCCAGACCCTCCTCGAGTCCGCCGAACTGCTGGGCATCGACGACGAGTTGGCCCCCCGCTGGCAGGAGGTACTCGCCAAGCTCACGCCGTACCCGGTCGACGACAACGGTTTCATGATCGGCGCCGACACCCCGTACGCGCAGTCCCACCGGCACTACTCGCATCTGCTGATGGTGTACCCGCTGTACCTCGTCAACTGGGACCAGCCCGAGAGCCGCGAGCTGATCACGAAGTCGGTGGAGCACTGGCACGCGCTGCCCGGCGCCCACCGCGGCTACAGCTACACCGGGGCCGCCTCGCTGTACGCGATGGCCGGAGACGGCGACACCGCGATCACCTATCTGCGGAAGTTCTTCGACACCACCACCCGCTACCCGTGCCGGGCCAACACCCACTACACCGAGGCCGGCCCGGTCATCGAGACACCGCTGTCGGCCTCGCAGTCACTGCACGACATGTTCTGCCAGAGCTGGGGCGGGGTGATCCGGGTCTTCCCGGCCGTCCCGCACGCCTGGGCGGACGTCACCCTGCACGACTTCCGCACCCAGGGCGCCTTCCTCGTCAGCGCCGTCCGCGAGGCGGGGAAGACCCGGTTCATCCGGATCAGGAGCCTGGCGGGCGAGCCGCTCAAGCTCCGGCACGGCCTCACCGGCCGGCTCACCGTGCTGCTGGACGACGGCAGCCCCGCCCGCACCCACGACCTGGGCGACGGCACCCTCGCCGTCGACCTGCCCCGGGGACGCGAGGTGCTCGTGTACTCCGGCGCCCGGCCCGACCTCGTCATCGCGCCCGTCGCCGTCAGCGAACCGGGTGCGGCCTGGGGACTGCCGTAACCAACCGTCCGTCCGAACGCACAACAGGGAAGGCTCACATGGCAGTTCCGATCAGAACCACGGTCGCGGCGCTCTGCGCCGGGCTGATGGCCACACTCTTCACGACGGTGCCCGCACAGGCCGGGCAGCGCGAACACGTCTGGGCCGTGTCCGAGGCGGCACACGCGCCGCGTGCGCGGATATCCCTGGACGACACCACCGGCAAGCTGAGTCTCTCGGTGTCCCGCGACGGCCGTACGGTCCTCGAGCCGTCGCCCGTCGGTATCGTCACCGAACAGGCCGATCTCTCCCAGGGGTTGCGTTTCCTGCACCGCAAGGACCGGCAGGTGAACGAGCGTTACCGGACGACGTCCGGAAAACGGCTGGACCGCAAGGTCCGTATGCAGGAGACCCGGCTGTCGTTCGCGGGCGCCGACGGCGCCCGCGTCGACCTCGTCGTCCGCGCCTCCGCCGACGGCGTCGCCTACCGGTACGTCCTGCCCGCCGGACACGGCGATGTGCTCGGCGAGGCGTCCGCGTTCAACCTGCCGGCGGACGCCGGCGCGTGGCTGAGCACCTACCGGGTCGACAACGAGGGGCAGTTCGCCCAGTACACCGCCGCCACGGCCCCCACGGGCGCCTACTCGGAACAGGCGCTCTTCTCCACGCCCGGCGGCTACGCCCTGCTCGCCGAGTCCGACCTCACCGGCTCCTACTCCGGTGCCCAGCTCGCCCACACCCAGGGCACCGGCAGCTACCGGATCCAGCTCGCCGACCAGCGGGTCCACACCGACGGCGCCCTCGCCACCACGTGGCGGGCCATGGTCACGGGTGACCTCGCCACCGTCACCCGGTCCACCTTCACCGACGACCTCGCGCCCTCCGCCAAGGTCGCCGACCGGTCCTGGATCAAGCCCGGCACCGTGCTGTGGACCTGGCTGGCCGGCGGGAAGGAGGCCGGGCAGAGCCTGGCCGCGCAGAAGGCGTACGTCGACTACGCCGCCGAGCGGGGCTGGCCCTACGAGGCCGTCGACGCCGGCTGGTACTACAAGCCCGGCGAGTGGGACATCACCGACCCCGACTGGCAGACCAACAGCTGGATGCCGGAACTCGTCGAGTACGCGCGGGCCAAGGGCGTCGGAATCGTCGTCTGGATCCACCAGCGCGACCTCGACACACCCGAGGAACGCGCCCAGTGGCTGCCCACGTTGGAGCGATGGGGCGTCAAGGGCGTCAAGATCGACTTCATGAACTCCGAGGCGCAGTCGATGCTCCAGTGGTACGACATCATCCTCCCGGAGACCGCCGCCCACCACCTCATGGTCGACTTCCACGGCTCCACGATCCCCAAGGGCATCCAGCGCACCTGGCCGCAGGTCATGACCCTGGAGGGCGTCGGCGGCGAGGAGAAGCGCACCAACACCGCCGCCCATCTCACCACCCTGCCCTTCACCCGTAACGTCATCGGCTCCATGGACTTCACCCCCGGCGCCTTCCAGCGCGTCGGACTGCGTCCCAACTCCGACGCGGCCGAGGTCGGACTCACCGTCGCCTACGAGTCGGGCCTGCAGATGTTCGCCGGCACCCCGGCGTCGTACGACGAACGGCCGCTCGCCCGGGCCTACTTCGACCAGGTCCCGGCCGCCTGGGACGACACCCGGCTGCTCGCCGGAGCGCCCGGCCAGGAGGCCGTCGTCGCCCGCCGCAGCGGCAACCGCTGGTTCATCGGAGGGGTGTACGCGGGCGCCGCCCGCACCGCCGAGGTACCGGTGAACCTCGGGCCGGGACGCTGGCTGGTGCAGACGATCCAGGACGGCGCCGAGGGGCTCGTCCAGGACAGCAGGGTCCTGCGCAACGGTGACACGCTGAGCGCGGACATCGTCGCCAACGGCGGTTTCGCCGCGCTCGCCTGCCCCTGGCGGCCCGGCGTGACCACCTGCTACCGCTAGTCGGTCCAGTCGGTCCAGTTCAGCGCAACGCCGCCGTGGCCGCCTCCGCGACGATCCCGGCCACGGCGGCCGGCTGTTCGACGAGGACGGCGTGTCCGGCGTCGGGCACCTCGATCAGGCGGACGTGCGGGCAGCCCTCCAGGCCCCGCCGTTCGCCGTCCGTCAGACCGATCTCGTCGTGGTCGCCGCGCACCACCCAGGCCGGTACCCCGGCCTCGCACAGCCTGGGCACCAGGGACGGGTAGCGGTCCAGGTACGCGTAGTAGCGCCGGATGATCCGGCGGCTCGCCGTCGGATCATTGCCGCTCATCGCCGCCGCCAGCGCGTCCGCGCGCCGCGGCGGCAGTTCGCGTCTCATCGCCCGGGGCAGCAGCCCGAGCATGCCCGCCCAGACCACGGTGCCGAGCCCGGGCACCCGGCCCACGGCGTTCAGCGCGGCCAGCGACCTCATCTCGTCCCCGCGCGAGAAGGCCGGCGACAGCAGCACCAGCGGGCCCCTGAACAGGCCGAGGGCGGCCATCTCGAGGGCGACGTTCGCGCCCAGGCTGTGCCCCACGACCGTGTCGCAGCCGGACTCGGCGGCGAGGTCCGCCATCAGCCGCGCGTAGTGCTCCATGGACATGTCCTCGGGCGCCTCGGTCCCGCCGAAGCCCGGCAGGGTCGCCGCCGTCATCCCCAGTCCCGCCACCGCCGGCTCGGCCATGATGTCGGCGTAGAACTCGGTCGTGCACAGTCCGCCCGGGATCATCAGCACCCGGTGCGGGGCCCGCTCCGGACCCGCCCGGCGGATCTCCCAGCGTTCAGCCATATCTAGATCGTGACGCCGCACACCGCCCTGCGCACCTCGTACGACAACCGACGCCCGGCACCTGGGCCCGCCCACCAGTGCGGGGTGTCCAACACCTGGGCCTCCCGTCAGCACACGACGTCCCATGCCTGGGCGCGCCCCGTCAGGGCACGGCGTCCGACGGCTGGGCCCGCCCCCGTCAGCGCACGGCGTCCGACACCTGGCCCGCCCGTCAGCGGGCGGCGTCCGACGGCTGGGCCCACCCGTCAGGGCACGGCATCCAGCGCCTGGGCCCGCCCCCGTCAGAGCACGGCGTCCGACACCTGGCCCGCCCGTCAGTGCGCGGCGACCAGCGCCTGGGCCCGCCCGTCAGTGCGCGGCGACCAGTTCCTGGTCGGCGCCGTGCGGGGACTGCTTGGTGGTGCGCAGCGCGGCGATCCCGATGAAGACCATGGAGGAGACACCGGCGAGCGCGAAGGCGGTGAAGCCCCACTCGCCGTTGCCCGCGGCGAGCAGCTGACCGCCGAGCCACGGACCGAAGACGGCGCCGAAGCGGCCCATGCCGGAGGTCCAGCCGACGGCGGTGGCCCGGTTGCCGGGGTCGGAGCTGATGGCCACCGTCGCGTAGATCATCGTCTGGGCGCTGTTGAGGAAGACACCGGTGAGGAACACGACGACCATCGTGACGCTCGTCGACATGTGCACGCTGAGCAGGGCGACGCCGGCGGCGGTCAGCGCGAACCAGACCGCCGAGATGCGCGGGGCGCCGAAGCGGTCCGCGGCGCGTCCGGCGACCAGCATGCCCACGATGCCGCCGAGGTTGAAGACGACAACGAAGGTCAGCGCGTTGGCGAGCGCGTAGCCCTCGGCGCGCATCAGGGTCGGCAGCCAGGTGGCGACGCCGTAGACGAGGAGCAGTCCGCCGAAGGAGGCCAGCCAGTAGAGCAGGGTCTGGATCCACTCGCCGCCCCGGAAGAGACCGGCCAGCGCGTCCCAGCGGTCGGCGGCCGTCCTCCTCCCGGACTTCGCCCCGGGCGGTTCCACGTCGTAGCGGGCGGCGAGCGCGGCCGCCTCGTCGGTGCGGCCCTTGGCGACGAGGAAGCTCAGCGACTCCGGCAGGAACTTCGCGAGCACCGGGGCGAACAGCAGGGGCACCACACAGACCCAGAAGGCCGCCCGCCAGCTCACCGGGTCCACCAGCCACTTGGCGACGTACGCGGAGAGGATGCCGCCGGCGTGGTGCGCGGTCATCAGCAGGCCGATGACGATCGCGCCCCGGCCGCGCGGGGCGTAGTCGGAGACCATGCTGATCGCGGTGGGCAGCAGCCCGCCGAGACCGACCCCGGCCAGGGTCCGGCCGAGGCCGAAGACGGTCACGCCGTCGGCCGTCGCGCACACCCCGGACGCCAGTGAGAACAGCACCACGCAGCCGACCATCAGGTTCTTGCGCCCGACCCGGTCGGCGACGGTGCCCGCCGTCAGGGCGCCGACCAGCATGCCGAAGGTGGCGTAGCTGCCGAGGTCGCCCGCGGTGTCCGCGGTGAGCCCGAAGGTCCTGGTCTCCAGCAGGTGCGGCAGCACGGAGCCGTAGATGAACATGTCGAGGCCGTCGAAGAGGACGGCCAGCCAGCACAGACCGACGACCAGCAGGGCCAGTCTGCTGCCGCGCGCCGGCGGAGCGGGGGAGGAGGACATCGTTGTTTCCCTCTCGAGCGGGGTGGGTCCTCAGACGCTAAGGACCCACCCCAAGAGTGTCAACGTTTTTGTCAACAATCTCATCGACACCTAATCGGCGGGCGGGACGACCGGCGGAGTGCCGTGCGTGTGGAAGGACTCGATGGTCTTCAGGCCCCAGGCCTGCCCCTTCTTCCGCTCCTCCTCGGTCCAGGTGATCAGCGGCCAGTCCGGCGCCAGGACGAGCCGCGTCAGTGGGTTGCACAGCTCGATCCGGTTGCCGCCGGGCTCGTACACGTACAGGAAGAACGTCTGCTGGATGGCGTGCTTGTGCGGGCCCGTCTCGATGAACACACCGGTGTCGACGGCGAGGTCGGCGGCGCGCAGGATGTCCTCACGGGTGTCGGTGGCGAAGGCGATGTGGTGCAGCCGCCCGGCCGAACCGGTCCAGTCCTCGGTGTAGACGACGTCGTACGACTTGTTGGTGTACGTCAGCCAGCGCGCCGCGATCCGGCCGCTGTCGAGCCGGATCTGCTCGGTCGGCCTGGCCCCCAGCACCCGTTCCTGGAACTCCGCGTTGGCGAGGACGTCGGCGGCGAGGAAGTTGACGTGGTCGAGGCGCCGTACGCCGACGCCCCGGTTGGGCTTGGCCTGCGGCTGGTTCTTCAGCGCGGGCCGGAGTTCCTCGGGGGCCCGGTAGTACTCGCTCTCCCAGTACAGGGCGTGCTCATGGCCGTCCGGGTCGGTGGTGACGTACAGCTTGCCGAGGCCGGGCTCGTCCTCGGCCCACCGTCCCGTGCCGCCCGCCTCCTCGACGGCCTCGATACGACGCCGGAGGGCCTCCTCGCCGGAGGTGCGCAGGGCGAGCCGGCCGAGGCCGGGCTGATCGCGGGCGGTGAGGACCAGGCTGTGGTGCTCGTAGTCGTCGTAGGTCCGCAGGTAGACCGTGTCCCCGTCCGTGCCGTTGACGGTGAGCCCCAGGTAGTCGGTGAAGAAGCCGACGCTGGCGTCCAGGTCCGGGGTGAAGAGCTGGGCGTGGCCGATGTGGGCGATGTCGCCGAGCGGCGGAGTCATCGTTGACCTCCAGGGGGATCGGACTGCGGGGTGTCGGACTGCGGGGGCTCGGACGGCCGGGAGTCGGGCCGGGGGAACACCGTGCCGTCGAAGATCTTGCGGGCCGTGCGGACCACGGCGGTGCGGCGGGCGGCGGGCAGGCCGTCGGGGGTGCTCCCGAGGCTGCTCTCGATGTCGAGGAATCCGGTGGGATGTTCTATGCGCACGCGGTCGCCGTCGGGGGGCAGGGCGGCGACCTCCTCCCCCACGCCGCCCTCGGTCCGCAGGCCGGCGGCGACGCCTGCCGCGCCGAGGACACCGATCGAGGTGTGGCAGCGCACGGGGATGAAGGTGCGGGTGGTGACCGCGCCGCCGCTGCGGGGCGGGGCGAGGAGGGTGAGCTTGGGGACGGTGGTGTCGGCGACGTCACCGAGGCCCATCAGCGGGCCCGCCGCCAGCCGGATCGCGCGCAGCCGGTCGGCGAGGGCCAGGTCCTCCTCCAGGTCCCGGGGGGTCTCGTAGCCGGTGACTCCGAGGTCGGCGGCGCGGATCAGCACCGTCGGCATGCCGTTGTCCACGCAGGTCACCGTGACGCCGTCGATCACATCCCGGACGCTGCCGGTGGGCAGCAGCGGACGCGTGCCCGGCGGGAACTCGATCACGACCGGCGCGGCGGTCCCGGGCACGCCCGAGATCGCGGCGTCGCCGGAGTACCGCACCCGGCCGCCGGGGGTCGGGAAGGTCGCCGTCGCGTAGTCGCCGGTGTTGACCATGCGGATACGGACCGCGGTCTCCGTCTCCCCCGCCTTGACCAGTCCGCGCTCCACGGCGAACGGGCCGATACCGGCCAGGATGTTGCCGCAGTTCTGACGGTCGCTCACCTCGGGCCGGTCGACGGCGACTTGGAGGAAGAGGTAGTCGACGTCGGCGCGCGGGTCGGCGGACGGGGAGACCACCGCCACCTTGCTGGTGAGCGGGTGGGCGCCGCCGAGGCCGTCGATCTGGCGCTCGTCGGGACTGCCCATGACGCGCAGCAACAGCTCGTCGCGCAGGGCGGGTTCGGCGGGCAGGTCGTCGGCGAGGAAGTAGGCGCCCTTGGAGGTGCCGCCCCGCATCAGCAGACAGGGCACCTCCTCGGGGAGGACGGTCACGACGACTCCCCCGCGTACTCCGTGTATTCGTCATATGTCCTGTACCGCACGCCGAGCTTCTTCAGCGTCTCCCTCAACCCGTACCGGTCCAGGCCGAGTTCGCCGTCGAGGAAGGCGGCGCGGGCGCGGGCCTCCTTGGCCTCGCGGGCCTCGGACGCCGCCGCGGTGGCGCGGGCGCGCTCGCGCGGGACGACCACGACCCCGTCGTCGTCGGCGACGATCACGTCGCCGGGACGGATCACCTGGCCGTCGATCGCCACCGGTACGTTCACGGATCCGCCGGTGGCCTTGACCGTGCCCTGCGCGGACACCGCCCGCGACCAGGCCGGGAAGTCCATCTCGCGCAACTCCTGGGTGTCCCGGATGCCCGCGTTGATGACCAGGCCGCGCACCCCGCGCCGTTGGAGCGCCGTCGCGAACAGCTCGCCGAACATGCCGTCGGTGGACGGGGAGGTGGTGGTGACGACCAGGACATCGCCCTCGCCGCACTGCTCGACGGCCGCGTGGATCATGAGGTTGTCGCCGGGCCAGCTCAGCACGGTGACGGCGGTGCCCACCATCCGTACGCCCTGCTGGATCGGGCGGATTCCCGGTCCCAGCAGGCCCGTTCGCCCCATCGCCTCGCTCACGGTGGCCACGCCGAAGGCGCCCAGCGCGTCGACGTCCTTCTGTTCCGCCTTCGGCGGGTTGGTGACGATCACGCCGCTCACGCCAGCTCCTTCGCGATCTGCGGGTACGGGCGCATGAACGCCTCGGCCATGGTCTTGTGCGCGAGGCCCAGGTTCGGGCCCGCGTTGCGCTTGAGCTGGACGCCCCGCCGGACGGCGAGGTCGGTGTAGTAGTCCCACAGGTGCTGCTGCGCGGCCAGGCACTCCATCGCCTCGCGCTTGGTGTCCCAGACCTCGGTGATGTCGAGCAGGACCTGGGGCTTGAAGCCGCTCATCTCGGGCTGGTGCGGCTCGAAGTAGAAGACCGGCGGGGCGCCGATGATCTCGCCCTCGCCCGGATAGCCGATGGCCTGGGCGAGAACCCTGGCCTCCAGGGCCATCCGGCTCGCGGCCGGGTGGTCGCCGTTGTACGGGTCCTCGGCGGGGTGGGTGAGGACGACGTCCGGCTGGGTCTCCCGGTAGACGGCGACGAGCCGGTCGGTCAGCTCGGCGGTGGCGACGAGCGGGTAGTCGCCGGCGTCGAAGAAGCGGACCTCCGCGCCCAGGGCGGCGGCGGCGCGCTCGGCCTCGTCCCTGCGTATCGCCTTGATCTCGTCGAGCTTCCGGCCCTCGCGCCACGCCTTGGCGGACTCGCCGCGCTCGCCGAAGGTGAGACAGGCGATGGTGACCCTCTCCCCGCGCGCGGCGGCCAGGGCGATGGCGCCGCCCGCCCGCCAGACGAAGTCGCCGGCGTGCGCGGTGACGACGAGGGTCGAACGTGGTCGGAGGGCGGGCGCGTTGGCCTGGGTCATGCTCGGATCTCCTCGATGACAGACGGGCGCCCGCCCCGCGCCGGTGCGATCAGTTGCGCAGTGCCTCGATCACACTGGTGAGGTGGGCGCGGACGGCCGTCTCGGCCGCCTGCTGGTCCCTGGCCCGGATCGCCTCGATCATGGCCAGGTGCTCGTTCAGGGATTGCTGCGGACGCCCCGGCCGCAGCGCCAACTGGAAGCGGTGACGCACCAGTTGGGCGTTGAGCCGCTCCAGCAGCTCCTGCGCGGTCCGCTGCCCGGAGAACTCCCGGATACGGACGTGCAGTTCGTGGTTGAGGTCGGAGTAGGTGACCGGTTCGCCGTCGGCGACGGCCTTGGTCATCGCCGTGCCGAGCTCGGTCAGCTGGAGCAGCTGCTCGTCGCTGGCCGCGACGGCCGCCTTCGCCGCGCACAGCCCTTCGAGGGCCATCCGGCACTCGGTGATGGCGACCGCTTCGTCCACGGTCACCACCCGCACCCGCGAGCCGCGGTTGCGGATCCGTTCGACGAGTCCCTGGGACTCCAGATCGATGAGTGCCGCGCGGATGCTGGCCCGCGTCACACCGAACTGCTCGGCGAGCTCGTTCTCCACCAGCCGCTGCGCCGGTGCCATCTCGCCGTGCAGGATCGCCTGCCGCAGCTGCGCGAACGCATGCTGCTTGGCCTGCTCCCCGGTGCTCGGACGGGCTTCCTTCGGCATCGTTGCCCTCCCTGCGTGAGTGCCTGTCGAACCTAAATCTAGCCAAACAAGATTGTCAACAATTTTGTCCGCCGTATCGCGCCGTATCGCGCCGTGCGGCGCACCCCCAGGGGTGGTGCCAGGACCACCGCGGACTCGGTCCTCAGGCCCAGCGACCGCGCGCGCCGCGAACGGCAGGCTTCTGGGTACCGGCACGCACGCCGGCACCGAATCCGCCACACCGAGAACTCGGGGGACACCCATGTCGGAATTCCTCGCCCGGCGACTGACCGGCCTCGCGGGCATCGTCGCCGCGGTCGCCCTGATCGTCCAGGTACCGCTGTACTTCGTCTACGCGGGCCCGCCGCCGGACGCAAACGTGCTGGCCCGGCTGCTGATCGGGATCGTCGCGCTGGCGTCCCTGGTCGTGTTCGTGACCGCCTTCCGCGAACTGGTCGGGCGAGTGCGCCCGGAGCACGCCTGGGCCGGCTCGATCGCCTTCGCCGCGGGGATGGTCTACGCGACGGTCACCCTCGTCTCCATGGGCCTGGAGGCGGGCGCGGTCATCGCCGTCGACCATCCGATCGACCCGACCATCGACGTCAGCGGCACGTACATCCTCTACGGCTCGATCTCCCGCCTGATGCTGGCCCTGTTCCTGACGGCGTTCGGGTACGCCGTCTCCCGCGCCGGGCTGCTGCCCCGCTGGACCGGCCGCTCGGCGTACGTCCTGGCCGGGACCAACCTCGCCTTCGTGCCGTCGCTGTTCTTCGGCAACGACCCCGCGTTCTTCTACGCGGCGAACGGCTGGGCCACGACGGCGCTGATGGGGGCCGTCCTCAGCTACTGGCTGCTGGCCCTGGGCGTCACGACGTACCGGAGCGCCGCACGGGTCGCCCCGGCGACGGCGGCACATGCGGCGGCCCCGCACGGCTGAGGCCCTCGCGCTCAACGCCCGCCCCGGGCGGCGGCCCGCGTCACCCGGCCGCCGCCTGGGGCGGCATGTTGTACGGCGTCACCACCTGGATCGCGGACGGCAGCGTGGGCCCCGCCGGCGGCAGGGCGCCGTGGGCCCGCAGCACGGTGTGGCAGGCCTCGCGCATGTCCTGGCGGAGGTCGTGGTGGAGGACGGCGGACAGCCGGTGCTCGCGCAGCAGACGGGTGTTGTCGTGGTCGAGGTCGTGGGCGACGAACACGGCGCACTCTCGGCCGAGGTCGGCGAAGGCCCGCAGGGTGGCGATGTTGCCGCCGCCGATGGAGTAGACGGCGCGGATGTCCGGGTCGCGTTCGAGGGCGGCGCGGACCAGGTCGTACTGGGTGGCGTCCAGCCCCTGGCCCTCGGTGATCTCGACGAGCGCGCGCTCGGGGTGGCGGGCCCGCACGGCACCGCGGAAGCCCATCTCGCGCTCCTCCTCGTTGCGGAAGAAGCCGCTGGCGAGAGTGGTCAGGACGTTGCCCGGCCGCTCGCCGAGCCACTGGCCCATGAGGTAGGCGGCGGTGGCCCCGGCGGCCCGGTTGTCTATGCCGACGTAGGCCAGGCGGGGGCTCGCGGGCAGGTCGGTGACCAGGGTGACGACCGGGATGCCGGCGGCGGCAAGGCGGCCCACGGCGGCGCCGATCTCGGGGACGTCCGGTGCCTTGAGGATGACGCCCTGCGAGCCGCGCCGGGCGATCCGGTCCAGGATCGCCACCTGCTCCTGGACCGTGCCGGTCTCGCGGAAGTGGAAGCGGCAGCGCAGCACGGCCGGGTGCAGGGAGGGCAGCTCGGTCTCCAGGGCGGCGCGCACGGCGGTGGTGAAGCGCTCGGGTGCCTGCATCACGATGTCGACCATGAAGGTACGGCCCACCAGCCGGACCTGGGTGCGCTGGCGGTCCAGGTCCGCGATGGCCCGCCGCACCTCCTCGGCGGTGGACTCGCGGACCCCTCCCCTGCCGTTGAGGACCCGGTCGACGGTGGCCTCGCTCAGGCCCGCCTGACGTGCGATCTCACGGATGGGGAAGGGATGGCCCACGTCCGGCTCCTGAATCGTCTTGAGGGCTTTTTGATGGCTGCCTGCCGGTTGTTCGACGGGTTTGTCATGACAACAATGACAGTGCTGAGCCGCACCTGAAAGGACCTTCCGTACATGGGACTTCTCGACGACAAGGTCGTCCTCGTCAATGGCGGCAGCCAGGGAGTCGGCGCGGCCGTCGCGCGGGCCGCGGTCCGTGCGGGCGCCGTCGTCGCCGTCACCGGGCGCCGGCCCGGACCGGGCGAGGCGCTGGTGGCCGAACTGGGCGCCGCGGGCGGCAAGGCGCTGTTCGTACGCGCCGACCTGGCCGACGCCGAGCAGGCGAAGGCGTCCGTGACCGAGACGGTGGCCGCCTACGGCCGGGTCGACTGCCTGGTCAACGCGGCCGGGCTGACCTCCCGGGGCACGCTCCTCGACACCACGCCCGAGCTGTTCGACCAGCACATCGCCATCAACCTGAAGGCGCCGTTCTTCGCCATGCAGGCGGCGGTGGCGGACATGGTGGCCCGCGAGGCACCCGGCACGGTCGTCAACATCATCACGTCCTCGGCGCACGGCGGGCAGCCCTTCCTCGCGCCGTACGTCGCCGCCAAGGCCGGGCTGATCGGCCTGACCCGCAACGCGGCGCACGCCCACCGCTTCGACCGGGTCCGGATCAACGGCCTGAACATCGGCTGGACGGCGACCGAGGGCGAGGACGCGACCCAGAAGGCGTTCCACGGCGCCGGGGACGACTGGCGTGAGCAGGCGGCGGCCCGGCTGCCGATGGGCAAGCTGGGCCAGCCGGACGAGATCGCCGACTTCGTGGTGTTCCTGCTGTCCGAACGGTCCGGCGTGGTCACCGGTTCGGTGATCGACTGGGACCAGAACGTCCTCGGCGGCCTCGACTAGGTCTCCCCCTCTCCCCGCCCCCTGTACGACCCCGCTAGGAGCCGCAACCCATGCGTATCGGAATCCTCGGCCTCGGCCGCATCGGCGCCTTCCACGCCGAGACCCTCTCCGCACTCGACGCCGTCGAGTCGCTCGTCGTGACCGACCCGTTCGCGGAAGCCGCGAAGAACGCCGCCGAGCGGTTCGGGGCCGAGGTCGTGGACTCACCGGAGGCCCTGCTGGCCGCCGGGGTCGACGGCATCGTCGTCGCCGCGGCGACCGACGCCCACCCCGCCCTGATCCTGGCCGGGGTCGAGGCCGGCGTCCCGGTCTTCTGCGAGAAGCCGGTCGCGAAGACCATGGCCGAGGGCGTCGAGGTGCTCAAGGCCGTCCAGGGCGGCGCCGTACCGATCCAGATCGGCTACAACCGCCGCTTCGACGCCGGTTTCGTCGCCGCGCGCGCCGCCGTGCGGTCGGGTGAGCTGGGCAAGCTGCACACGGTCCGCTCCACCACCCTGGACCCGGCGCCGCCGCCGGCCGCCTATGTCGCCGCCTCCGGGGGCATCTTCCGGGACTGTTCGGTGCACGACTTCGACATCATCCGCTGGGTCACCGGCCGCGAGGTCACCGAGGTGTACGCGGTCGGCGGCAACCGGGGCGCCGACTACATCAAGGAGGCGGGCGACGCCGACACCACCGGCGCGATCCTCACCCTGGACGACGGCACGATCGCGGTGGTCTCCAACTCCCGCCACAACGCCCGCGGTTACGACGTCCGCATGGAGATCCACGGCTTCACGGACTCGATCGCCGTGGGCCTGGAGGACAAGCTGCCGCTGCGCTCGGTCGAGCCCGGTGTCACCTTCCCGGCCGGCACCCCGCACGACTTCTTCATGGACCGCTTCACGGCCGCCTACCGCGCCGAGCTGACCGCGTTCACCGAGGTCGTGGCGGGCACCCGGCCCTCGCCCTGCACGGTCGAGGACGCCCTGGAGGCCGGCTGGATCGCCGAGGCGTGCACCCTGTCACTGCACGAGCACCGGCCGGTGACGATCGCCGAGGTACGGGCCTCCTGACGACCGGCCCCGGTGCGGCCCCTGCCCGGGGCCGCACCCGCTCTCACAGGGAGTAGCGGACCATCCACTCGTCCGGGTCGTACGCGTCCCGCGCCGGGTCCCGCGGGGTGGCCGGCCGCTCCTCCACCGTGTCCTCCGGCCGCACCCGCTCGGGCAGCGCCGCGAACCGTGACCGGCGCCCGGCCTCCGCGGAGCCGGACGGCTCTTCCTGCGGCTTCCTGTCCTGCATCTCGCCTCCCCGTCCCACTCCTGCACACCTTGCACCTACTTGACGTTTTCACCTCGCCGCTGGTTCCGCCGGCAGGTTGAAGACATGGTCAGGGGAGATGATCTTCGTGATCGAGTCGCCGAACACGGTGCTCGGTTCGTGGTTCCGGTAGCTGATGTCGGTGTTCAGCACGACCACGAGGGTCGCGCCGACGGCAGGCGATGTGAGCAGCCGCTGGTTCTGCGTGGCGGCGCTGATCATCCGGTCGCCGTCGGGCAGCACTCCCGAGGAGGCGTCCGCCGCAGGCCACAGCCGCACCATGGGGCAGGGGCCGCGCGCGGCCCGACCACCGTACGAGCGCGGGCGCGCCGCCGCCTGTCGGGCGACGGCGCGACGCGCCTGGTCAGCGGGCCGAAGCCGGGATCACGCCCCGCAGGACCGCAGGAACTGCCGGGTGCGCACCGCGATCGGCAGCGGCCGGTCCGGCTCGCACGGGTACATGTCCTGCTCGACGATCGCGAACAGCTCGACACCGAGCCGCTGCGCCGCGACCAGGACCGGCCCCAGCTCCGGGACACCGGACGGCGGTTCGCACATCACCCCGCGCTGGACCGCCGGCCCGAACGGCACCTCGCCGCGCACCACGTCGGCGAGGATCTCCGGGTCCACCTGCTTGAGGTGCAGATAGCCGATACGTTCGCCGTAGGTCTCGATCAGCTTGACGCTGTCGCCGCCGCAGTAGGCGTAATGACCGGTGTCCAGGCAGAGGTTGACCAGTTCGGAGTCGGTGGAGTCGAGGAAGCGCTCCACATGGTCCTCGGTGTCGATGTGGGTGTCGGCGTGCGGGTGGACGACGATGTCGAGACCGTAGGTCTCCTTCACCTCGTGTCCCAGCCGCTCCATGCCCTTGGTCAGGTACGCCCACTGCTCACCGGTCAGCTCCGGCGGCTCCAGGATCTCGGCGGTCTTGTCGTCGCGCCAGAAGGACGGGATGACGACGAGATGCCTCGCGCCCATGGCCTGGGTGAGCGCGGCCACTTGACTCACGTGCTCCCAGGTGGACTCCCAGACGGACGGCCCCCGGTGCAGACCGGTGAAGACCGTGCCCGCCGAGACCGTGAGGCCGCGCTTGCCCACCTCGTCGGTGAGCCGGGCCGGGTCGGTCGGCAGATAGCCGTAGGGGCCCAGTTCGATCCAGGAGTAGCCGGCCTCGGCCACCTCGTCCAGGAACCTTTCCCAGGGCACCTGTCGGGGGTCGTCGGGGAACCAGACACCCCAGGAGTCGGGGGCGGAGCCGACCCGGATGCGGTCCAGCGGCGCCGCCATCTCAGGACGCCTCTTCCGAACCGGCGCCCGCCACGGGTGCGTTGAGGTCCTTCGCCTCGGGAAGCTCTTCGACGTCGACACCCCTCACCTGTGCCAGCTCGTGCTTGAGGGCGGCGAGTTCGGTGCCGCCGGCCATGTGGTTGGTGAGTTCTTCGAGGCTGACCTGGTCGCGGGAGGCGGAGAGTTCGAGGGTTCCCAGGCGCAGGACGCTGAAGTGGTCGCCGACCATGTAGGCGTGGTGGGGGTTGTGGGTGATGAAGATGACGCCGAGGCCGCGGT